>CAYIYO010000049.1:0-14286 GCA_964367715.1 uncultured bacterium
ATTGTGCTATCCACTCTTTCTGCTGTTGTTCATTTGCTTTACCAGGGACAATAGCGGGCTTTTTATAAGAAAAACCATGCCTTTGAAGCAATTGCCTCAAACCATGAACGGTGTATTTAACACGGTACATGACATCAATTAGAAAATTCATGCACTACATAATAAGGTCAAATGGAATTTTTGCAAATCCAAATTTTGAATCACTTTCGGAATATCAGTTCTCCTATGATTCTAAAGATTAAAACGATAGCAATAAAGGCAATAATTTCAGCAGCCAAAGGACAATAAATACAGGTAAAAACAAATCCTGTGATTAAACCACCGACAATAACAATCGCAGCGATTAAAATGGCAGCTAAGATAGCGACTCTTTTAGCGGGTTCCTTCCACGAAGCCTCTTCTTTTGTTGTTTTTTCTGCATCTGAATGTTGAGAAAAACCGTTAGATGAAACTAGATATTTAGCTTGATCACTAGGTGGCACAGAATTAAGACCAGATGACATAACAATACTCCTTATTTTTTATTAGTAATAGTAAATAATATACACTTTTCGATTTTATTTAACAATAACTAATTAGGCTATTCCCATAATTTTGTCAGAACAACTTTATGGATAGGTAGGTGATTTTGCGAAGCGGGGAAGCGGGAGTCCAGAGGGCCATGTAGCCCTTTGGCGGGGGTTTTTAGGGGGCAGAGCCCCCTAAATGGAGGTGGGGAGATGCATTCAGAACTTTCAATCCCCAAAAATTACTTCTTTTCAAGCCTTATCAAAGTATGCTATCCTCTCGAGCTTCATAGTCCAGAGGAGAAGAATGATGAGAATATTTTTCGTATTATTGACGTTTTTAGGATTTTCTTGTCAGCAGCTCCGTGGAGAAGAAAATTTCATTCTTATCGATGGTTCTACGAGTGAAATCATCAAAGAATTTGGTTCTAACATTGAAGAGCGTGTTACTCCTGCCTCTTCTTTTAAAATTGTTCTAAGCTTAATGGGATATGACGCAGGGATTTTACAGGATGAGCAGACCCCAACCTGGCATTTTCAGGAAGTATATGATGATTTCTTGGACTCATGGAAGCAATCTCAGAATCCACAGACTTGGATGAACCGCTCTTGCATTTGGTTTTCAAAAATTATCGCATTACAACTTGGTCTTGAAACAATCGAGCAATATTTATCCTCATTTAAGTATGGAAATCAAGATTTCTCTACAGGAATGGTACCTCCAGGATCAACTAATCCTGCATGGCTAAGTTCATCTTTAACAATTTCTCCGAAAGAACAAGTTGAGTTTATTCAAAAAATGATCCGAGAGAAGTTGCCGATTTCAAGTAATGCTCTTCAAATAACGAAAAATCTTCTGTTTAAAGAAGAGATATCGCACGGATGGAAATTATTTGGCAAAACTGGACTGGGTAGCACTGTTGATGAAAATGGTAAGAACTTGAAAGTTAGATGGTTTGTAGGATGGGTAGAAAGCGGTCAGAATTTTTTCCCATTTGCCTATCTAATGCAAGAACATGAAATCGATATTCTTCAAACTGTTCCAAGAGTCAAACAACTTTTAGAAGAATCTAATTTATGGAATTTAAGAGAGGGAGAGATGCAAAAAGAGTTGATAACAATGCCTGAGATCAAATTGGTTGGCATTTGTGTTCGTACTAGCAATGAGCAAGAGTTAGACAAAATGAAAGGAAATATTTTTCCTTGTGTTCAAAAATATTTCCATCAAGGAATGGCTGAAAAAATTTCAAATCGTAAAAGACCAGGCACAACATTTTGTGCATACACAGACTACGAAACAGATCACAATGGAGAATATACCTACTTTATTGGTGAAGAAGTTTCTTCTTTTAATGATCTATTGACTGAAGGATTTCAACAGCTAGTGATTCCAAAACAACAATATGCAAAGTTTACAACTAATCCTGCACCGATGCCTGATGTCATCGTGAATGCTTGGAAAGAAATTTGGGAAATGTCTTCAAAGCAATTAGGTGGACATCGTTCTTACAAGACAGACTTTGAGATTTATGATGAAAGAGCAGCTGATCATCAAAATATCGTTTTAGATCTATATATTGGTATTACACCTTAATTATATTTTCAAAATGAATAAGATTTACAACGCTAAACGCCTATTCTTATACGTACATCTGTGGATTATATCTATGTCAACACACATAAATGCCTCGGTAGACATGCCTAAACCTCGAGTAGGTGTAGGAGTTATCGTAGTAAAAGAGGGTAAAATTCTTTTAGGTAAAAGGAAAGGTGCTCATGGAAGCGGCTGTTACAGCACTCCTGGAGGCAATTTAGAATTTAAAGAAACCGTGGAAATATGTGCAAAAAGAGAGTTAGATGAAGAAACTGGGCTGATTCCTCTGTCGATTCAGTTGGGCCCATGGACTCAAGATATCATTGATGAGCAAAAACATTATATCAGTCTTTTCGCTATCATTACTGAATTTGAGGGAGAACCTCAATTACTAGAACCTCATAAGTGCGAGGGTTGGGATTGGTATATGTGGGATGAATTACCTATGCCACTTTTTCCACCATTAACATCTTTAATAAAATCCCTAGGTATAGAAAAGCTGAAAGAAATGACGGATTCAAGGACCTGTATTTTTGATGAAACTTGAATGGTTTATTTAACTGTATCCTTTTGATATGTAATCGAATGATCTTCTTGAACATCGCTGACCCAATTGTCCTTATCCCAAGAAGAAAGAAAGTTTTTAGTAATTGGTAAATGCTTTTCCAAGGGATTGCCTGCTTGCCATTTTCCAGTTAGCTCGGCGAACGGAATTTTAACTGTAAAGGGAACATCACCCAATCCACCTACAGTATAAGGCTGAAAAACTAAAATGAGAAATTCGTGATCTACCACAAATGTCTTAATCAGTTCTTGGTTTAGGTGATTACATAATGGATCAGATCCTTTAAAGTAGCTACAATCGCCATGATGCTTGAAAAAGTTTTCACAATAGCTCCGTAGAAATTCCTTTTGACTGGGTTGCGGAAACAAATCATTTAATGAAATTTCTTTGAAAGAGCTGTTTATCTTGACGTATGTTTTGCCTTCGTATTGCGTCCAACCATGTGGTAAATGATCAAATACAAAAACATTTCCCATAAGGCTTACCACGTTATCCGAAAATAGAATGGCTCTTAAATGATAATTCATTTGAAAAGGCCCTTCATCTAAAATGCTTTCGGTTAAAATAGTGGCGATAAAATCTTTTTTGATTTCCTCGATATTATCCAATCTTTTATTTGAATCTGAAGAACAGGCTGTAAAGATAAGAAGCAAAAAAAGATAACTTATTCTCATAAAACACACAATTTTAGGTGATAATAACGAAGCCATGTTGACCATATTCAGGTCTTAGATAATGATTTCCATTTTTCATGTGAACGAGTACAGCATGCAATTTACTCTCCATAGTCCACTTGATGGCTTCATGTTTTGGAAGCCATATAGACTCTTTATCCGTGCAAACTAAATATTCAGTGATCACGCCTCTTTTTTTATGTACTCCTGAAATAATCCATTTTGGAATAAAGTCTTCCTCACCGACCTCCCAACGCTCATTTTTTTCGATAGCTTTCCAGTATCTTTCAAATTCTTCGTCGGATAGAGAGCTGATTTTGCGATTGGGGTCAAGATTGCTCATTTTTGCAATCTTTGGACCATGACCAGGATCTTCTTTAACATATCTAATAGAAGCTTCTAATAAAGTTAGATTTCGATAGCGGCTGCCTCTCAACATAACAACCAAAGCCTCGTGCCCTGTTTCATAATCAGGATAAACAGCATACTCATACTCCCCAAATCCTGCTGAGCCGATTGCACGTCTATCCTTACTCATACTATAAGGGCTTTTAAGAAGCGCTCCTGGATTATTACACCTCCAAGTTCGTTTTCCACCACTTCGGATGATCATGTTGCCTTGTTCATCGAAATACTGAACAGTAAACATACTTGGTGGATCTCCAATATTTGGAGGGCCTGATTTAGCACTTACAAAGACCATACGATCACCTAATTTATATTTTCGATTGTTGCTACTACAACAGGGAATGAGTTTATGCTTTTTCGCTAGGAAGCTTCCTTTGCATCATCTTTTGATGAGTCATTCTATGGCAATTTAGGAAAGGTTGCAATTACAAAGTTACATAAGGTTTGTCAACAAGCTTGAGTTTAAATTTCTCCTGAAATGGATCTGATATTCATGCTTCTTCTGCTTCGCCTGTGAAATCCCATTGAAAATGTTGACTAATTTCTATACAGTTTCATGTTTCGCACTAATAAGTTTTTGATGATGAAAGATGTGAAAATTATTTTAAGCTGCCTTTTGAAAGATTTTGACTCGGATGATTCCTTAGAAGGTCTTATCTATGCCATTCGAGATCTTATCAATCTTAGAGACTCTCATGAATGTCTGCAAAGAAGCATCGCTGAATTATCGAAAATGAAAATTCAGGATCAAAAACATTTTGAGAATATCGCTTTAGCAGTAATTAAAGATGTACATCAAGCAACATCGGATCTGAGGAAAAAAATCGACTGTTTTCCTCGATTGAAGGAAGCTATTAATCCAACGTTCTTTGCTGACATAAAAAATAAGGTCAAGCTCACTGAATATCCTATTGAAGAGAGACCTCTTCTACTTATAGACCCATTTCTCAAACTTCTAAGAGCTGTTCTAGATTGTGGAGAAATAGAAAACTTGATTACTCCCTACGCCTCCATAGCGTCCAATAATGACAGCAAGTTCATCAGAGAAATCATCTTCTCCGATAATATCAGAACATTTTGTAGGGACGCTGAGCACTTTCGAGGAAAAAGAGATATGGCTTTATGGAATTCCTGGGATAAATGAAGCCCCTCCAGCTATTTTTTATGAGCAAAAACCTGAAACATTCATCATTACAGCTTTAGAACTTTTCATTCACCCCTTTGATTGTCAGATCTGGATTATTTTGCATCACACCGATAGAGAATACGTTCCTTATTTTGTTGTAACATGCAGAGATGGAAGTAGGGCATACAAATTTGCCATGGATCTTCTGGAACTTCCTAAGGGAGCTATACTTGATTATGAAGATTTGCCAGCAAGCTGCAATGCCAAATGGACGATGTTATTGGCATGGTGGGGCAATGTTGATAAAGCATGGTCAATGCACAAAGAAGGCCAAAGCTAAGCGCGTTGAGTACCGACTTTTGATCAATGACTTGAGAAAGTCTCTTGTATCTTTGGAGGATTTTATCTATGTGGGATGACTTAGAATATATTGACAAGGACTTTGATATAGCCAAGGCAAATAAACATCATTTGAAGTATCTCCGAAAGATGCGGTCTGAATGCCCTCATCTACCTGAGAGTTTAACGAAAAAGTTAGCTCTATGGGAAAGACATTTTATGGGAGATCTAGAGGCTACTAAAGAGGTTTTGATTTTATATGGCTTAGCTCAAAGAGGTGATTTTGACTTTGAGCAAGAGGAATGGTTTCAGCCTGATTAGAATTGAATTCTAGTTGCAAAGTTCTGCAAGCATTGATATTGTTTAAAATCAATAATGGAGGAAACCATCATGGAGAAGATTGACGATTATCTACAGATCAACGAAGCCGCCGCATATTTGGGTATTTCACCTAGCACTTTGCGCAATTGGGAAAAGCAAGGAAAGCTATCAACCCATCGTAATCCTATAAATAGCTATCGCCTCTATAAGAAAAAGGATCTTGAAAACCTTCTGAAGTCTATTCGCAACTCAAGTACCTCTAAATAACCGCAAGGACCTCACATGGATCAACTAGAATTTGAAGAGCTATTAAATCTCATACAGAATGCTGATGAATCGGAAAGGGTTGAGGTCAAACGATCGGCTGAAAAAATTGGAGATAGCGCGTTAGAAACTATCTCTGCTTTCAGTAATGAACCTGGCTTGGGTGGTGGCTATCTAGTTCTCGGACTTACGAAGAACGATTCGAATAAAGCTCCTCGCTATAAAGTTACTGGGGTTTCTAATCCTGATAAACTTCAAAGTGAACTTGTGACCTTATGTCGTCAAAATTTTAATAAACCCATTCGACCTGCTATTGACATACTACTGCATCCAGAAGGGCCTATCATTGTTGCCTATATTTCTGAAGCTGAAACTTATGAGAAGCCTATTTTCATTAAAAGCCGAGGAATAGAGAAGGGAGCGTATCGAAGAATTGGACCTACAGATCAATTATGTACCCAAGAAGATCTCGATATGCTTTACCAATTTAGATCTCAGAAAAAATTTGATAAAACAGTGTTGGAAGAGGCATCTTGGAAAGATTTCGATCCGCAAGCTATAGCGGCTTATCGTATGTATCGAAAAGAAGTTAATCCCAAGGCTAAAGAGCTTGCATGGAATGACCAAGAACTCATGATTGCCTTAAGAGCTTCCGTGGAAGTCAAGAACGTAATTAAACCAACAGTGTCGGGGATTATCCTGTTCGGAACTGAAATGGCTCTGCGTCGACTGTTTCCGATTTCATCGAGAATAGATTATATCACTGTCGAAGGAAGGGAATGGGTACCACATCCTGAAAAACGCTATTCGCAATGCTATGAATTTGGCGAGGCCCTTGTTTTGGCAATCCCTCGTGTCATTGCCAATATTATGCGAGATATCCCACATGCTTTTTCGATGCAGCCAAACAACATCTTCCGTAAAGATATTCCTCTAATCCCTGATGTTGTCATTAGGGAGGCTGTCTGTAATGCTGTCATGCATCGAGACTATAGGGCTGGTCAAACGATTCAAATTATCCGCTATGCAAATCGCATCGAATTTTTGAATCCAGGGTATTCATTGAAACCCGAGGATCAACTTGGACTTCCTGGATCAATAACGCGTAATGATCAGATCGCTGAAGTGCTGCATGACTTACAAATTGCCGAAGTAAAGGGCACGGGGATTCGGACAATGCGTGAAGCAATGCGGGAAGCTAATTTATCTGTCCCATTTTTTGAGTCAGATCGAACAGTTAATAAGTTCACACTAACATTACTGACACATCATTTTTTTGACGAGAAAGACATTGAATGGCTTAAAAATTTTAAAGAATTCGATCTGTCTGATGAAGAAGCTCGAACTCTTATAGTTGTCAGAGAAATGGGGGCGATCACTAATGCAGACTATCGAAATATTAACTGTGTAGAAACCTTGACGGCTAGCGCCAGCTTGCGACGATTGAGAGATTTGGGTCTTCTCGAGCAAAAGGGCCGAAGCAATGCAACCTACTATGTCCCAACAAGCAAATTATTAACTGGTCATATAAAGCCTAACCTTCAGAGTTCAAACCTACCTAGCTCTACTGAGTTAACTCTGAAGATAAGCGGCTTATCTTCAGAGTTAGCAGACTTACCTTCGGACCTTCAAAATGAACTAAAAGTGGTAGGAAAGCGTGTTAATCCTGAAAAAATGAAGGAAATAGTTAAACGTCTCTGTGCGATTCAACCATGGAAACTCCCAGAGCTGGCACAATTGCTTCGTCGTCATGCAAATTATATTAGGCAAAACTATCTTTTGCCTCTCATTGAGTCAGATGAACTTGAATATCTATTTCCTCATCAACCTAACCATCCCCAACAAGCTTATCGGACAAAGAAATAATGAAGGCTCTATTACTGGCTCGCGTTTCAAGCAAAGAGCAGGAGGAAGGACAATCTATCCCTGCTCAGGAGCGTCGTTTAAGAGAATATGCCGAAAGAAAAGGTCTGATTGTTGAGGAAGTTTTTAAAATTACCGAGTCATCGACTAAAAATACCCGCAAAGAGTTTGAGAAAATTTTAGAACGTATCCGTAAATCGCGTGAAACCATTGCATTAGTCGCCGATACAATCGATAGAGTCCCGCGCAGTTTTAAAGAATCAGTGGTTCTCGACAATTTGAGAAAAGATGGAAAAGTAGAAATCCATTTTATGCGTGAAGGATTGATTCTCAATCTTAGGTCAAATAGCTCTGATATTCTACGTTGGGATATAGGCGTCATGTTTGCTCGCAGTTATGTTCTCCAATTGAGCGACAATATTAAGCGGAGCAAGGAGCAAGCTGTAAAACGAGGAGTATGGATGGGTTTAGCTCCTACAGGCTATATACATGTCACGAACGATAAAGGAGAAAAGACAATTGTTCTCGACCCTGACCGAGCGCCTTGTATTAGGAAGCTATTTGGGATGTATGCCACAGGTAATCACTCTTTACAGACATTAAAAATAGCAGCAATTGAAATGGGTTTGAGGACTAAAAAAGGTGAACCCCTTGCCATCTCGCAAATCAATAAGATTTTAAAGAAGCCCTTTTACTGTGGAATGATGGATACCAAGTATGGGATCGTTGAGCATTGTTATGAGCCTCTCATCTCACAAGCTTTATTCCAGCAAGTTCAAGATGTGATTAATGGCTTTCATAAAAAACCCCATAAGACGGCGATCAAGCCATTCATCTTTAAAGGACTGATCACTTGTTCTGATTGTGGATGTGTGGTTACTCCCGAAATTCATAAGGGACGCTATGTTTATTACAGCTGCACCAATGCCAAAAAGATTTGCAAACGAGTTTATGTAAAAGAAGAGGAACTGGTTAAGACTTTATCAAAATACCTGGATCAAATTGCTTTGAGTGAAGAACAAATAGCCAGTGTGACCAAATATCTCAAAGAAATCCATGAATCAGAGAATCAGTTTCATGGAGAAAGCTTAACTGCTCTGCTAAAAGAACGGGACAAGATTCGAAAGAGATTGAGTCAAATTTATGATGATAAGCTCGATGGGTTAATCGATGAAAAACTCTATCTTGAAAAAGTTCGAGAATACAAAAAGCGTCAGATTGAGATTGCCGAAGAGATGAAGAACCACGAAAAAGCAGACCAAAACTTTTATGTCACGGCAAACATGGTCATGAATTTGGCGGCACGTGCCAGAGAAATCTTCGAAAGTTCTGAAGTGGATGAAAAACGTGAATTGTTGAATTTGGTATTTCAGAACTTAAAATTAGAGGGTAAAAAAATGCTCACGGAAGTCCGTGAGCCATTTTCTACTATGATCGGATATAAGGATCATCCAACCAATTGGAGGTGGAGAGAATCGAACTCTCGTCCTAAGCAAACTACATATTAACCACTACATGCTTATTACCCTGATATTTCACCATCTCCTATGCAGGGTACCCCAATAGAGACAGAGAGCTTCATTTTATCTTGAAGTAAGGACCCTAGAAGCGACGGTTCCTTAAGCCATACCAAGAAAATTTACGATAGATCCTGCTTCCCTCGGTCCAGAATCAGGTTATCGGAGCAACTTAATCTGTTAGGATTAAGCGGCTACTTGGTCCATTTCAGCATAACCGATATGGCCCGCAACTTTATTAGAGTTTGCAATTATTGTTTTATCGGATGATTAAAGAGGCCAACCGACATCCTCTGCATGCAATCAATACTTCATTTCCCAGTCGAAACCAGTACACCCCCAAAGAGTGATACCTTAATTGTAGCATATAGATAAAATCCTTACAAGGCCGCTTTGGAATAAAGAAAATTTTATCAACTGGACATTTTGGGGTAAACAGGGTATATTTGACGATCTTTAAGAGGAGAGAATTATGTGGAAAGAAATCGAAAGTGAGAGCTTTAATGACCGAGAGATAAGAGTGCTGAAGCATTGGAAAGAGCACCGCGTCTTTCAGCGATCGGTGGATAAAGCCCAGTATAATCCTCAATTTACTTTTTATGATGGCCCTCCGTTTGCGACAGGACTCCCCCATTACGGACATTTGCTTGCCGGAACGATTAAGGACGTTGTCCCTCGCTATAAGACCATGAAAGGGTACTGTGTGCCGCGCCGTTTTGGCTGGGATTGCCATGGCTTGCCTGTCGAAAATGAGATCGAAAAAAGCTTTAATTTGTCTGGTGCGCGCTCGATTGAAGAGTTTGGGATCGCGAACTTCAACGAAGAGTGCCGTAAGATCGTGTTGCGCTATACTCAAGAGTGGGAAGAGGTGGTGACGCGAATGGGACGCTGGGTCGACTTTGATCATACCTACCGCACGATGGACACCACTTTTATGGAGAGCGTCTGGTGGGTGTTCAAGCAGCTGTGGGAGAAAGGACTCGTCTACGAAGGATATAAAGTCATGCCCTTCTCGGCGAAGTTGGGAACTCCCCTCTCCAATTTTGAGGCGGGGGAGAATTATAAGGATGTGGATGATCCGTCCTTGACCGTTTCTTTTGTGCTGGAGAAAGATCCAAAGACAGCGCTGTTGGTGTGGACAACGACACCATGGACCCTTGTGTCTAACCTTGCGGTGATGGTGGGACCAGAGATCGACTATGTAAAAGTGGAAGACAAAGAAAAAGGACAATTCTTTATTTTAGCGGAAGGACGCCTTTCTGCCTACTACAAGAGTGAAGATCTCTATACTATTGTTGACCGCTTTAAGGGATCTGCGTTGGAAGGAACGCGCTATGTACCCCTGTTCGATTATTTTGCAGGAGAGGCGGCAAATGGAGCGTTTCGCGTAATTTTGGAGCCAACCGTTTCTGTTGAAGATGGAACGGGATTGGTCCACTGTTCGCCGGCCTTTGGTGAAGTCGACTTTTATGCCGCACAACGCGAGAAAATTGCCCTTGTGTGCCCCGTGAATAACAACGGAAAATTCACGAGTGAGATTTCAGACTATCTCGACCTTTTTGTTAAAGATGCCGACAAAGATATCATCAAACGTTTGAAGGCGGCAGGACGTGTCGTGCACCATGCAACATTACGCCACCGTTATCCCTATTGCTGGCGTTCTGATACTCCCCTTATCTACAAAGCCGTCAGCTCATGGTTTGTCAGCGTCGAAAAGATTAAAGATAAACTGTTGGCAGCAAATGCAAAGATCCATTGGACGCCTGCACACATCAAAGAAGGCCGTTTTGGAAAATGGCTCGAAGGCGCGCGCGACTGGGCGATCAGCCGTAACCGCTATTGGGGAACTCCGATTCCTTTATGGCGTGCCGAAGATGGCGACATTTTAGTGATCGGAAGCATTGCAGAGCTCTCTAAGCTTACTGGAACGACGCCAACCGATCTGCATCGTCATTTTATCGACGACCTAAAGATTACGGTTAAAGGAAAAGAGTATACGCGCGTTAGCGAAGTCTTTGACTGCTGGTTTGAATCGGGATCGATGCCGTATGCACAAAACCATTATCCATTTGAAAACCGCGACTTCTTCCAAGATAATTTTCCTGCGGACTTTATTGCAGAAGGGTTGGATCAGACACGCGGATGGTTTTATACCCTGACAATCTTGTCAGCGGCGCTATTTGACCAGCCTGCATTCAAAAATGTTATTGTCAACGGAATCATCCTTGCTGAAAATGGCGAAAAGATGAGTAAGCGTTTGAAGAATTATCCGGATCCGATGGAAGTCGTCAAAAAATATGGCGCCGATGCTGTACGTCTTTATCTGCTCCATAGCCCTGCGGTTAGAGCGGACGATTTATGCTTCAAAGAAGCAGGGGTGGAGCTTGTACTGCGACAGATTATGATTCCATTGTGGAACGCGTACAGTTTCTTTATTACCTATGCAACGATTTATCAATGGAAGCCGCCAGAAGATGGCATCGACCGCGCAAACCAGCGTCCGGATGCAGTGATTGACCGTTGGATCCTCTCCAAGCTCAACCAGCTTGTGAAGGAAGTGGAAGAGGGCATGGACGATTATGATCTTAGTCGTGCTGTCGAGCCATTTATTGGCTATGTTGACCTATTGACAAATTGGTATATCCGTCGTTCGCGTCGCCGCTTCTGGGAAGAGCAGCAATCGACTGATAGAGACCAAGCCTTTGAAACCCTGTACCATGTACTGTTGACATTGTGCGAAGTGGCTGCTCCATTTGTTCCATTCATCACCGAATCGATGTACCTCAATTTACGCAAAGGAGCAATGCCCGACTCCGTGCATTTATGCCGCTATCCGACATATGTCGATGCGCAGCGGGATGTTCATCTTGAAGTCGCAATGGAAGCGGTGCAGCGCGTTGTCAGCACCGGCCATGCCCTACGAAAAGAACAAAAACTTAAAGTGCGACAGCCGTTGGCCGATGTCACACTCGTCAGCGAAAGCGCCGAGATTCTTGCATTCTTGAAAGAGCAGCAACATCTGATTGCTGAGGAACTGAATGTGAAAGCGATCCATTTCGACAACGAAGAAAGCAAATATGTGAAGCTAGAAGCGAAGCCTAACTTCCGTATCCTCGGAAAAAAAGTCGGCAAAAAGATGAAAGCGGCGCAAGAAGCCATCTTAGCATTCACCGCTGCCCAATTAGAAACTCTTCGTCGAGGAAAAACCCTCGACATCGTCGTCGAAGGCGAAACCGTCACGCTGACTCCTGAAGATGTCGAAGTCTCCCGCCATGTACGCGAAGGCATGGTCGCAGCAAATGATGGAAACATCACGATCATCCTCAACACCGTGCTGTCGGATGACTTGGAGATCGAAGGATTGGCGCGCGAAGTGGTCAACAAGATCAATACCATGCGCCGCGAACAAGGTCTCGCTGTGACCGATAGAATTCAGGTCACAATGGAAACAACCCCCCGCGTACAAAAGTGCTATGAAGTGCATGGCGACTTCATTCGAGGAGAAGTTCTTGCGCTAACCGTACACTTCGAATCCTGCAAAGGAGCAGAATGGGATCTTAATGGCGAACCCGCACAAATTGTCATCAATAAGGCGACATAGAAATCGTGCAGGACTATTCCCAACTTTTAGAAGAGAAGGAGGAATGTTCCATTGCGGAACATCCTTCCCCTTATCTTTTTTTCTCTGAGCGCCACGTGCAAGCCATGTGGTTTGAGCAGAAGTATTTCAAAGGACTCCAAACTGCCGACGGCCAGGCGATACGTGTGAAGTCGCCTGGAATATGGAATGCGGAAGCAGGTCCCGACTTTAAAAAGGCGCATCTTGTCATTGGAGAGCAGGATGTGTGGGGCGACGTCGAGATTCATCTTTCTGATGAAGGATGGACCCAACACCAGCACCATCTTGATGCACGCTACAATAATGTTGCTTTGCATGTGTCGTTATGGCTGCCGCGTCAACATCAAGAAGTCTTTACAAAAGAAAATAAGGTTATCCCACGCACTTACTTCGAACCTTGTTTAACGATACCTAAGGCACGGATATTACAGCTGATCGATCTTGAGTTGTATCCATACAAGCAATTTTTGGGCAGCGGAAAATGTGCACATAGCTTATTCAAAAAGATCTCCACACAAGAAATAACAGACCTCTTTGAAAAGGCTGCCGGTTGGCGTCTCACCCAAAAACGTCGTACACTACAGCAGCATGTAAAAGATCCACGCATGGCCATGGCCATCGGCATTGCGACTGCACTGGGTTACAAACACAATAGCGCAGCATTTACAAGATTATTTCATCTCATGTACGAACGACGCCACTACGAAGAACATGAACTTCTTGCTTTAGGACTGCACCTCTGTGGATTTTTCTCTCCATTTTTTCAAGACAAATGGAAACATTCTGCATTTTATCAAACCCTTTTAGCCTATTCTCTTTCCGAAATATGTACTGAACGTATTTCATTGGATTTAGCGCAGGTGCGTCCTTTTAATCATCCTGTGAGACGGATTGCGTACCTTGTAAAGATGGTGAAAGATCCTTCATTATCACGACTTTTTCAACGCATGGAATCGCATTGGTCGGCATCGTGGCCGTTAGTGAAGACGACTAAAGAACAAAAAATGCTTGTTCACGAACTTTGTGAGTTGATTCCCTCTTATTCTGATGCGTACTGGAATTGTCACTTTACTTTTGAATTGCACGAGCAAGAAGCTATGCTGCCGCTGATAGGAACAACATTAAAAGAAGAGATGCTAATCAACACTTTTCTTCCATTGTTACAAGAAAGTGTTGGTGCCAATGTCGATGCAAAAGAAACGGCCGCTTTTCATTTGCTATGCACCACATTGCCAGCCCATCCTTCGCGAAAAATAAAGTACTTATCTCATCGTTTTTTTGGAGAGACCGACAAGGCGACTCTTTTAACAAAAAATGCCTTCATACAGCAGGGAGGATACCAATTGCATCGCGACTTTTGCATTCACCACGAAGCTAGCTGTGAAGGATGCCCTTTTGTTGATCGCTACAATTCACTGAAATAAAACAGTAAAACATTATTTGTTTTAAAACAAATTCTTACAAATTAACACGAAATAATAAAATTTTAT
>CAYIYO010000050.1:0-13561 GCA_964367715.1 uncultured bacterium
TGGCTGACGTGTCTATGCTGTCTTTAGTAGATTTGTATAGGTTTTTAGAAGCGGCTAGCATGGTGATCTCTCTGAATCAAATCGCCTTATATTTTAAGAGGAGGTGTGTCTTATTCATTTGCTTCAATGGGTATTGCCTCTTCAGCATCCAAGTCTAGTTGATGCGAAAAGAAATTTGATGCACTTACAACTTGGCGACCACTTTTTTCTTCAAGCTCTTTCCTTGCATTGCCTGCAATATTGCCGCCCGCCCGTGCTGCGGTTTTGTTTTCTTGAAAACCTTGAGCATCTTGCTGAATCGCTATTTCTGTCGTAGAGGCTTCACCTAACATCGTAAAAATCAGTTCCAAATCTGTCATGTGATCACGGAGATTTTCTCTTTTAAGGCTTTTTAATTTTTTGTGTTCAGTAGGTTTAAGTCCAAAAGTAGCTTCTGAAATTTCAGCTGTCAAGATAGCATATTCACGCTGCTCTTTGACACCTCGTTGCTCCCACTCATTCGTAAGCGTCTCGCGGATGGCGATTCCACGCATCCGTTTTTCTATCCAATCATCTGGATATCCTTTTGCTTTATAGAGAGTCCGCATTCTCTTTGAAGCAAGCTCAGGATCTTCTATTTCTTGGATTCGCTCATAGCCCACTTTAGCTAGCCATTTTTTTAAAGGCTCGGCTTTAGGTGAAGGGATTGATTGGATAATTCTAAAAATGGTTTCAGTATTAGCCGTATCTGTTTGGTATTTTTTGTCATCAGAGGACTGCATTTTCAGTTGTACGATTTTATCGTACAACTGAATAAACCCCTCATTTTCAGAGAGTTTGCGTTTTAAGTCAGCCCAATATCTTCTTGGATTAGTACTTTCCGTAAGTACCTCTATGATATCGATAATAGAAAAATACCATTCGTTATTATGGATGATTTTTCGTATTTGTTTACCTTTAAATATCGCAATACGCTGCTGGAGTTCGAGTTCGTTATTCATGTGTGTCTTCCCTTATTTTAGATTTAGCTTTGACAGCAGGCTAGTGCCTTACCCATCAAGACTAATTTGGTCTGGTCATAGGGTGATTGTTTCTATGCAAGATGTGACTTCAATCGGTTTGTGAAAAGCGATTTTATAATAGAATCTATTTTAAATCAAAGGATTTTGACGGTGCATTGGCGGTGCAATGACTTCCTTATTTCACCAGCACCAATCCATACAATCCAGTAGCAATTTGAATGGAAACCGTTTAAAATCATACTCATAGCGGTTGGTTAGTATTGGATTGTTTGGTCTTCTCTCGCATTCGTAATGCGAAGGTCGGAGGTTCGACTCCTCTTTCAGGCAATTAAGGGAGCTCTGCTCCCTTAATAACCCCTCGCCAAAGGAGCCACGCTCCTTTGGAATCCTGTGTCCATTTTCTCTCTTAGCGTTCTTTTATAGATTAATATTTGGAAGGCTCTTATTGTTTTTGAAATAAAAATGAGGTCCAAATGAGTTTTAAAAAATATTTTTTCTGTTTTTTTCTCTTTTCTCTTTTTTTTCTTTTTGAAGGGCAGAGTTTTATAGAATGGGATGATGAAGAAGATGAGAGCGTTTACTTTTATAATGGAATACCTGGTTGCGAATGTTTTCTCCATTGTAAATGTTTCAGCCATTTCATAACGGATAAAGTAGAAGGAGGGTTTCCAGGGGATACGGCTTATCATCCAAAACATCCAGAAGATAGAGTTTGGCATGAGTTTATGAAGAAATTTTTATTAGCTAGAAAGGCGGGACCATATTTTAGAACAGACATTTACGGTATCCGAAATATTTTACAAGCTTCAAATCAATGTGGTTATGTATGTCTGTTAAGTGAATATCTAAATGCAGCAAATAATTTGAGCAAGTTAATCGAATGGGCAAGAAATGATAACCTTATATTTTATCAGGATTTGTATAAAAAATTGAAAGAGGCTAATCGGATATGTAACTTTGAATCGATGGTTATTTCAGTATCTAGCAAAGAGGAACTTGTCTCTAAAGGTTTGCAACAATTTTCTCAAAGGCATAAGTTTTTTGAGAACATTAAAATTCATTGGGATAGTCAAAATAAACACGTGATCGGTAAACATAATTATCAGGAAGGTAAAAGTATTTTTGAGCATATAGATGCGAGTGTTTTATTAGAGAGATATGCTGGAAAAGGAATCCCTATAAGAGGTGAGATTGGTAACCCTGGTTACCGTGAGGTTATTGATTTTAAGGAACATATTGGAGTACGGAAAAGCAAGGATGGAAAAATTTCTCTTAACACAATGAAAGGAACCGTTCATTATAGTAAAAAGGGAGCTCATATAGTACCCGAGCATCCTGATAAAAAAATATGGTGATAGCATGGAAGGAATACCTCGCCTTGAAAAAATATCAAGGGTGGAGTTGATATTGTCGGCAAACAGAGCTTTACTTTGCGAAGTTAGGCCGAATATGAGAAAAGTAAGTGTTGAATATATCAAAAATGAAAAAAAAATTGTTTTGTATTTCTATTATGATTCTCAGGTTTCCCAAGAGGAATTGGATTATGATGTTTTTGGGGTTATTTCTGCTGAAATGAGTTGCGACTTTCCGCAAGAAATAGAGTGGGAGGAAAAATTAATCGTACTCCCATATCCTAATAAACTTCCTGAAGAAGGCATTTGTGTGTATCGGAGATATGAGCCTTCTCCGAAAGAGCAGAGCTAATTAGTAAAGGGGTCATAAAGGGGTCAGGCCTGGCATTGTGGCATTTATGAATCAAATCGCCTTATATTTTAAGAGGGGGTGTATCTTATTCATTTGCCTCAATGGGTATTACCTCTTCAGCATCCAATTCTAGTTGATGCGAAAGGAAATTCGACGCACTTACCACTTGTCGGCCACTTTTTTCTTCAAGCTCCTTCCTTGCATTGCCTGCAATATTGCCGCCCGCCCGTGCTGCGGTTTTGTTTTCTTGAAAACCTTGAGCATCTTGCTGAATCGCTATTTCTGTCGTAGAGGCTTCACCTAACATCGTGACCCCAATTTTACGACAAAGATTTTGAAAAACTAAGAATCCATTTCATCACGCTATTCCAATAGCTCTCAATATCTTTTTGCAGGGGTGGCGGCTTTAACTTAAGTTCCGTTAACTGAGCCGATAGAGTTGTAAGTAGGTTTCGCATATCTACAACACGTACACCAATAGGAGCATCTTCTACTTTCTGAATACACGCGCGAATCGGCAAAAGTACTCCTAAAATCCTGTTCCAATGAATCATGTTCTTAGGAATCCCCCCTAGAAGCTTAATAAACTGCTGACGCTGCGTAAATGTATAGCGCAATTGATTGCGAACCAAAACTTTTGAAAGCGCTCCGGCTAATGCAAGATCATCTAAAATTTCAGCTAGACGGCGTTTTGAATACCCTGTTTCCAATAGATCAGAAATAGCAAAGTCGCCTCTTTGATCATTTAAAAGATAGGCAATAACATCCGCACGTCCTGAGACACCAAAAAAAGACCTTAGCCTAAAATAAATCATCGAAGGATCTTCAAAATTACGCAGAACTGATTTTCCGCTCGGCTTGAACTTTAGTGGTGTGGATTTTGTAAATTCAATCCATTTTGTTCGGATGTCAGCATTCGCATTGAATGTGGATGAAAAGAGCGAAAAAGGTTTCTCAATATACGCTTTATATTCCTTTGCAAGGATTTGAAGC
Organism: uncultured bacterium; assembly: GCA_964367715.1. Classification (GTDB taxonomy): domain Bacteria; phylum Chlamydiota; class Chlamydiia; order Chlamydiales; family Criblamydiaceae; genus CAYIYO01. Next base: position 3,699 of record CAYIYO010000050.1, read on the forward strand.
CTTATAGGCGATATGAAACGATGATAACGGATACACCAGTCAAGCGCCTCATCGCGTAGGCGTGGATCGAATTCCGAAAGCACTGATGTAAGTAAAATCAATTCTTCAGGCGCGATAGCAAAAGTCTGATGACTACGCTCAAGACCTGCAATACCAAGCTCTGTCCATAAACTCCACGCAAGATGCGCCAAATTCTCGTCTAATTGCTTACATATCTTACCCATTTTCAAATCCCAAGGCACTTAAAGCCTCTTCCATCATAATGGAAAACTCTTGAGATACATCCTGAGTATAGCACCATTTTTTTGCAGTTAAAAGCTCTTCACGCGTAGGTTGAAGCCGTGTTAAATCAGCAAAATGCTTACTATCCGGCCCCTGATCTATAGCGGCGTATAACTTGAAACAAATCTGATCAAAGCGGCTTGCAAAATGAATCGTAAGGCCATCGTACCCATGGGTTACCAAGCGCTGCTCAAACCCCTCCGGTAGGCCTGACTCTAAGAATGAGGTAGGTCTCTCATTCACCCAATGTTTGCCTATTCCAATGGCGACAACTTGATAGTGTTGATTCGAATATTTGAGACGCTGCCCAAGCATGATAAGGGCGCTTTCTAAAGAGGTAAAGTCGAGTTCCATAGCTAATTCCTTACGTTTTCCCCATCATAGCATACCCTCAATATTTTGTGCAGTAATACTGCTTGAAACGCGCAGTATTACTGCTCGCAATTATAAATGATATGTAAGGGGTCAGGCCTGACCCTATTATTAAATGTTTTGGCTGGTTATATATTGATAATCAGCCAAAACTATACATTTTTATGGACTTTTGGCTAAATATCGAATATTTTTAGCCAATTTTGTGAATTTACTTGTGTATAGATGGATTATCATCACAAAAAAACAGAATTAGATGGAGAAAAATGAACTCAATGAAGAATATATTATGCGCGTTTTTGTTTATCATCGCAAATTGCTCCATCCTTGAAGGAACGCCTAGCTCAATCTTTTGGACCAATTGTACAACAGATGTGTACGCCACTGGTACCGGCCACATCGATGAAGACAACTATTTCACGGTATTTAATCGCCGCGGACATGACTCAGCCTTCCCTTCCGATACGGGGTTCGAGTTGGGCGTTTTAAGCTGGGGGGATCTGACAGCTGAGGCGGGTGTCGACTATTTAGGAGGTACCAACGATCCTTTATTTTTTAATGCAGGAGTTGCTATTGCAGAGGATAAATTATTTTGCAATGCCCCTTCTTTTAAAGTGGGTTTTTTCAATGCGGGGACACGTTATCACGGGTATGGTAGGACGGCTCAAAATATTGTCGATATAATAGTAGGCAAAACATTACCCGATTTTATTGGGGGACGCATCTTTGTCGGAGCATTTTCAGGCAGTCGCCACGCGATGGGTAAGAATTCGAAAGGATTTATGGTTGCCTATCTCAAGCAATTTTGTCCCGCTACATATTGTGATGGCAGGGACTATTTTAAGTGGATGCTCTGCGCGGACTACGCTTCTGGTAAGAATACCATCGGCGGGGGTGGAGTTGCATTAGGATATAATTTTACTCCTGATATTGATATCATAACCGGACCTGTTTGGTTTAACTCCACAAAAATCAACGGTAATTGGAAGTGGTCGGTACAGATAGATATTAGTTTTTCTGTTTTTGAACGCAAAAAATAGTTATACCACTCGTAATTCAAAATTTGGCTTTTTTAGCATGTCAATCCCGGGGCTTTCACATCGCTAAAAAACCGATTCTTGATTTCACTTGTGTATAGACAGTTAAGTGTTTTTTCGGAGTAGGACGATGACATGTTTTTTTAAAGAGATGGCTTCCCCTGTGGGAGTGTTGAAATTAGTTGCCAGTGATAAGGGAATAGTCGCTATCCTTTGGGAAAACGATAAGCCCAACCGCGTTCGTCTGAAATATTGTGTGGAAAAAAGAGATAATCCGCTTTTAGAAGAAGCTGAAGGCCAGTTAAATGCCTATTTTGCTGGCAAACTTGAGCAGTTTTCGCTTCCATTGGATATTGCTGGGACGGAGTTTCAGAATAAAGTGTGGAATGCTTTGCTTACTATTCCTTTTGGCCAAACGCGCTCTTATCAACAGATTGCGCAGCAAATTGGTCATCCTAAAGCGATGCGTGCAGTCGGAGCGGCTAATGGTAAAAATCCGATTTCTATTGTTGTGCCCTGTCATCGGGTGATTGGTGCGAATGGTAAGCTCACTGGATTTGCTGGAGGATTAACAACTAAAAAATACCTCTTAGATGCGGAATGTATAACCCAAGTTGGGGATAAACTATCACGGGGGCTTTGAGATCGTCGAAATGTCAAAATTTATCCGAACCGTGGTATAATTGGAAATTATAAGCCAGAATTTTTCAAATGGTTTGACCTTTCAAGAGCCTTTGCCTGTCTGTAGGTGGTAGCTATAGGTTAGGGCGCGCGTTAGACTTTCAGGGAAACTCCAAATTTTATCTTGAGGAAAGGCGCGGAAAGATGGTTCATAGATTTCAAGCCATGTCTGCGTGACTTCCGTGTGAATTTTAGAGGGAGAGTGTTGAAGACCACGATCACAGCCCTCTTTGACGAGCATCGCCATGCAAAGAAAAAGTTCTGAATAAATCAAGTCGAGGATATTCCCAAGGATACTTCTGTCTCTGAAGTTAATAGGGGTGCCTCCATTCAACACATAGAAATAGCGACCGTCAGATTGGGTATAGCGCCAAATGATAGGACTTATTTTTTCAAGTGTGCAATGGTTTTCAAAGGCAACGAGGTCGAATTCTTCATTTTTGGCTGAGGCGCTGACGAGGATGGCATTGTGACGGATATAAGGAATCTCTTCCTCCCTTACAGAAGTTTTTCCTGTGCAGCCGATAACAAGATCTGACTCTGCAAGGATTTGTCCGAGAGGGGCGATGCGGTAGCCTTCGAAGCGGGCGCGGATGCATTTTGCAGGATCGATATCGTAAACAGTTACTGTTGCTTCTCTTCCTTTAAGGGCGATTCCTGTTGAAGTTCCAATTTTCCCATAACCGATGACGCCTGTACGTAATCCCTGGATGACCGCATGGAATTCTTCTCTAAACATTCTTTCAGTGCTGTAGACGACCGAGTCGCCGATAACAGTATCTTCGATGTCTTTGATAGGGCTGAGTGCCATTGAGAGGATGGGAACTTTATGTTTTCCCGCTTGTTGGTAGCGCCAATGGCCGTTGTTGGTATCTTCGACGATGCCGATGAAGTGCGGATAGGAAGAAAGTTGCTCTGTAAAGCCAGCAAGGTAACCGCCGACTTCTTGAACGATGAGCGGAGTTGTACTTTCTTTAAGGATTTCCTCAATTTTAGGTCCTGCTTGGACGAAAGAGTCGGTGACGGAGGAGGGAACGAATACATTAAATCCTTTGGAACGCAGACGTTGTACCGTCTCGGCATTGGCGGAATAGGGGATGGCGATGATTAGTGAGACAGGAAATAGTTGATTGATCAGTTCGATATAAGATTCTGCTGTAGGCATCACGTGAATAATGAGGACGGAATTGGCTTGCTGCTTAAGGTGGTCATTGCGTTCGGTGAGTTTTTTTAAGACGTTAAGCGCATGACTTTTCGTGAGGTCGTGAAGATGGTGGTCAACGAATGTTTGTGTGTTCATAATTTACTTTTCTCTTGAGTTAAAGATGCAATGAAGGCATTTGCCTGTTCTTGAATTGCAGTAATCGTCTGATCACTATCGATAATTAAAGGTAAAACGTCAGATGCGATCTCATCCATCAATGGTTTTGTCGTTGTTTCGAAAGTTTTAATTCGTGCTGCAGCCTTTTCTGGGGCGTCGGAGTTTCTAATTGTAAGAGTGGCCTCACAAGATGTGCAATTGAAGGTTTCAGATTGTTGAAGGATTGTTTTGCTAAAGGAGAGTTGGCATTTTTCGCACGATAGACGGTCGATCATGCGTTCAAGGGCTTTTTTAGGGGTAATTGTAAGGAATATATACCGCATTTTCAGTTCAGGGTGGGCGAAAGAGAAGGTGCTAAGGGCTTCTTGCTGAGGCTTTGTTTGTGGAAATCCGTCGAAAACAAAAGATATTTTTTGTTCGATCAGACTTTCGATTTTATTTAATACCATGGTTGTAATTAGAGAGTCTTCCACCTGTTCTCCCTTATCTACAATCGCTTTTATTTCTCTGCCGATGGGTGTTTGTGTGCGCACCTCGTGGCGGAGGATCTCCCCCGACGAAAAGTTTGCATAACCGAAAGCAGTATTTAAGTAAGCGCCGAGGGTGCCCTTGCCGGCGCCCGGGCATCCCATCAGAATAAAACCTTGTGTCATCGAACGACCTCCATCAACAATTTTTTTTCGAAGCCGCCGCGTTTTTCTTTTTTCGACTCTTTGACATCTTCTAATTCTGACTGAATGAAATTCTTGTGTTTCATGATTGCTTCGAGGACTTCTAGGACATCCGCGAGTTCTTCAAGATTTTCTGCTTCTAGGTATTCGTGTACTTCTTCGACAAGTTTTTCTTTTAAAAGCCGTCCGTATTCTTCGTCTTCAACGACTGTAAATTTGTAATGGCCTTTTTTATCTTCTGGAATGATATCTGGTATGAGGTCACGCACTAATTTTGACATTTTCAATTCCTTTTTTTCTGTTTTTTTGGATTTCGATAAGTTTTTCTTGTAGGATTTCAAGTTCAATTTCACTGTTGTGATGACCGAAGCTTAATCTTACGGTGCCATGAGGAAGAGTTTTTAGCGTTTTATGTATGAGCGGGGCACATTGTATTCCCGCACGCACGCAGATCGACGATTCTTGAAGGAGGAAGGCGACTTCGTTTGCATAGTAGCCTTCGAGATTAAAAGAGATTAAAGGAACTTTTTTTGTCTTTACTAGCGGGCCATAAATTGTGATGTCAGGAATATCTTGTAGCATCGTTAATGCCTGTTCTGTGTAGTTTTGCATCTTTGTGCACATGCGTTCTTGCCCGTATTTCTCTAGATAATCAAGACTCCCTTTTAGGCCTGCAATTCCTAAATAATTACATGTTCCTGACTCGAATTTCGAAGGTAGAGTGTGGGGCTGGTAAGGGGATTTTGAAAGACCGCCGCTTCCTCCTTCGTAGAGTGTCGATAGGGAGTCGCCATCGCGTATATAGAGAAAGCCTACTCCTGGAGGTCCTAAAAGAGACTTATGCCCTGTTCCTACGATATAGTCAGCATAGGGGGCAAAGGAGACGGGAAATAGCCCTGCTGTTTGGGCGACATCGACTAAAAAGGGAATCTGGTGTTTCTCGAGGAAGGCCGCAGTTTCCAGAACGGGTGAGAGTACGCCTAGAACGTTGGATGCGTGATTTAGAGCGACTAGCTTCGTTTCCGGCTTAATGAGTTTTTTTAGGTCATCGATGTTAAAATTGCCGAGGGGATCCGATTCCCAGATGTCGTATGAAACATTTTGTTCGCATTTAAGTTTGTGGAGAGGACGATAGACGGCGTTATGTTCGAAGTTGCTGATGATGACATGGTCGCCTGGTTTTAAAAGGCCTTTGAGGACAATATTAATGGCGTGAGTGGCATTGTGAGTGAAGACAATGTGTTCTGAGTTTTTTGCATTTACAAGCGCGGCGATGCGTTCTCTTACATCTTCAACAAGCTGATTTGCTTGTTGTGCGAGGTCATATCCACCCCTTCCAGGGCTGACGCCTATGAATTCCAAGTAGTGGGCAACTTCTTTTGCGACATTACTTGGCTTGGGGTAGCTAGTGCTAGCGTTATCGAAATAGAGAATGGGATTTTCTTGTCGTAAGGTCATGACTCTCGCTTAATGGAAAATTGTAAAATATCTTTTCCTTTCAACATTGTTTCGCAAGAGTCATAAGATGACCAATCCTGAAGATCGGGATGACCGAGGGCTTCGGCAGATAGAGTGCGTAGAAGGTGAGACTCGACTTCACTGCCCTTAGCGATGTAAAACCGTTTTACATTATTAGCTTCCTGGACCAGGAGGTATTCATGGTACCTGTCGTAGAGGTCAATGATCTCCTTTTCTTCAATATAAGGAATATTTTTGAATCGTGCCGCGAGTTTCGTGTGAAGTTCCAATTCGGCTGGAAGCAGGTGCTCGTGATAGTGGTGGCATGAGCGTGATTCTATGCCCCGGGCGATGCAGTGGCCTGCACGGCCGTGTTCGTAACGCGTTACTCCCGTTTTAAAATGCAAAGAAAGTAGGGCATATCCTTTTTTTCTTAATTCATCGCATTCGTCGTGTAATTCTTCTGGTATCTCCCCTAGACAACCATAATGGTCCTTTGAGGAAATTAGAAGGTGTCCGGGCATCAGTGCAAAGGGATCGAACATGAGAGTGAAGTGAGGGGAAGAGTCGATGATCAGCTCTTGTTTCGGATTGCAGAAAACGCATTCTTCTTTTGTTTGATCGAGAAATTGCTGATGAAGTTCCATTTTTTACCATTATAGTATTTTTTATTTTATCTGCGTCAGGCACGAACTGACAAAAACACCGCAAAGGGCTATCCAGTCCGAGCGATGGATCTTTTCTTTTAAAATGAATTGCGAGGCAATAGAGGAAACAAAAACGGTTGTGTTGAGTATCGGCCACACTATTAGTGGATCCCCTTCGATGATTGCCCAGGTAAAAGTAAACTGTGTGATGAGAGCGATCACCCCTCTAAAGGCGATAAGACCTGAAAGTTTGCCTGATAGAGGGGTGGGATTACTTATACCGAGGAGCAGCTGAAATTTTGATTTAGACCACTCTGAAAGCCCCCGGGGTTCCCGCATCGCAAATGGGTTCATATTGCTAATATTGACCCATTTGCGATGCGGGAACCCCGGGGCTTTGAGATCGTCTAAATTCAAAATTTCAGCTGCTCCTCGGTATGTCTCTTTTTTCTTATTTGTTAAGGAAATAGGGATAGAGAGAATGCATCTCCATAATAGAAGAGCGACAGTATAGGATAAAATTTGATGAAAGTTTGTTTTTGAAACCAAGATGTTTGCGGAGACGACCATTTGAAAGAGGAGGCTTCCAATGATGAAAAATGCCGTTTTGTCGAAAAAGGATCCAAGAGATTTTCCACGTAAAAAATAAGGGATAAAAGATATCCAAGTGACAGTTAGAGGGAGGAAACTTTTCCAAGTGGGTTCATAGAAAGATGACGATCCGATGGAAAAGAGTGGAAGGAACAAAAGTAAAGGAAAGAGTAGCTCGGGGATTTTTGAATGAAGGATGACGTGGTGTACTTCTTTTTGACGAAAGGCGTAGCTAAAGCTGAGTCCGACGAGATTTGTTGCAAGTGCAAGAAGAAAACAATTAATTGAAAGAAAGTAGCTGATCGCTTCTTCGATCTGGCCGGTGAATGGGATTGCGCAAAGACCATAAATAAAGGGGAGGGAGATCGAGCAGAAGTAAAGGTGGAAAAAGCTTAGATTTTGTTTTCCAAAAAGGTATCTATCCAGGAGGTTGAGAGAGGATCTTGTGACGACGTTAATACAGCAGTTTGTTAACATTTTTTCTCTAAATAGATAGTATATTATAAATAGGGATTCGATTTTATAGATTTCGGAGATTGTTTTCAATCTAATTTAAAACGATAATTTCGGAGATTTTTTAGAGGGGAAGATATACCGAACGTGATTCAAAAATCTAAATTTTGAGTCACGTTCGGTATATACACAAGTGAAATCAAGAATCGGCTTTTGTTAATAGAGGTAACCCCATGCAACGGATAGAGAGTTATTTGATTTTTTTGAAATGAATTTTCCTCCTCCGAGCTGTGGAGGCATCATTCCAGATTGGCGATTCTCAAAGCCATGAGCGACGGTTAAGAAAAAGTCATTATGGTGATACTTATAGTTAACACCTAGTGATAAGATGTCGTAAATTGTTTGTCGTGTATACGAGCGAGAGATGATGTAAGGAGAATTTCTCGGTAACTTGATGCGATGTGACACGCCAGCTCCTAAGGATAAAGTGGAATTCACTCGATATCCTATCCCTCCATTAATGATCGTTGCGTCTTGTAATCCTGGACCGGAAGAGTTGTCAGAACCCCGTTTATTAAAATTCAACTGACCATTGGGCAATAGGGTGTTATTTGCCCCTGGCAAACTACCAAAACCCGTCCAGAGAACTTCTAAACGTCCGGCAATTTTTTTGCTAAATAAATAGGTAAATCCTCCTCCTAATGTCGCAGGAATATAATTTCTTGCATGATGAGGCTCAAATCCGCGGTATTTTCGAAATTGTCCCACACTGCTTTTTTTTACATAGGAAAACCCAAAGGTCAGCTTCTTGGTGATATTCCATCTCCATCCCAAACTTAATCCAAAACCTCCTGAGTGATCCATTCCATTATTTGTGACATGTCCAGGCGAGAGGGATCTCAAGGGATTATCTGATCTTTGAAAGCCGTTGCGGCGATGCGATAAATAAAAATAGTCTAAAGAAAAGCCTGCAGAATGGTTTTCATTAAATTTTAAAGAAAAGATGGAAGAGAAAACTTGTGTCTTATTTTCTACAGAAATAGGAGTGGTGCCTGTAAGAGGGAGTGGTTCTTTTGTTCGCACTTTTGCATATCCTGGCGTGATGTAGGTAGCAAGGCTAAATGAACATTCATGATTTTTGATGTGCGTGCGTTTATGAATCGCGGCGTCTGCTGTTGTTAAAATGCCCACTTTGTACGCTTGATTGGTTTTTCCAGGAGGAAATAAGGGATTATTATCTTGATTATCGAACGAGGACCGTTGATGGACACCAAAAAAGCCGATATCAAAACGGTCTTCAATCCATACTGCATTTGCAGGATTCACGACCCCAGCAAACGCATTTTGGCCACCTGAAATTGAATTCGGACGACCTCCGGCAAGGGTGCTTTCTACCGAAGCGCTTATGAGGCTAAAAGCCAACATGAATTGCATGGTAAATCTGAACATCAGTCCCTTGGCTACATTGTGGTTGGCTTATAATAAAAAATATTTTTGCTTCGTTATAGAGAAATACGCTTTTTGCAACAAGGGACTTTTTTCCTTCTCCAATTATATACACAAGTGAAATCAAAATTTCAGCTGCTCATCGGTATAACACTTTTTGGTGAGTAGATTTCATGGAGCTTCCTTTTAAGGAGGGATAAAAAGGGTCGTTCAGAAGAGCGAGTGCCTTCTGAACGACCCTATTAACTAGCAGTTAGTTTTTGTTTTTTCAAACGACGAAGAGATGTCTTTTGCGCCTTCTTTTTTCATGATGTCGCAGACTTCTGTGATTTCTTCACTAGTCATTGTGTGAACGCTGATCAAGATATTTCCAGCTTTTAGACCACTTTCGTATCTTTTTGCTTCGTATTCAGAAATTCCTGTTCCTACTAAAGCACCGATGAGCAATCCAAGGCTTCCACCGATGGCAGATCCGCTGATTGTAGCGACGATAGGTCCGGCAGCGATAAATGCGCCGAGTCCTGGAATGGCTAATGTACCGATTCCTGCGAGAAGTCCGATAGAACCCCCTACAATACCGCCTGTTGTTGCGCCGAGGACACCGCCTTCTGGAGCTTTTGTATATTTTTCTGTTGAGAAGCTTCCCGCTTTAGGAGCTCTTTGTGCAGGAAATTGTTTGAATACAACGCGACCGCTGTCGGTTGTTCTGGTTGTGCCGGTGCTGCGGTGTTGGTCAGGAAAGAGCACAGAAATATCTGTGTTTGAGAATCCTGCAGCAAGTAAACATTCTACGATGCGATGCGCTTGCTCATCATTGGCAGCTAAGCCAAAAATAGCCTTTTTCATAACGACCTCCTAGTCTGGGTTTTTACTGATTATTATTATTATTATTATTATTATTATT
>CAYIYO010000051.1:0-3672 GCA_964367715.1 uncultured bacterium
GTATAAAAGATTTATGAGTTTTTAGCTTGACGCGTATGCGCTACCGCGATGAAAACCTTATCAAAAGCACCGTGATAATTATACCGCTCGTGCTTCAATATTTGACTTTTTTAGCATGTCAAAGCCCCGGGATTCACTGATAAAGATCTATAACCATTATTTTTTAAAATAAAAACTTACAAATAAGAGCGTAAAAAAACCTTGAAGAGCGAGGGGCTCTGCAAGGTTTTGAGAAAAGGGGTTGTAAGCAGATTAACGCTTAGAGAACTGACCTTTTTTACGTGCGCCACGGAGGCCGTATTTTTTACGTTCTTTCATTCTAGAATCGCGTGTAAGGAAGCCATCGCCTTTAAATTCGGAGCGGCGGTCTTCGCTTTCTTGAACCAAAGCGCGTGCAATGCCGTGACGGATTGCTGCTGCTTGGCCTTCGATTCCCCCGCCTTTAACGCGAATGATAAGGTCGTACTTGCCGACACCTTCGATTTTTGCTAAAGGGAGTAGAGCGGCTTTGCGCTGGATTGCGAGAGGAAAGTACTCATCAAAGCTTTTGCCATTGATGTCAATTTTACCTGTACCGAAGGGTCTAACGCGAACGGATGCAACAGAAGTTTTTCTGCGGCCTGTCTCAACAAATTCTTCCAAAATTCACCTCTATCAAATTAAAAATTGACTACTACTGGTTGTTGTGCGGCGAGATCATGCTCGTTACCTGCAAACACGCGGAGACGTTTCAACTGTTGGCGAGAGATACATGTTCTAGGCATCATCCCTTTTACAGCGTGTTCAATGGGAAAGCAAGGCTTTTTCGCTTGCATGTCACAATATGCGATTTCTCGGAGATTTCCGACATATCCGGTATGGTAGCGGTAGAGTTTTTGAACTTTTTTGTTACCAGTGACCTTAATTTTACCTGCGTTTAGGACGATGACGCCACTACCGCAATCCACATCTGGAGTGAAGGTCGGCTTATGCTTGCCACGCAGGATTTTTGTAATTTCAGATGCCAAGCGGCCCAATGTCAAACCTGAGGCATCAAGGACGAACCAGTCGTGCTTCACTTCTCTCGGTTTCAGGTTTTGGGTTCTGGCAAATACAGCTTTTGTTTGGTTTTCCATGATCGGTGTTTCCTATCTATCCTAAGGGATTTTTATCTAATCACGCACAATCATACTCATTTCCCTCTATTTTTGCCAAGAGTTTTCTCGATTGTTTTTTAGAGGAGGATCGATTAAAATTCCTGTTCTAATTCATAGAGAGAGGCGGAGACGTTAAAAATGGAAGATATCCTTAAAACTTTTTTTATAAAAACCTATGGTTGCCAGATGAATGAGCTGGACAGCGAGGTCATGAGAGGGATGCTGGAACAGAGGGGGTTGCGTCGTACTGACGAGGAAGAAAAGGCGGATTTAATCCTTTTTAACACCTGCTCGATCCGCGACCATGCCGAACGTAAAGCGATGGGAAAGATTGGGCGATTGGGAAAGAATCGACAGACTCAGGCAGTGATTGGAGTGACTGGTTGCATGGCAAATGCTAAGAAAGACAGCCTTTTTAAGAAATTGCCGCACATTGATTTCGTATTGGGAACGAATAATATTCACGAACTTAATGGGGTTTTGGATGAAGTCCTTGCGTCAAAGACCAAGATTACCCGTACCGATGAACGCTTTGAACATGAGATTGATTATTTAGGGGCGCAGCGGGATGATAAGGTGAAGGCACATGTCTCGATTATCCGTGGGTGCGACAAATTTTGCACCTATTGTGTAGTGCCGTATACGCGTGGACCTGAGGTGTCACGCTCTCCTGATGATATTGTGGAAGAGGTGCGCGGACTTGTGGCCAATGGCTACAAAGAAATCACTTTGTTAGGACAGAATGTGAACAGCTATGGAAAAGATGTTCCTGAATGGAACTGTTTATTTCATGACCTTCTCCAAAGACTGGACGCCATTCAGGGTCTCAAACGCATTCGCTTTATGACAAGTCATCCCATAGACATTACGCGTGAGCTGATGGAGGCTGTGCGGGACCTTCCTTCTTTATGTGAATTTATTCACTTTCCGATTCAGTCAGGCTCTGATCGTGTGTTGCGAAAGATGCACCGCATTTATACCAAAGAGCAGTATCTCGAAAAGATTCGCCTTTTTAGAGAAATTGCGCCTAACGTTGTTTTTGGAACGGATATTATTGTCGGATTCCCTACAGAGACCGAAGAAGAATTTCAGGAAACATATGATGTACTGAAAGAGATTGAGTATGGGGTGGCATTTATTTTTGCTTATAGCCAACGAAAAGGGACGCCGGCGATGCGTTGGAAGGATGATATCAGCGAAGAAATAAAAAATGACCGGTTACACCGTTTGATGGTACTGCAAGAAGAAATTTATGGTAAGCAACGACAGGCAATGCTTGGTGCTGAGGTGGAAGTGTTGGTAGAAAATTGCAGTCTTAAAGATGAGCGCATGTTAAAAGGGCGGACTCGCTGCTGGAAAAATGTCATTTTCCCTGGCAATAAAGGATTAATCGGATCCTTACAGCGGGTAAAAATCCATAGCTTCACGAAACAAACGCTAGTGGGAACGCTTTTGATATAGAAGCCTTAAAAGGGAAACTCTGAAACTCTCTTCTTTTTCATCGAAATGAAAACTCTCCGATTTTTCTATCAAAAGTGCTTCCTTTTGCTGTCGAGTCAGGAAGCGACCAAGGACTTTGGTTGCCTGTGTGTGGTTTTGCAGTAAGCTTACGCTAACAGGAGTATGCCCGTTCAGATTAACTGTTATGCATTGAATCCGCTGCCCTCTTGACATTCCTGCTAATAAAACCTCTATCATGACCGTATTTCCAATAAAAGCTGCATGATGCAAAGGATAATTATAAATAAGGGGATTGGTTGTCAGCATTGAGAAACGTTGGTCAACTTCTTCTTTAGCAAAGAAAATTTCTTGGATTTTTCGCTCTTTTATTTCACGGAGATCGAAAAAAAAATCATTTAGTCTAAAAATTCTTTTTTTTTCGTCTTCACTTAAATGACTCCATATCAACTCTAGGGCAAAGATGTTTCTTGAACACATTGCTTGGTAGAGTGGGCAAAAAGGGGTTTTTGTGAAATTTAAATCGACGACGTAATTGTTAAAGGATTCTCCCCAAGAATTCAACATATTAAAAGCTAAAATACTGTTTTTTTTTAGCAGATCACATAAAAATGCATGCGCTTTCACTGCATCTCTCTTTTGATTCCCTGGAATAGTATAATCGAGAAATTGTGCAAATTCTTGCTCCATCACTACTGCAGAAAAGCGCATAATAGCGTTATTTTGTTCCTTCCTTAGAATACGGCAGACCTTAAAAAGAAAAGGACCATTGTCTTTGCCGTACTGAATATTGGATTTAATCCATTCCAAAAAATGTTCGACTAAAGAGGGATTGGCTTGTATTTCACGGAAAACTCTATTTTGTCCTGAAGGTCCTTTCAACCACAAAGTAAAAGGAACTTCTGCGACCTGCATAGATGAGAAAGAGGTTACAAGATTTGTCATTATTTTCTCCAAGATTAAAAGACTCTACCAGCAAAAGCCAAGAGGTAGACAGCTATCCCACTTTTTTTTAACCAGTTTATACCGTTCGTGGTTCAAAATTTGATTTTTGGGCTGCGTCAAAGCCCAAAAATCA
>CAYIYO010000051.1:3682-10060 GCA_964367715.1 uncultured bacterium
TTTTTTAAAACTTATAACCCTTTTTGTGTTAAAAATTTTTTTTTTGGGGCTCCTACAAACAAAAAAAAAAAATTTTTAACCCACGAACGGTATATAGCGTAGCGGTCAAGTGCTATATATATACTTGCTAATGAACTTCATGAGCTAATCGAAAAACAATTATTAATAATTTAATTAACAACACTTATTTAGGATCTTCTTTAATCACGCCACATGCGACTTTTTCGCCTGCATTGCCTGTGGGTTGTGTCTTGAAATCGTCTTCTTTTTCGTGGACGATGACTGCTTTATCGATGATGTTATTGGTGCCTTCTAAAGCGATGACGTGATCGACAACATCATAGTGCGCGTGGCCATTTTTATCGGCTTCGATATTACCTAGATCCCCTACATGACGAATTGCTGCATTGGGTGCTCCATGTGCTTTGTTGTCTGGATTGAAATGTCCACCTGCAGAAGATGCGTTGTGAGCGCTGCAGTCGCCGTGTTCGTGAACGTGGAATCCATGTTTGCCTGGAGAAAGCCCTTCGATATCGGCAACAATGCGAACACCACCTTCTTCAACAGAGGTAAAAGTGACCTTTCCTTTTACTTTGCTTCCTTTCGTAGGATGGAGTTCTGCTGTTGCTGATTTGCTTTGAAAGCTTGAAAGTGTGGTAATTGCCAAGAAGGCGCAACCTAAAGTGAGTAGTGTGCGGTAAGCCATGATCTTCTCCTTGTTGATTAATCTTTTTTATTTGTCGCCATAAAAATAGCCCAAGGTAGAGACTGCCAAAGCTGCACTACATTTGGGCTATATGGAATGTTCTACTGATTTGTGTTTTTTGGAGCCTGCTCCGCAGGTTGATCTGGCTGTGTTGTGGGAAGCTCTTCGTTAGTTGTTTTTAGGGCCGCTTCTTTTTTTTGCGCGTCTTCTTTCATTTCTTCGCGCCCTTCATGTTCAGCGGATCTTTTGTGTCCATCTTCCATGTTGCAACCTGTTGCAATCATGCCAATTAATGCCAGCAATGCTAGTTTTTTCATCGTCAACTCCTTTTAAATTAAAAACTTGGTTGAATCTATTCTATGTAAAGAGTAATTTATACGCAACAGCAGTAATAGCGATTAATTCTTAGTCACTTAATGAAAATAAAGAAAATTATTCTTTACAACATTTGATCAAAATCGGCTTCTGAAAGCACGGAAACGCCCAAAGCCTGTGCTTTGTCTAGCTTGGATCCGGCGGCTTCGCCTGCGAGAAGAAAGTCTGTCTTTTTAGAGACAGCATTGGTGACAACCCCTCCACGTTCTTTTATTAAAGATGCCGCGGAGGAACGCGTATAGTTTGAAAGGGAACCCGTGAGGACGAAGGTTTTTCCGTTAAAGGCATGTGCGCCGAAGGATTTGACTTCGACATTTTTAGGAATAATACCTAGTTCGAGAAGACGTTGGAGCTCTTGTTGGTGGGAGGGATTTGCAAAAAAATCGACGAGAGCAGAAGCAACTTTACTTCCAATGCCATCAATTTGCATGAGAGCGTCATAGGTAAAGGTACGAAGAGAGTCGACGCTGCCTGCTTTTTTAGCAAGGAGTTCGGCTGTTCCTATTCCGACGTATTTTATTCCTAACCCCATGATGAAACGGTCTAGGGTCACATTTTTGGAGTGTTCGATACTTTTTAAAAGATTATCGATCGATTTCTCTTTAAATCCGTCCAGTGTTGCCAACTGAGTGGCATTTAAAGTATAGATATCCGAGGGCTGGGAGATGAATCCACGGTTCACTAATTGTTCTGCAACTTTAATTCCCAGATTGTCGATGTCCATTGCGGACTTACCAGCGAAATGGAGAATGCGTCGCAGCACTTGTGCGGGACAATCGGAGAGGTTGGGACAGCGTACAGCGACTTCGCCTGGAACTCTTTCGACTTCTGCTCCGCAGCTTGGGCAGGTGGTTGGCATGATCCATGGCTGACTGTTTTCGGGACGCTGAAGAAAGTCAACTTCTACGACTTTGGGGATGACATCCCCCCCTTTTTCTATCGTCACCAGGTCGTTGACGCGGATGTCTTTGCGTTGTACCTCCTCTTCATTGTGGAGAGTTGCGCGTGCGATGGTGCTACCGGCGAGGAAGACAGGAGTCAATTCAGCGACAGGAGTTAACACACCCGTTCGCCCCACTTGGACCGTGATATGATGGATCCGTGTTTTTGCTTGTTCGGCGGCAAATTTATAGGCGACTGCCCAGCGCGGATTTTTTCCTGTAACGCCCAGCTTTTGTTGTTCTTTGATGTCGTCGAGTTTGATGACCACTCCATCGATGTCGAAAGGAAGAGACTTACGTTTTTCTCGTACCTTTTCGACAAAGTTCCATATTTCGTCGATTGACTCGCAGGCGGCGTGTAGAGCTAGAATGGGTAGCCCCCATTCCTTCATCAAATCGTGTGAGGCAGACTGCTTTGTCAATATATCTAATGGAGCGTCCGCAATGCCATAAAAAACGATGGAAAGACGTCGTTTTGCGACTTCTTCCGGATTTAGGAGTTTTAGAGAACCTGCTGCGGCATTGCGAGGATTTGCCCATGCTTCGTCCCCTGCCTCTTCTTTTTCTTGATTCAGACGACTGAATTCTTGGTGGGGCATGAAGACTTCTCCGCGTATCTCTAATACTGGGGGAATATCTTTTCCATACAGCTGTAGAGGCAGGGCTTGGATCGTGCGCATGTTTGCGGTGATGTCGTCGCCTTGCTTGCCATCGCCTCGCGTTACCCCCCGGACGAAGAGACCATTTTCGTAGCGTGCTGAGATGGCGATGCCATCCATTTTAAGTTCGCACGAAAATGTATTGTGAATTTTTCCGCCCAGCTTTTGGATGCGTCTGATAAAATCTTCCACCTCTTCTTTGCTATAGCTATTTGCTAGGGAAAGCATTGGCGTCGTATGTTTAACGGATTTAAATCCTTCTGTTAGGGCTTCGCCAACGCGTTGGGAGGGTGAGCTGAACTCTATCCATTCAGGATGTTTCGCTTCTATTTCTTCTAGGCGCGTGTAAAGGAGATCGAATTCCTGATCGGAAATTTCAGGAGTGTGTTCGATGTAATAGAGGCGGGAGTGCTTCCATATTTCTTGACAGAGGGCGAGATAGTCTTCGTGTGATATCATTGTTATTTCTCAAATCGATCTAATCTATACACGTTTGAGGCTTTAACTTCAAAGGATTCTCCACAATTTATGCGGCGCCCTTTGTCTTTTGTATTCCTCCACAAGCGGTAAGAGGCCATTTCTTTTGAAAAATGAAAGCATACCGTTGTATCGATTGAAGGAGTGAAATGAAGACGACGTATTTGTTTTTTCGTCCATTCGATATCGACTTTTCCTACTCCTTCCCAATTTAATCCCACGATACGTCCACAATGGAATGCTGTAGGCAGACAAGGAAGAATGGTTGCTCTCTTTTCTTTGGTCGTGAAGAAAAGGGAGCGGATGAGTTGCGCACCTTCTGATAACAAAGCAAGTGGATATTCCCCATTAACAACCGGGAGCCCAAAGCCTTGATGGAGAGAATCATTAATACAAGGAACAAGGATTCCTTCGCATCCCGCATTGAATACATTAAGAAGGGCGTCTGCTCCTTGATCGGGCATATGGCTGTCAATCGCTTGGCGGGCGGAATCGAGCAAGGAGTCTCCCTTTTTTTCTTCATAAAAAGGTGACAGCTGGCCCAATACAAACCAGTGGGGGAGAATTTCCATTAAATTATTGCGTCGTTTGACAAGCTGCCAGTCTTGCTTTTTGTGTGAGCCGAGAGAGAGACGTTCAAACACCGCTTTAGGTAGAGGGGGCTTTTCTGTTGGTGGAAACAATTCTCCTTTTTCCTGGACAAGGAGGAGATCGTCTTTTGTTTCATTTGCTAAAAGACGGTAGCGCACATACAATTCCCCACACCATCCCCATACCACGATTGAAGGACGTTCAAGGTCGAGAAGCACTGTAAATTTTTCCATTGCGCAGGGAATGGGGATCGAAATTTCACGCACAGCGGCCATTGGCGCTTTAGTGTTGTCGAAAAGAATCACTTTAGAGGGATACACTTGTGCTACAAATTTCGTTCCGGGAAGGGGGCAGAGAGTGCCAGGAAGTTGTGAAAAGGGTTTGAGACGTTCGGAGATGGTGATATGCATGTTAACCTAAAATATTTTATTTACAATTCCAATAAAACCAGCAGGAGTATTTTCCGTAAGCTTCACCTCGACGATTTGGTTGGGAAGCAACTCCCCTCTCGGGACCCACACGTTGAGAAAGTTTTCTGTGTGACCTGAAATCTCTGTTGGCCTTTCTTTGTCGTAGCCTTCTGTCAACACCTTCATCGTCATTCCCAGATAGCGCTCACGCAATTCGAATGACGACCTTTCGGACAAGCGAAGGACCTCCTGTTTGCGACGATTGATGACTTCGGACGGGACCTTATCTGGCATTGTTGCGGATTTCGTGCGGGGACGGTCGCTATACGGAAACATGTGCACTTTAGCAAATTTCACTTCGCGGATCATGTCTAATGTGTCGCGATGGTCGCGTTCTGTTTCGCCTGGAAAACCTACAATGATGTCTGTTGTAAAAGTGAAAAAAGGGCTGGCTGTGCGTAGACGTTCGACCGTTTCCATAAAAATTTGGCGTGTATATTTGCGGTTCATTCTTTTGAGGACGACATTGGATCCAGCCTGAAGAACAACGTGCATCGAATGGCACGTGTGTTTTCCGTTTAATACCGCATTGGCGAGTTCGTCATCGATTTCATCTGGATCGATGGAGGAGATGCGTAAGCGCTCTAATCCTGGAATGGCATCGATCGCATTGACCAACTCTGCAAGACGGCGTGGGGGTTCCCCTTCGTTGGGATTGCCGTCAAAGTCGCCAACATTAATTCCTGTGATGACAATTTCTTTGTAGCCATTAGCAACTAATAGCTCTGCTTCTGTAACAATTTCTTCTAGTGTGCGGGAGCGGGAGCGTCCCCTTACATAAGGAATGATGCAATAGGTGCAGTAAGAGTTGCATCCATCTTGTACTTTAATAAAAGCGCGGGTGTGCGCGTCGAAGCGACGAATATTAAACTCTGGTATTTCTTCTTCGGGCAAGATAAGAGAAAGAAGATTTTCTTTTTGCGCATTGGAGACAACTGTTGTGACCCCGGGAAGGGCTTTGACAACCTCAGGTTGGTGTTCCGCAAAACATCCGGTGACAACGACTTTGGCTGAAGGGTTATGTTTTGTGAGTTGACGAATTTGGTGGCGACTGCTGGAGTCGGCGGATTCTGTTACCGTGCAGGTGTTAACGATACAGAGGTCGGCTTCTTCGTTATCGTCTGCCTTGGTGTATCCCATTGCTTCGAGTTGATCGTGGTAGGCCTGCGACTCATATTGATTGGTACGGCATCCGAGGGTTGTAATCTTAAACTTTTTATTTGCTTTTTCGTTCATTCGACGCTATCGGGGTAAATGTCATCTATCGGCAATAGAGATTATCACAATTCCCTCTCAAGAAACAACCGTTATGTTATTGGATATCTTCGTAATCCGAATCCTCATCGAATGACAGATAACCAGCTTCTGAGTCAGACCCGGATTGGTCACTTTCTTCAGTCAAATCGATAAGATCCGTTTGAACAGGAGGCTCATTGGTTGATTCTGTTGCCGCTAACGAGCTGGAACGGCGTAGGTGCGATGCTTGATCTAATGTGTTAGAATAGAATTCGAAGGTTTCTTCATTCATCGGAAGAGGCTCGGGCTGAACTTTTTCAGGATGTAGCAAGCGATCGACCGTTGTTTCGATGAGTTTCATGATAAGATTTTCTGTGATGGGATGGTTGAGACCTTTTGCGTGTTGCGCCATTTTATAATTGATGTGTAGGTGAATAAAATACCAAGCTACTGTGTACAAAAGAAAATTCCAAACAGGTTCTAAAAAGTCGATAAAGAGTGTGCGGCAGATTTTATCTAGGAATTTTTTTATTTCTTCCGCGTATTTTTTATAGGTTGCATTTTCAAAAAGTCCAGAAACCTTTGCATCAAATCTTTCCTGAAAATCTTTCCATTTTGTTTCCACGAATGCTTTGACAAATTCTTTCAATTGTTTTGAGATATAACCCGTCGATGCGTTAATCAGTTCTCGGTCTAGTGCTGCTCCATCAACAACTTCTTGTTGCCCTGGAGGCGTAATGGCAAAGTCCTTAAAAACATCGTTTATTAGTCCAACAATCGTCTTATCACCAAGCGTTTGCCTAATTATTTTCCCAAGAGCAGGCGCGCCTAGCTCTTTCATTTTATGAATATTTAGCATAGGAAATTCATCTAGGTAGCTTGGAGCAAACTGAACAAAGTTTAAAAGAAAATTTCCGACCATT
>CAYIYO010000051.1:10160-13423 GCA_964367715.1 uncultured bacterium
AATGCTTTTTTAATGGTGATTGGATCTTTTATGACTTGTGTCACGTGGTAAAGGATCTCTGGTAGCATTTCGTCTTTAAATGCCCCCCATACTTTTTCGCGAAGGGCATTCGGGACCGGAAAGTCTTCAGGACACGCTTCTAATCCCGCGAGTTGTAGTAATTTTATTGCGAGTGGCTTGCAAAAATGTTCGATTCGATGCTGTTGTTTTTGCTCATCCGTAATCCCCACATCAAGATCGTGGTCCATCGCTGAATGAAGTAGACTCCCCTGATCATTCGCTTGAAAAAGAGTAAGCAGTGCATTTGTGGGGTCTTTTGAATGATTAATTTTTTCAAAGTGTTTCATTACCTGATGCAAGTTGTCCATTAACAAATTCAGTAAGTGTACGCTTTCTCCCGTCGTTGGATTTTTCAGATTTATTTCATCCGAATTAATTTTCTGAGAAATTTTTGTTAGAATTTTTAGGGCGAATCCTTCAACATAGATAGAAGCCGCATTCCACGCTCCATTCAATTCTGCATTAGCGCCTATGACCTGGATATTGCGTGCGACGAGGGCGCGCGCTTTAGGCTTTTCCTCATCCCCCAGTGCTTGGAAATATTCTCCGGCAAGACTCTCTTCAATCAGAGAAACTGCCTTTTGAGAATTCGTTTTAAAAAAATGAGGGATAAATTTTTCTACGAACGCTCCGATTGTTTTTGCTAGTCCGCTCATGTGCTCGATGCGCGCTTCTGTCGCGCCATCAACAGGAGGACAAAACACCCCTTGTAAAGCTGCTTTATTTTCTTCAGCTTGGCGCGTCCAGGTTGTCATTTCAAAATAGGCCTCACGAAAAAAGGCGGGAAGAATCGAATCCACAATAAGGTGATGTATTGGCTCTTTTAGCGCCTCGGGGACAGGTAAAACGGATTTAAATCCTTCTCTCCCCTCAGCATCCATTAGTCGAATCAATGCATCTGTCGCCGGCTTAAATAGGGCTGTGATCGCCTCTTCTTTTTCTTTAAGAGTCATCTCTCCATTATTTTCAATATCATCAATCGCTTCGAGGTTGGGAGGGGTATCGATTAAAATTTTTATTACTCTTCCAGAAATTTTTGCAGGCAACAGTGTTTTTAAATATTCGCCTTCTTCCGCTGTTCCTTCTTGTGGAGTCGCCTTCACAAGGAGAGTGAATATTCTGAAGAGAGATTCGTAAACTTTTATTTTTATATAATCGCGAGAGGCTAACATGCCAGGATCTTGATCATTAACAATTGCTGTTAACCCTTTTGTGAGGGTGGTAATTTCACTCCGAATGAGCCTTTTATCTAATATTTGTCTATTTAACATCTCAGAAAAGTCCGCATCCGCAATATATTTATCAACGACTATACCAATATCTTTAACAAGAACCTTTAGTAGCTTTCCTAATTCTGTCACAATGCTCTGAGCTCGCGCGCTTTGAACTGCTGCGTCTCCTATTGAAATTATAGTCGCTGTGGCGGGGGCGATTACAAGAGCTTGTTGTAGCTCGACTTTTACTCCTTGAAAACCGGACTCAAAGGTATTCATATCACAAAATGTGTTCATTAAAAGTAGTGCTAAAGAAGGAATAATATGATTTTCCAATAGAGCATCAACAGACTGTTCCAGTTTTAACTGGTTTCTGACGACTTCAAGAGCTTCTCTTAATCCAATTTTATCTAGAAGTTCACGGGCCAATGGTTTGAATAATGCAATTTTAGTCTCTTTATCGACCGTTGCAAGCACCACCTGATTTTTTATTATTTCCCAATTCGAGTGTGCAGAAGTTGCCTCCTTCTGATTAAAATATGTAACAATAATCGTCACAAAGCTTTTCGCAACAGAAGGAAGAGTGTTTTCGCTCTCTTCTTTTAGTGATGCTAAGGTATGTAAAAAGAGATCATGAACATGGTCTTTAAGGCGATTAAAGAGAATACTAGAAAATTGTTGAGAAGTGATTTCTAATCGAAAAGCCGCTAAAAATTTGATCACGGTTGAAAGGGCTTCTGCATTTTCAGTTAATTCTAACGAAGAGGTAAACACTCCGGCACATGCGGCGGCTTTTTCTTCCATAATTGCAGGTAAACATTTTTCTACAATGTGTTGGGCAAAAACGCTTACTATCGGATCAACGATTAAATGATCTTGTCCCATGAGTCTAGATTTATCTTCTTCAGTGAAGTAGGGTCTACACATAGTAAAATAATAGAGCTCTGCCAAAAGGTCAGGAAGAATATGCTTCTCAATATTCGTAAATTGTTCTGCATTTATTCGAGAAGACTCATCGATCAATAATAGAGAAGAGCCAAAAAGAGATCCTAAAACACTATTGGGAAGAGGGATATCATTCCTTCTATTTGGCATTAAAATAGATAAAAGTGCGTCCGTTAATCTACTAAATATTTGCTGAATTTTATTTTTATCTTTCTCTTTAAAGGCGGATTCGAACTCTTGCACATCAATTTCATTAAATTTGCTCAACACTAACTCTGAAAGACCTGAAAAAATTCTTACTAATGGAGACGACTCAGAAACAGAATGGCTAGTTGAAGCTTTATTTTTGTCGGAATCAATTAAATTATTTAATATGCGCAAAAGAATCTGTTCACAGAGCTGATTAAGGAAAGGATCATTTTCAGGAAATATGTGCTTTTTTAATGGATCCTCCTGCATTTGCTTTTGTAAAGAGGAAGAAAATAAAAGAGATAATTTACCTAAAATAGGAAGTAGGCCTTTCGCTTCTAATGGCCATGAGCCTTTATAGGATTCATATATTTTAAGCTTTTCATCTCGAATGGCTTGTTCAAGATCGATCTTTTCTCTGGTTTCGGGATCAGTTAGAACGCGTGCTATGAACCCTGGAGCGAGGCTAGTGACGACCTGCTTTTTGACATTATCTGCTGTACTTTTCGCCAACGACGTTACTGCTGAAAAAGCAGCCGCCCACAAAAATGCAACCCAATCTCCCGCTCCACTGCTTGATTCTGATGTAGATGTAGATGCCTGCATACAATTCCTTTAAATATTAAAAGGATTATACAAAAAACCGCATTAAAAGTCCATAAAACTAAAAAAAAACGATATAAAAATTATTATAAATTTACAGATAAACAAATAAAAAAACCAAATTTTGAACCACGAACGGTATATACACAAGTGAAATCAAGAATCGGTTTTTGATTTCACTTGTGTATACGTAATCGGTCACGGGGTCGGTCATAAGTTTTTCATCGCGGCAGCGATGCAACAATAGTAGCC
>CAYIYO010000052.1:0-12705 GCA_964367715.1 uncultured bacterium
TCGCTGCCGCGATGAAAAACTTATGACCGACCCCGTGACTGATTACGAAAAAATATCAGAACTATAGGCCTCAGGCTGACCTCTGTGGCTACAGGCTTTGCTCGCATTGGCGACCTAAAAAACTAAATTCGAGTTGATATGCTCTTTAGTCAAAATAAAATAAAATGATCTCTATGGAAAAATTGAAGTTAGTACGTTTGTCACGCTGTCCCATTTACGAACAACTTCTTCTGGAAGAAGCACTGCTACGCGCCGACACGGGAAATTGGTGTTTGTTTAATGAAGAGGCTTCTCCCGCTATTGTGATGGGGATTTCCGGTAAAGCGGAAGAACTCATTAACTTTGAACAGGTCAGAGAAAAATCGATTCCGATCATTCGTCGTTTCACCGGCGGCGGCACCGTTATTGTCGATGCCAATACCTGTTTTGTCACTCTTATCTGTAATACCTCTTCGACTGGAATCGATCCGTTTCCCGAAAAAGTGCACCGCTGGGCGGAGGCACTTTATAATCCGGTATTTATAGGATTAAATTTTTCTTTGCGAGAAAATGATTATGTCTTCGGAGAGCGCAAGTTTGGCGGAAATGCCCAGTACATGCAAAGAGGCCGCTGGTTACATCACAGCTCGTTTTTATGGGATTATGAAGTCGAAATGATGAATTGCTTGACCCTTCCTCCTAAGATGCCTTCTTATCGTCAAAAACGTAGTCACGACGAATTTTTAAGTAAAATGTGCCTTCATATCGATTCCAAACCGCATTTTTTTGGAGAGATAAAGAAGTCATTAGCACATCATTTTGATCTAGAAGAGGGAACAATAGAAGAAGTAAAGAGGATTCAAAATCTTCCTCACCGTATCTCTACAGTGCTATTTTGAAAAAAAAGCCGCCGCTAAGGGTCTAAAAAGAAGCACATCAACTCTTGTTGTGCAAGGGGGGACAGTTTCCCAGAGTTCCAGATCTTAGGCAGTAGGCCCAGAAGCTTTTCGTCCAGCGTTACAATCCCGTATTTATATATTTTCGTTGATTGGCTTATATATTTTTAGGATATCCAAAGCAGCAGCGAAAGGAGTTCCATCTGCCTAGAGTATAGAAGATGCGGGCTTTTTTTACCACCGGTCACTTTCTTCAGGAACCTTTCCATTATAGTTAGTTCCTTTGAAAATAAGGGCTCCCTTGGCAATGGTGCCATTGGCTTCGAATAAAGGCGCCATTCTAACAAACTCTACCTTAGTAAAATAGGGGGAGAGCAGTTCGATATAATGGGGAATTTGTTCCATGTGCGAGTTTAGATGCGGTTGATTTTCCGCAATGACATAAAAGCCGTCTTTTCCTATCTGCTCTTCTGGCATTCCAGGCCAAAAAGAAAACTGATTTTTGCGTATTCCATGGATGTTGAAAAAGTATGCGCGGCGTTGCTCTGGACCATAAAAGCTCAAAATGCTACTCATCTGATATTTGCTACTAAAAATAAAATTATCACTTACATTATATCCACTCTCAATCAAATGCGCATCCAGCGTTTTCCAGCCCACGTTATGGCGAAAAGGATTAATTTTGTAAGGGATGTTTCCTATAGAATACGACTGCAATGAAGGAATACTGAGCATCCCCATAATTAAAAATAGAGACGTCACCGCGCTTATAGATAACCAGCGCCGCCAATTCGAGCGCTGCTCACAAAAGATCCATGCTGTAAAGACAATCCCTGATGGATACGCAAAGTCGCCCCAATTTCCTTGCACTTTTTTAAACATTGAAAGGAAAAGGAATCCTCCAAAAATGAACAAGGTGATACTCCCTAAAAATAATGCAGGGCGCGGCAACTGTTTTGGTGCAGAGATAAATCTCCACAGACTATATCCAAAAGCTAAAAAAAGCAGTGGAGAAAGGAGAGCGATTTGGGATCCAATAAATTCGAAAAAATTCCCCTGAAAGACTCCCAAACGATGTTCTGCAGCAAGTGGAGAGCCTTCGACCTGGTGGAAAACGTGTCTAAAAGTTGCCCAGTCGTGAGTGTGATTCCAGAGGTAGCTAGGAACAAGCCCTACAAAAGAAATTAAGATGCCGACGACGAGTGAGTATCGTCTTAAAAAAGAGAAAATGGGAAGCATCCCAATGATAAAGCACCAGAGCAAATAAATTGGCCATTTAAATAATGCTCCCACTGCGATGACGAGGCCCATCAAAAGGTAGCGTGGAGGCGTTTCGTGGGTTAGTGAGGAGGCAAGTAAAGCCAGAGCAAGTGTCCACGCTAGAACCATTACTGTGTCGGTGATCGCCAGAAATGAGGCCGCCATTCCAAAAGGAGCCATGGCAAACAAAAGAGCGCTCCAAAAAGCAGTTTGAGAAGTGAATTTACAACTTTTTGCGAGAAGGTAAAGAGCGAAGGGAAGCAACGATCCTGCAATCACTGCAAAGAATCGCACTCCTAACTCGGTATCACCAAATAAAGCGGTGCCCAGGCCAATTTGCCAGGCAATACCGGGAGGCTTGCTGTAATATCCCCAATCAAGCTGTTGGCTCCAAGTCCAGTACTGGGCTTCATCGGGACCGAGACCAACAGGTCCCTTGAGAATAAATAGAATCAACAACGCTGCTTTAATTAAAAGAAGCACAGATAAAAGAAGTAAAGGGCGTGAAAGTGTCATGTGCATATCTTAGCTTAAAAAAAGAATAACGACAATAATGACACCAACGACCTTATACACAAGTGAAATCAAAAAGCCAATTTTTGAATTCACTTGTGTATAACGACATAAAAAATCGGTCATTATAGTCGTTGGGGTTATTATTGCCGTTTGTCTTTAATCTTATCGATCGGGGAAGCTGAAAAAATCTTTTATCGCTTGGCTATTCACGTCTCTGCCGATTGCGGCGATGGAGTCCGTGAGAGGAATTTTTTTCGGACAGACTTTTACACAATTTTGTGCATTGCCGCAGTCTGCGATGCCTCCTTCGTTCATCAAAGGACGTAAACGCATGGCTTTTTGCGTTGCTCCTGTCGGATGGTCGTTGAAAAGACGCACCTGTGCCATGATTTGTGGGCCCACGAACTTTGATTTGTCGTTGGACTGCGGACAGGACTCGACGCAGCATCCACAGGTCATGCATTGGGAGAGCGAGTACATGATTTCTTGTTTTTCTGGGGCAATTTTGGGTCCCGGTCCTTTTTCGTAAATGCCGTCGGTGTCGATCCATGCATGGACCTTTTTAAGGTTATCGAACATCACGGTGCGGTCGGTGATGAGGTCGCGGACCAACGGAAATTTTGTAAAAGGCGCTAGAGTGACGATGCGATTTCCTGTTTCTTTGAGAAGCGGTTCGATCAAGGCTGTGCACGCTTGGCGGGGCTTGCTATTGATCAACATCGAGCAGGATCCGCACACCTCTTCTAAACACCCCTGCTCCCATACGACAGGAGTGACATGCTCGCCTTTTTTATTAATGGGTTTTTTTTGAATTTCCATCAGCGCAGAGATGACGTTGATGAAAGGATGAATTTCGATTTCAAATTCTTCCCAATATTGATTTCCAGGAACTCCACGATAGACCCTGAGAGTAAAAGTGTTTGCATTATTTTCCATGGCTTCCTTCGTTCCTTATAGGGGGAGTTGGATCTTGTCAGGAATATTTTCTAGTGTGGGTTCTACTTTATTTGCGGTGGAGTAGTCGCGTTTTATGGGCTTGAGGTGGCGGAGATCGACCGGTTCGAAGGTGATGATCGGCTCTTTTGTGAGTGGGTCATAAGTGGCGATGGTTGTTTTTAGCCAATTTTCATCATCGCGTTGCGGATATTCCGGTTTGAAGTGGGCGCCACGCGATTCATTTCTAGCGAGAGCGCCTTTGATGATGATGAGAGCAAGGTCGATCATGTAGTCGAATTGATTTGCAAAAATGAGTGTTTGATTCGCAAAATGTCCCTTGTCATCGAGTCCAATCTGTTCGTAGCGTGCGCGAATGTGATGAATTTTTTTTAGTGTTTCTTCAAGGTCTTTGTTGGTGCGCACCACAGTCGCATTGGCAACAAGGAGTTCTGCTAGCTCTTCGTGGAGCTTAAACACGTTTTCTTTTCCTGTAGCAGCTAAAAGTTTGGCATTTTTTTGCTGTTCTTCTGCAACCGCCGCCTGAAAGTGAGGAAGAGTGGCATCATGCGACAGGGGCTTGAGCGTTTTGATGTAGCGCGGAACCTCCACACCGGCAACAAGTCCGGAAAAAATACAGGAAAGAAGGGAGTTTGCGCCGAGGCGATTTGCTCCATGGTATTGGTAATCAGATTCCCCAACATTAAAACATCCGCGTAGATTGGTCATCTGCCGAAAGCGCGTCCAACGGTCTGAATCATCTGCTGCAGGCCAGTCGACCCATGCGCCTCCCATCGTGTAGTGGACGGCGGGAAAAATTTTCATCGGAATCTGCCGTGGATCTTCTCCAGTGAATTTATTGTAGATGTCGAGGACGGAATCCAATTTTTGAATTGATTCCTCGTCAAGGTGGGTGATATCAAGATAGACTTGCATCCCTCCCTCCGCTCCCATTCCCATCGAGCAGATGCGCAAAACTTCGCGTGCGCCAATGTCACGTGGAACGAGGTTTCCAAATGCCGGATAGAGTTCTTCAAGAAAATACCAAGGCTCTCCCGTGACACCGCAAGGGATGATCTTACCTTCAGGGGTGGTGATCGTTTTTGTTGAATTGCCCCATACCCAAATACGTCCGCCTTCCCCACGGACCGATTCCGAAATTAAACGCAACTTGTCCGCACCAGGAATTGCGGTTGGATGAATTTGTATGAATTCTCCGTTTGCATACTTCATTCCCATACGGTAAAGCCGACCATTTGCCGCGCCTGTGCAGGAGGTAGAATTTGTCGATTTTTTGAATAATAAGCCAAGACCCCCTGTGGCGATGACGACCGCATCGGCAGGAATAGCTTCGAGGTTCATGTTAAAATGGTCCATGACCACTGCACCACACGTCACTCCCTCTTCATTCAAAACGAGTCGCATGAATTCGTGATGCTCTTTTTTTGTCACGCGTCCTTTGGACTCCCATCGACGCACCTGTTCGTCCAACGAATAAAGCAGCTGCTGTCCCGTGGAGGCTCCGCAAAAAGCAGTGCGATTGTACAATGTGCCACCAAAGCGTCGAAAATCAAGAAATCCTTCCGGTGTTCGATTAAAGGGGCATCCAAATCTGTCGAGCATATGAATGATTTTTGGTGCGGCCATGCACATTTCAAGGATGGGAGGCTGGTTAGCAAGAAAGTCGCCTCCTTTGATGGTGTCATACGCATGGATCAATGGAGAATCGTTTTCTCCGATCGAATTAATTGCTGCGTTGATTCCGCCTTGCGCACAGACGGAGTGCGACCGTTTGACTTTTGTGACGGCAACTAGCGTCACGTGGCATCCTTCTTCGGCAAGTTTCATCGTCGCCGATAGTCCCGCAAGGCCACCGCCGATGACAATCACATGTTTTTGTTCTTTTTCAGCCATTCGATTATTGCCTTAGATTAATCCAGTAAGTACCCCATATTGCGGCTAACCCTAAAAATCCAATAAGAATCATTAGCAGCGTTGAAAGCGTACGCATACGTCGCTGCGAGCGCGCAGTTAACGTTAATCCCCACGTAATGCAAAATGTCCACAATCCATTAAAGCCATGAAAGACGGCAGCAAGAACAAAAAAAGTATATAATGCAATCATCAACGGACTTTTAAAAGTCTCGCGTACGACTAACAACTCCGCCGTCCCAAAATTGTCCGCAATGGCATACTCTTTGCCCTCTCTTTCTGCGAGAGTAAAATTAAGGCGGTCGGCAAGCGAATGGATTCCTGGATCGTGCGCCACTTCGACTTGATAGTGTGTTTCATTATTATTTTTTTCGATGATGGGGTAATGCAGATAACGCATATCAATTAAATGTCCAATGAGTCCAATCAAAAGTATCCACGAGGTGATCCGTTGCCACGTATACGCATGGTTGCGGGGATATTCGCCAAGGGCGGGAGACTTGCCATCGTTTCCGTAAGCATTTTGTTTTGATGTAAATAAATAGTTTATTCCCCAAACGATGTGGATAAGGAACGGAACTCCCAACAACGTAATTTCTATGACGGGAAGATAGGGAAGATTGTGCAATCCATTCACTGCACGGACAAATCCATTGCCATCGTCCCCAATAAAAAGAGCGGCTTGTGAGTTTGTTAGTAAATGTTGAATGAGAAAAAGGACGAGCCACAACCCCATAAAGGATTGGATTCTTCTCCACATAAAAGCGGAAGGGAGGGGAGGAGCCTGATAATTTTCGTTTGCCATAAAGTGATTCCTTAAAATTAAAACTTACCATTTTCTGTTGAGACGAGCAAGAATAAAAAAATTGTTTTTCGTGAATCAATCAGTGCTTTTTGCTTTATCACTATTTTGGTATAATAATAATTATTTATTAATAATGGACATAACCATGATCGATCAGCCAAATGCATTAGAAACAAGTGGCCTTTTTTTTGATGGAGATGCCATGAAGGGCGCACTACTTTCACAAAAAAAAGGCGCTCCTGCTCTCGATAAAATCCTATTTTTTGAACCACCAGTTGGAAATGTAAATCCGCTTTACTTGAGTGAACAACTTTCCAAACTCTCGACGGAATTAGCTCCGCGCCTCCTGGTCACTGCAGTGGAAACCCAAGAAAGTTTACTCCGCCCCCTTCATGTAAAACTAAAAAAAGAAAAAGACATCGCCGCCGTTTTCGCGTTTCAGGCTGAACCCCTCTTGCCATATCCAATAGAAAATGCCGTGATGGATTGGGTTATGGTCAACCAAAGCGAAGAGGGAAGTGATCTGATGGCGGTTGCTGTAAGAAAAGATCACTTAACCCATCATCTAGAGCGTTGGAAGGGATTCCATCTTGAAAGCGAAGTGGTCACCGCAGTCCCTTTTGCACTCTCAGCTTTTGCGCGTCTATTTTCTCCACAAGACATCCCCTTTTTTGTGTTGGATATTGGAAAAGAGTACACGAGTTGCGTTCTAGTAGAAAAAGGAAAGGTCGTTGCCGCCCAGTCGTTTCATCAGGGAATGAAAAAATTAAATACTGTCTATCAACAAGAGACAGGATTACCTCTTGAAGAAGCTGCGGCGTCATTTAAAGCATTAAATTTTTCAACCTTAACGGACCTTCCTTTATTGAATGCAGCATGTGAAGGATTTCGCCTTGAAGTCATGAAGCTATTTTATGGATTAGCGAAACAGGCAAAAGGAAAAGAGGTTGAAGGATTGTTAGTGACGGGCGAAAGCGCCATAATTCCTTCTCTTTCGATACGTTTATCCACCGAATTAAATAAAAATTTATTGAAAATAAGAAAGGTCTCCGGATTTGATATTTCCGAAGAAAAACTTCTTAACTTTGCGGTCCCGATAGGTCTTGCTTTGACGGGATTGCCTAAGGCGGCGGATCAAGTGAACTTTCGCTCCGGAGAATACGCCTATTCTCAGCCGTGGAAACGAATTAAACAGCCGGCACTTCTTTATTTTGCCGCATGCCTGTTCCTTTCGTTCGCCCTCTACTTTTTTGGCACTACCTACATCGATTACAAAAGAGACAGTGTCAAAGAACAATTCGTTAGCCTTCTTGCCTTTATGAATAAGCCATATGGAACATTCGAAACGGAATATGAGGTGAAAAATCCGTTTCCTGCCTTGCTAGAAGAGGACGAATATGCGCCAATCGAATTGCTCAGCGAAGAGGATTTGCTCCAACGCTTAGAGTTTCTTGAAAGAGAGATTAAAGCTGCACCGGACATGATTGCCCTGTTGCCGAATGTTCCGCGTGTCAGCGATGTGTTAGCGTGGTTAACCACGCATCCTGCGATCTCTAGCATCGATGAAAAAACAGGACAAAAAGTGGCGCTCGCTCAAATCGACAACTTCAGCTATTCGATGGTCAGCCGGCCGGAAGAGAAGAAAAAAGGCAATC
Source organism: uncultured bacterium (assembly GCA_964367715.1). Taxonomy (GTDB): domain Bacteria; phylum Chlamydiota; class Chlamydiia; order Chlamydiales; family Criblamydiaceae; genus CAYIYO01. The sequence goes on from CAYIYO010000052.1 coordinate 7,977, forward strand.
GCTATCAAGTGAAAATAGAGCTCGAATTCACAAGCCCTACGCCGATGATGGCGCGGGAGTTGCATGATGCCTTGATTGCTCCAAATGACTTTGTGGATCCTAAAAGTGATGTGAAGTGGAGCACAAATCGTGGGAAATATAAGACATCCTTTTATTTGAAGGACAAAACCATCTATCCGTCCCAACAAAAATCCAGGAGCGAATGATGTTAGATAAAATTCCACAATCCCGTTTAGTTTTATACGGTCTTGTCGTCGGCTTGTTGCCCGTCCTTTTTGTTGCGGTGATGATATGGAGTCGCAGCGCGGAGCTTGATGCGCTTAGCGCAACGATCGATAATGTGGAAAGCATGGCCATGAGTTATAAACGCCGTCAAGCAGTAAACCTTTCTGTGCGTAACCATTACCGCGATGCCGATCACTTTTATATCGATAAACAGCTGGAAGTTCTTTCTTTTCTTGAGCCCGAAAGAGAAGCACTAGAAAAGATCATCAACAATAAAAACTTTGCGGGCGATCCCACGATTAAAAAAAGATTAGAAACGTTATCCGGTCCCACAAACAGTCTTGTTTTTACGGAAGGAGTCGTCCAATCGTTTCCGCTTTACCAAGAGACAACGGAGACATTGATCCATCCTGTTGAAGTCAATGTGGATGACATCCAAAAGATTTTGGCCAAGACGGAAGGGATTGAAGTTGGCCCTTACAAGCCGGGATCCAACCGTCCTCAGTTGATCGTTCTCGATTTCAAATTAGATAAAAAAAATCACGATAATCAAAACGAAGTGTTTATTCTTAATATGAAATTATTAAAAAGAGAGTATTTATGAATCGTTTTTGGGTACGGACGCAGGTGGTCTCCCTTTGCATGGTGGCCATTTTTTTAACGGGATGTGTTGCCAATCATGGGTACAACCGTTTGGATTTAGCAAGTGTCAGTATTGTTGATCAAAATGGGATGTCAGAGACGATTAGCAATGCCGATCGTCTTAAGCAATACCAAGGTGTCAACTTCCTTTCTTCTCAGCCCTACCAAAAGGTCATGCGCGTCTACAATAGAGACGCCAACGGAAATGTGGTGGCCTACATTACGTCGTATCATCCGAATGGTCAAATAAAGCAATACCTAGAAGTCGTCAATGGACGTGCCTATGGAAAGTACCAAGAATGGTTGCATAATGGACAACTAAAGGTAGAAGCGTGTGTCATTGGAGGCGAAGGCGACATTGGGATGGCTGCCGAAAAGACGTGGCTGTTCGATGGCTGCTGCAAGGCGTGGGATGAAGAAGGATGCCTTGCTGCCGAGATTATGTACAGCAAAGGATCTCTTGAAGGAAACACCTTTCATTACCATCCCAATGGAAAAATCTGGAAATGCATTCCTTACGAAAATAATAGAACGCACGGCACCGCGGAATATTTTTTAGAGGATAGCACTCTTCTTCAAACGAATACGTATGTTAATGGCGAAAAAAATGGAGTAGCACGTCGCTACTGGGGAAATGGAGAAATTGCGGCGGAAGAAACGTATGATAAGGGCATCCTACAGCAAGGAACCTACTTTGACAACAAAGGAAAAATGATTGCTCAGGTCCAAGAAGGCGAAGGCGTACGTGCACTTTTTAATAAGGAAAGTGTCGCCGAACTTCAAGAGTACCATGAAGGGGTTCCCGAAGGTCTTGTTCAAGTATTTGCCGATAATGGAGCGTTAGTCTCTGTCTACCATGTGAAAGAAGGCGTCAAGCACGGAGAGGAAATTGAATACTTTGAGTCGCGCTTTATTCAAAAAAAGCCCCTTCCAAAGTTAATGATGAGTTGGGTTCAGGGCAGCATCCAAGGAATATGCAAGACCTGGTACTTAAATGGTGTTCAAGAAAGCCAACGCGAAATTAGCAACAACGCCAAAAATGGCCTTGCAACCGCGTGGTATGAGGATGGTGGTGTCATGCTAATGGAACAATATGAATCCGATATCCTTGTAAGAGGAAAATACTTCAAACGGGGCGATAAAATAGCAGTTTCCGAAGTGCGCGACGGCAGAGGAACAGCAACACTGTTTGATGGAAAAGGGAATTTTCTTCGTAAAATTGAATACCAAAATGGACGTCCTTTTTAGTGTTAGAAAAGTCTAAAAAAGAGCTGCGTACGGATGCAAAAAATATTAGAAAAAAAATTTCACTGGCTCGTCGTTTAGAGGCTAAACAGGAATTTTTTAAAAATAGTTTTTGCTATGAAAGCTACCCGAAAATTCTTTCGTATGCCAGCTTCGAAGACGAATTTGACATGTGGGAATACAATGAGTTGCTCGCCCAACAAGGGCGCCTTTTGCTTCCTAAAATGATCGAGAATACCTTACACGTCTTCTACGTCACCGATAGTTTCCAGCAGCTTAAAGTGGGAAAATGGGGAATCAAAGAACCCGATCCCTCTCTGTGTGAAGAAGTTCCTCTCTCTACTCTCTCCCTCGTTTTTGTCCCTGCACTTGCATTTGACAAAAATAACCATCGACTCGGCTACGGAAAAGGATGCTACGATCGCTTTTTATTCTCTGTAGAAAACGCAATAAAAAGTATAGGCATTGGATATAAAGAACAGCTTCTTCCCTTCCTCCTTCCTGCCGAAAAGCACGATGTTGTTCTGTCTGAATTACATCTTTTTTAATTCCTATATTTTCTAATCGACCCTTTTTTCTTATCCACTAATGCGGTATGATGACACTCTTCTGTACACAAATTTTCTAGGAGATATTTTTTTATGACAAATTCAAATGCCGATCGAAAAAAAGCGTTAGAGCTCGCTGTGGGCCAAATTAAAAAACAATTTGGTGACGGTGCCATCATGTCTTTAGGGGCAAAACAATCTGAACGTAAGATGGATGTGATTTCAACAGGGGCGTTAAGTCTAGACATCGCTCTCGGTATTGGCGGCGTTCCGCGCGGCCGTGTTGTAGAAATTTATGGTCCAGAATCCTCCGGTAAATCGACACTAGCCACACATATTGTCGCAAACGCACAACGCAATGGCGGCCTCGCCGCTTATATCGACGTTGAACATGCATTGGATCCTGTTTACGCTGCTAAGATTGGTGTCAATGTTGCCGATCTTCTTATTTCTCAGCCGGATAGCGGAGAAGAAGCCCTAATTATCATGGAAATGCTCGCGCGTTCCGACTCCGTCGATGTGATCGTTCTTGACTCCGTCGCAGCGTTAGTTCCTAAGGCTGAATTGGATGGAGAAATTGGTGACAGCCATGTGGGCTTGCAAGCACGCTTGATGTCCCAAGCACTACGTAAGTTGACAGCAACGCTAGCAAAAAGCAATACCTGTGCGATCTTCATCAACCAGATCCGTGATAAAATCGGCGTCATGTACGGAAGCCCTGAAACAACGACAGGCGGCCGCGCTTTAAAGTTTTACTCTTCTGTTCGTCTCGACATTCGCCGTACAGGTTCCATCAAAGGACCAGAAAATAGCGATGTAGGAAACACAGTAAAAGTGAAGGTTGCAAAAAATAAATTGGCACCTCCCTTTAAAGTGGCAGAATTTGACATCATTTTCTCCGAAGGAATTTCGCGCACAGGCTCAGCGATCACTCTTGGTGTTGACTATGGCATCATCGACAAAAAAGGCGCATGGTTTAGCTACGGAACAGAGCGTCTCGGCCAAGGCCGCGAAGCAGTTCGTGAAGAATTGAAGAAAAAACCAAAACTTCTCGAGGAAATCGAAAGAAAGATCATGGAAAAAATTAAAGATGGCGAAGCACAGTCCATCGTTAGCACAAAAATAACCGCTCCGGAAGAAGACCTCGTCGAAGTTTAATACGTATACCCAGGGTGGAAAACACCCTGGGTATAACACTCCCTCGCAACAAAACCATGCCCAACTGCTTATGGAGTGCGGTGACTTGTCCTTACAGTTGGACACATTTTTTTCTAGACTTGCCGCTGCGTTGCAGCTCAATTATTTACATTAACGTTTCCACGGGTTCATTCGCTTCGCTCACCACCCGTGGCTAACCACTGTAGTCCCTTCGGGACATATCAACTGCTTCGCAGTGTTTTTTTGAGACGTGTTTTTGAAATAGGGAAAAAGAAAAATAAAGTCTTATACCGAGTTGTTTTTTTTATCTTATACTTTTACAAGTAAAGTAACTGCGAAGCAGTTGCTATGTCCCGAAGGGACTACAGTGGCTAGCCACGGGTGGTGAGCGAAGCGAATTAACCCGTGGAAATGTTAATAAAAAACCATTGAGCTGCAACGCAGCGGCAAGTATAGAAAAAAATGTATCGAATTTTAAGGTCGAGCCGCTGCTTGTAAACAGTCAAAGTTCTTCAGCAAATTCTTCTTCATCTGAATCTGAACCGTAATCTGACGCATATACTTCTGAAAGATCAAACTCATCATCAGAATTATTTCTTATTTTGCTTCGCCATTCACCGGTTTCAGCAAGAAGACTCAGCCCGTCCTTGAGGTCTTCGGGAATAAAATTAGGAATCGTTGTCAAATATTCAAACAAAGCCGATAACTTTTAATGACCCCATACGCGATAATAGTAATCTCCACTTTCTGAAAGGACGATGTTATTCGACAATATATTGAACAACAACAGTCACCTAAAACTTAGGCACGATTCATCTCGGCTCTCAAGAGCCGAGTTTTCTCGTGTCCAGGGATAAAATTTATCTTCGTTTTACGATCGCGTCAAGCCGCGATCTTCTAAAGCGGCGTCG
>CAYIYO010000053.1:0-12579 GCA_964367715.1 uncultured bacterium
ATCTCTTAACCGCGGGGCTTTCGCTGTGTCCAAATGTCAAAATTTATCCGAACCGTGGTATACACAAGTGAATTCAAGAATGGGTTTTTGAGCGATGTGAAAGCTCCTTTGCTACAAATACATTAATTTGTTACCATTTACTCTTCGTTATTGCAAAAAAGAGGCCCCTCAATGTTAGGATTTTTACGAAAGTACCAGCAGTTTTTTTATATTATCATCACCGTCGTGATTGTGATTTCCTTCTCTTTCTTCGGCACCTATAGTGCATTAGATGCTCCGAATGTAGGCGAACAAGCAGCGTTTGTTGCCATCGACGGCTCTACAATCAGCCGAGCCGAACTCGATGAAATGGTCCTTTTCATCGGCACCGACAGCGAAGATAAACGCAATTTTGGCGGCAGCTGGGGTCCTAACTTCCTCAATAATGGCATCATCCGCGAAGACCTCTTAGCCACAGGAATTGGAGCGTCGATCGCCAACGCCTTTCCTCATGAAATCAAAGAAGACCTGTCGCAACGTCATTTAAAAGAAAAAAACTATACACTCTACGCACATCCTCAAGCAAAGTTTTTGAGCACAGAAAATGCATGGACCTACTTTGCTCCACAGATGGTCTCACAATTTAAAGCGCTGCAACAGGCAAAAGATCCCGCTAATGCGGAGGCATTTAACGCGCGTGTCGCCCTCTTTTTAGGAGAGAAAAGACTCCCTGCACCGATGCTAAGACAGGTGCTCGCTTATCAAGAAAAGCAATACAACTGGATTAGCCACGATCCTACACTTGACCGCACAGACCTCTCCCTCTTCGGCTATCATACACTAGAAGACTGGTTCGGACCGCGCTTTTTACGTTTAAGTGCAGAATACATCATCAACGCAGCGAAAATTGCAGAGCAACGCGGATACCGCGTCTCTAAAGAAGAATCCTTAGCGGATTTGATGCACAATGCTGCCATCAGCTTCGAACAAAATTCAAAAAGCCCTTACCTTGGCGTAAGCAATAGCACGCAATATTTTGATGAACAACTTCGTCGCATGCGCATGGATCGCACGACAGCAGTAAAATTATGGCAACAAGTCATGCTTTCACGTCGTCTTTTCCATGCAATGGGCAGTTCAATGATTGTCGATCCCGAACTATTCAAACCTTTTGTCACTTTTGCCGGCGAAACAACGGAAGGAACGGTCTACCAACTGCCTGAAGCTCTGCGTCTCGGCGATGCGGAATCGCTTCAAAAATTTGAAGCCTACGTAAAAGCAGTCGGAAAAAATAATAAAGGAATTTCTTTACCTAAAGAATTCCGAACACCTGAACAAGTGGGAAAAACAAATCCTGAACTTGTTCAGCAACGCTATGCTCTTGAAGTGTCCGAAGTGAAAAAGACAACTCTTCAAACAAAAGTCGGCATCAAAGAAACGTGGGAATGGGAAGCGAACGAACAAAATTGGAAAACACTACAAAAAGAATTTCCAGAGTTGGGGGTCAAAAAAGCAGCCACACGCGAAGAGCGCATTGCTGCTCTCGATAGTCTCGACACCATCACTCGCAACAAGCTAGATCAATTTGCGCGCAACGCAATCGTTGCTCTGCATCCAGAATGGATGACGGAAGCCTTCGACAAAGAACAGCCTCAACTCCTTGTTGTCGGTCTTTCAAAAGAAGGAGTTAATTTTCCATTCAAAGGTGTCTCCGATCGCGCACAACTTCTTTCTTTGCTCAATAGCGCCAGCATCCCAGGGCAACCTTCCTCCCCAGAAGGAGAGGCTTCAGCAAAAAAATTAGAAAATTACTCAGGAGATGGAACTCATTTTTATCGTATCCGTGTAATGAATCGTGTGGATACTCCGGAAGTGATGACGTTTGCTGAAGCGCAGGAGAGCGGAGCGATCGACACAACCTTGCAAAAAGCGCTTAAAAAGCACTACGAAGCAATAAAAGAGAAAAATCCAAAGGATTTTCAAAATTCCGATAAATCATGGAAAAATTTCTCGGAAGCAGCAAATAGCGTCGGCGGACACTACGTTGCAGACATTGTCAAAGCAATCGGCAAAGACTATGTCGAAGCAATGTCCCCTGGCGTCATTCAAAATGATCCTTCGACTAACACAACAAATTCATTGCGCTTTTTTAAACACGTGCGTGAAACACAAGCGCAATTTCTTAGCAATCCTGATGCAGAAGCGGAACAAGTTCTCAGCGAACTTCCTCCTGTAAATGGAAACACTCCAACGGAAACATTTTCTCCTCGTCCTCCGCTGCAAGACCAATGGAAATTAACAAAATCCACCTTTCAAACAAGTCGTGGACAAGCCAATGCAAAAGTAAGTCCGGAAGCGGCTTTAAATGTTGAAGAAGGCAAATGGTCGTCAATTATCACTCCGTCCAATGGTGACCTTTACTTCTTTAAAGTAATGAAAAAAATGAAATCCGTTGCGCAACAAGAAATTGCCGAACAAACAAATAAAGCGCACCGTTTGCTCGGTCTTGAGGCACAAGGAAAAATGGGGCTGTCTCTGCTTCTTTTGATGAAAGAAAAGAATGCAATCAGCCTCGATTATATGAATAACCAACATGTGGAAATTGAATCCACAGAGCAGGTCGAAAATGTTCAAGGATCGGAAGGAGGATAGCGAAGACTCTTTTGTCCCGCTTTCCCCTATCAACTTTTTTAAAATCGAAGGCGAGTGTCCCCACACAAAAGGACACTCCCTCCCCGATCTCACAACCAAAGAAGGCAGGAGCTACTTACTACAAAACACTGCAGCATTGTGCTCAGAAGAATCTTTCGCCGATGTCGCCATGGGATGGAATAACGAAGGACTCGCCTTTACAATCTATGTTCATTCTCCCTTTCAAAGCGCCTACTACCCTGATTTGACCGAAGGCGATAGCGTCGAACTTTTTATCGATACGCGCGACATCAAAACATCCGGATTTAACACGCGTTTCTGCCACCACTTCTTTTTTCTAGCCGAACCGATGAGTGGGCACCAAGCCGGAGAAATTACGCGCTTCCGTACAGAAGATGCGCACGCCCACTGTGATCCTCATGATCTTGTTGTCAAAGCACATATGAAATCGACAGCATATATTTTAAATATTTTTATTCCCTCACAATGCCTTCATGGGTATGATCCGACTCAGTTTGATCGGATAGGATTCACCTATCGTATCAACCGTCCCGATGGAGATCCACAGCACTTTAGTGCTGTTACGACGGAATACCAGATTGAAGAACAACCCTCCCTTTGGAGCAGCATTAAACTGATACAATGAAAACGATATTATTTAATCGACATGACTCTTTAGGTGCAAAAATCGTTGATTTCAACGGATGGGAAATGCCAATCCACTATAAAGGGATCCTTCATGAACACAAAGTTGTTCGTGAAGAGGTGGGAATTTTCGATGTGTCGCATATGGGACGCATCTCGATTAAAGGTCCGGATGCAGAAATATTTCTCGATTTCCTCTCGACCAATACTATTGCCAACAAAGCCGACGGTACAGCCACTTATACGGTATTGGCCGATGAACAAGGCGGAAGCATCGATGATGTCATTATCTACCGCAACACTAAAGAAGACTTCTTTGTCGTGGTCAACGCTGGCAATCGAGACAAAGATCTTCTCCATCTACAAAATCATGCCACACAGTTTGACGTCAGCATCCAAAGTCACTTCCAAGAGGAAGGCATCCTCGCTATCCAAGGCCCCAAAGCAGAAGCTGTCCTAAAAAAAATCTTTCCCGACTTCTCATCATTACGACCCTTTCACTTCCTACACTTGACTTATGATCACCTTCCTTTAATCCTTTCTAAAACAGGATACACAGGGTCGGGAGGAGCAGAAATTTATGCTCCACATGCTCTTATTATAAAACTGTGGGATCTCCTGCTTGAAATAGGAAAAGAAGAAAATATCGAGCCGATCGGCCTTGGCGCCCGCGATACTCTTCGTCTAGAAATGGGATATGCCCTGTACGACCACGAACTCACCGCCACTATTCCTGCTAATGAAAGTGTCTCTGCATGGACAGTAAAGTTCGAAAAAAAAGAATTTCTAGGAAAAGAAGCCCTACAAAAAATCGAACACTCATCGTCCAAGCGTCATCCCTACGGCATTGTAATGGTAGATAAAGGAATTCCCCGCGCCGGATACGACATCTATTTTGAAGGAACTCCCATCGGCATTGTTACCTCCGGAACGCACTCTCCTTCGCTCAATATAGGGATTGCACTGATCCTCACGACGAAAAAATTAAATGATGGCGACACAATCGAGGTAATGATCCGCTCGCATCCATGCAAAGCCAAAGTGACCCCATTACCTTTTTATCGCGACAACCGAAAGGAAAAATAAAAAATGCACTTTACAGACACTCACGAATGGATAAATCTCGACGGTGATATCGGCACCGTTGGCATCACGGACTATGCACAAAAAGAGCTAGGAGACATCGTTTACATCGAACTTCCCACCATCGGCGCAGCAGTAAAAGCAAGCCAAGAAGCGGTGGTATTAGAATCCACAAAAGCGGCAGCCGATGTCTATTCTCCGGTCTCCGGCACGATTGTCGAAGTGAATAATAAACTTGCCGAACAAACAGAACTGGTGAACAATGCTCCCGAGGGAGAAGGGTGGCTCTTTAAGGTTAAATTAAAAGACCTACAAGAGCTGAATGCATTGATGGATACCTCGACTTACCATAATAAATTTAAAAAATAAAATCGCCTGAAAAAGGATGAGAAAATATGGATTTCGCATCAAATCAACATCCACAAATCAAAGAAATGCTCGCAACAATTGGCGTGGATTCGATTTTGGATCTTTTTTGCGACATCCCTAACAACCTTTTGCTACCTTCTCCTTCGACCGACGATGGCATATCGGAGTACGAAGGCCTGCGTCTGATGGAAACACTCGCCTCTCATAACACATTTTCTCAGTTTGATAACTATCTGGGAGGCGGTGCTTACGAACATCATATCCCCGCACTAACACAAGCAATCTGTCAGAAATCGGAATTCCTGACCGCCTACACACCCTATCAAGCAGAAGCTTCTCAAGGGATGCTACAAAGCATCTTTGAATTCCAGTCCTCGATCTGCGCACTAACAGGAATGGACGCCGCAAATGCATCAGTATATGACGGAGCAAATGCATGCGCAGAAGCCATTCTTATGTGCATACGTCAACAAAAAGAAAAGAAAAAAGTTCTGATCTCCGGCGCACTAAATCCTTTTTATCGCGGCGTGATCGACCAATATCTAGAATGCCATGCTCTTGAAGTGATTACGATCCCTTTCAACCACGACGGCTCCTGTGATACGAATGCTTTAGCACAACATCTCGACACAACAACTGCTGCAGTCGTCTTTCAATCTCCTAACTTTTTTGGATGCATCGAAGAGATGCGCTCTCTTTCAGAAAAAGCAAAAACAATGGGCGCCCTTGTCATCCTTTGTGCCAATCCTCTTTCTTATGGTCTCTTCGCCACAGCCGCAGAACTGGGTGTTGATATCGCTGTCGGCGACTGCCAACCTCTCGGTCTAGCACTAAACTTCGGTGGGCCCTACGCAGGATACGTCGCCTGCCGCGACGCGCTTATACGACAACTCCCCGGCCGTATCATCGGCGAAACGGTCGATAAAAAAGGCGAACGCGGCTTTGTCCTCACGCTACAAGCACGCGAACAACACATCCGTCGCGAAAAAGCCACCTCGAATATTTGCACCAACCAATCACTCGCTGCTCTTGCTTCTCTCATCACGATGCTCTGGTACGGTCCAGAAGGCCTAAAAAAACTCGCCTCCACCAACTACCAACGCGCACATTACCTCCAACACGCTCTTAGTAAAAGCGGATGTATCGTAGTAAACACTCATTTTTTCAACGAATTTATTGTCGACTTTAACCTTCCTATCGACACTGTCCTTTCCCACTTTCGCACGCATGGAATCGAACCCGGTATCCCTCTCGGACAGTACCATAAACAATATCCCAACAGTCTCCTCGTCGCCGTCACCGAGACGAAGTCAAAAGAACAGTTGGATCACTATGTCACTATCGCCAACATGATGAGGTCCACACGTGAAGACAGCATTCGAAAAGTCACAGCCAGAACAAAAAGCGTATAGCCTACCAAAAGATGACGAGGCTTTTGCGAATTTTATCCCTCCCAAAAAGTTGCAACGGCAATCCCATGTGGGTCTTCCAGAAATGTCGGAAATCGACCTCACCCGCCATTTCAGCAAGCTGGCACAAAGAAATTTGGGAATCGATACCACATTTTATCCACTAGGCAGTTGCACAATGAAGCTCAATCCGCGCATCAACGAACAATGCGCCGCCCTCCCGGGCTTCACAAGAACTCACCCTTTAGCTCCGGATAACGAAGTACAAGGAAATCTATTCCTCATTCACGATTTAATTCGCATTCTATGCTCCATCAGCGGCATGACGGCAGGAACACTAGTGCCCAATGCAGGTGCACAGGGAGAATTTACCGGCGTGAAAATGATTCGTGCCTACCACATGAAAAAAGGCGATGACCAAAGAAAAGAAATTCTTGTTCCCGATAATGCCCACGGCACGAACCCCGCGACAGCTGCAATGGCAGGATATCAAATCATCTCCATTCGTACCAACGACAAAGGCGACATGGATCTAGCACAGCTGCGCAATGCCCTCTCCCCGCGCACTGCAGGATTAATGTTAACCAATCCCAACACACTTGGTCTTTTCAGCCCGACCATTACAACCATCTCCTCTCTTATTCACGAAAAAGGGGGACTTCTTTACTACGATGGAGCCAACCTCAATGCCATTCTTAACATGGTACGTCCAGGAGATATGGGATTCGATGTGATGCACATCAATCTACACAAAACATTTTCTACTCCCCATGGAGGAGGAGGGCCTGGATCGGGTCCTGTCCTATGCAACGACCGTTTAAAGGAATTCCTTCCTGTTCCGCAAGTAATAAAAGAAGGTGATCACTATCGTACACAATGGGCGCACGCGGATACCATTGGGCACATGGCAACTTTTCATGGAAATTTCGGCATCTATCTAAGAGCGTATATTTATGCACGCTTGCACGGAAACTTTGGCCTACGCCGCATTGCCGAAATGGCAGTGTTGAATGCAAACTATCTCAAAGCAAAAATGCAGGATTTGTTGACGATTCCCTACCCTCAACCTTGCATGCATGAATTTGTTGTACAAGCCGACCGCTTCCTTGATAAAGGAGTTAAAGCATACGACATCGCAAAACGTCTTCTCGATTATGGGATCCATGCCCCCACAGTCTATTTCCCACTGATCGTTAAAGAATGTCTCCTTATCGAACCTACCGAAAGCGAATCAAAAGAAACGCTAGACAACTTTATAGAAGTACTTTCACAAATCATCGAGGAAATTAAAGAAAATCCAGAAATGATAAAAAACGCCCCCTTCAACACCCCTGTCTCACGCCTTGATGAAGTGCGCGCAGCAAAATTTCCCCTCCTTAAACACACAAGGAAATCCACATGAATTCATTAACCAAAACATGTCTCACTCCTTTTATCACCTCTACTCGCCGTTACTCCTCTCTTGCACCGAAAGAAATAGAATCCATAAAAAAACGATACGACTATTTTCGATGCACAGCAATTGGAGGAGCTGCATTGGGAACTGTCCTTGGATGCCTCTGTGGAAAATGGTACGGAGAAATAAAAAATGAGATATCAGCAGAAAAAGACTCTTTTACTCCGGAAAAAAAGAAATGGAACGTCATCACTTCTGCAGCCATAGGAGCAGCATGTGGACTTCCCGTAGGCATTCTTGCCGGCCCGTCTGTCCTCCCCATCCTGGTTCTATGCGGAATCTATACACAAGTGAATTCAAAAACCGATTCTTGATTTCACTTGCGTATATAATTCAGATAAAGAAACAAAAAGTTTATATTTTTCGCATAAAAAATTTGATTAAAAATTGACTTTTATTTAAACTATTGATATAATAATCAATTAATAATTATCAAATATTTGGATAAGAGATGGAAATTAGCAAACATATAGATTCTTATACTATTTCTAATAACCTACTTACTGTAAATAATTTACTTAAAAAAGCTGAGGCAACTGTTTCCTTTTTTGGGGAGCGCGTAATTACAGTAAATGGGTATGAAGGGTCTTTCTCATTAGATGAGCTAGCCAGCAGAGTTGCATTGGCTAGTGAAAAATGTTTAGAGTCAAATGACTTGACAACTGAAGAACGCGTTGCAGGAATCGATATTTTGTATAAAATCAGAAATTTTTATCAAGTTACTGATACTAAAATTAGTGAGACGAATTGTTTTACAAAACTCTTAAATTGGATACGCGAGTTCACATTTTACCCATATACCCCACGCCATTATACTAAAGAACATGGCCTTACGGAACAATATTTCAGAGCATATAGTGAAGATAATTTTGTTAAAACGTTTGGAGAGGAGAAACCAAACGGTTTTGATTACGAAAACTCAGACGGTTATTTAATAATTGGAGTCGATTCTTCCACATCCCTAATATTAGTAAAGGCTACTGAAACAGCCATTCGTAACCTATTATTAAAATGACGAATGCCTTTTTTACTATGCCGTTCCTTCAGGACTCGGTCTTTTACCACATTTCCCAGGCCTCCACTCCGCTGCGTTCCGATCTTCGCTGTAAGATGCCGGCTCTTCGAGCCTGATGCAAATCGTTACTTATTTTGGACTCCCAAAAATGCCAAAATCCAGTATCATGGCAGCGATAAAAACCTTATCAAAGGCGCCGTGATAGTTATATACGCAACTTGTGTTATTTATGCAAACTGCAGGCTCGACTACCAAACGATTTTTTTGGGAAAAAACTCGTGAACAAGTTCTTCATAATAAGGCTTTAACGCCTGCATATCTAAACGCTCCGATTCTTTTGAATACAAATCATATTTTTGGAAAAGTTGCACCCAAGGAAGCATCTCTCTATCATACGCATCCATTAAATCTCGATATTCCCCCTCCTTATGCCCTGCATAAAACGAATGAAAACGGATAATATATCCCGCCTCTTCGGGCAAATAATCCTTCACAACCTGATACAAATATTCATCATGTCCCCAAGAAAAATGCACATTTCTCCATCCACACCCTTTTTCATATATTCCTAACGGACTCTGATAATCGAAATAATAGGCATCTGGATTGTTTTTAAAAAAATCAGAAAAAACAATTTTATCGGAAAATTCACACCCCACAGGAAACGTATCCCCCACCACCGCCCACTGGGGCTCTCCAAAATAGGCTAACATCTTCCCCATATCATGAATAAATCCGGTTAAAACCAACCATCGCGGCTGCCCATCTCGTCTCAATGCCTCTGCCGTCTGGTAAAAGTGATAACTCTGGGGAAGATCTAAATCTGGATCACTCTCATCCACAAAAGTATCCAAAAGAGACAAAACCTCCCAAATCCCGAGGCTAATTCTATGGGGTGGCAAATACTCCGCCTTTTTTTGTAAGACAAACTCCATGGTTTGCTTTTCATGGTTTTCCCGATAAAATTCCCTAACATGGGGCGGTGTCGTTTCGTCATAAACTCGATAGTCATCTGCATCAGTCACTTCCGCAACACATGTTGCACAACAAAACAGAAAACCAATAGCTATCAACAACTTAAGACTCATCTTCACTCCCACTTTTGAAAATTTAAGAATCCAGATTGTACAAAAACTAAAGTTTATTTCCTCAAAAATTTACATGTCGTGAAAACAACCAACACATTCCAATGATGTAAAAATATATTTTAACAAATACCGTTTATTAAAATTATTAATTTTTAAAAAATTAAACTAACCTTATATAAAGACAATAAAAAAATAAAAATAATTTTCTTTTTCATAAAAAAAAATTATGTTACCTAAATGGAGACGGAAATATACACAAGTGAATTCAAAAATTGGCTTTTTAAGCATGTCAAAGCCCCGGGATTCACCGATCGAAAGTCGGTTCATATTATTAATATTAAACGACTTTCGATCGGTGAATCGCGGGAGCTTTCACATCGCTTAAAAACCGATTCTTGATTTCACTTGTGTATAATCGAAAAAATGAACCGTTTCTACTTTTTTAAAACCCATAGGAGTCATTCATGAGAAAAAATTTCTTACTATCTCTAGGATTAAGCTGTCTGCTATTTTCTAATGGCACAGCACCCTTGTTTGCAGAATGGACAGAACCTGCTGTTATCTCTACTACACCAAGTAGCATTAACCCCACCCCACAAAATTTAGCTATTGATGGTCATTCGAACGCGATTATCGGATGGTTAGCAGGAACAATTGGAGTCGATAATGATCTTTATACCGCAACATTACCAGGCGCTGCTACAGCCTGGAATGCCCCTACTCCACTTTACACTGGATCTTCTCCAGAGTTTGCTAGCTTTCCCCTAATTTTTTCCGATAATCAAGGAACCGTCTATGCCATATGGGCAAACTTCTACCTGACGGAAACAAGCTTCGACCACACCACTGCTATTACGTCGACAGAAGGAATTCTCGATAACTTGTGGCAGCCCCCCATTGCAGCAACGACATTAGAGGGATTTCTTAATGGCGGAATTGCTTCAGTAGATACACTTGGCAACCGGATCGCAATTTTAGAACTTGCAGAAAATTCCAGCTCGTCCAGCCCCCCTTATTCTATCTATATGATGGCATTAGCTGCTGAGGCAACAGAATGGACAACACCAAGCTTATTGGATATTGATGAATCTTCTCTTTCCGGACCAATTGCCTTTGCTGTAGCCTCTGAAGGAACTGCTGTCATCGGGTGGAAAATCAATCCAGAACTCACCTTAAAAAGTGCCCGTTATGCTTTTGAAACAGATACACTCACTCCATTGAATACTATTCTTCTTCCAACAAATGCTGTCGATGTAGGATTCATTAAAAGCGTGATAGGACCTCATGGCGATGTCACACTCGTATTTAGTGCACGTATTGGCACTTCTGCAAACTACATCCTTTTCTCTTCCTTCTTACCTGCAGGAGGCGATACATGGACCTATCCTACAATGATTTCAAATCCTGACAACACCACAACTCCTTTATACCTCTCTATTGACATGGATAAAAATTCCAATACGTTCATTGTTTGGGGAGAAGTGAATACATCAAACGAAGCGTTCGTTCGTACGGCAATACTTCCATTTGGAGGAACCCTCTCGACGATTACTGATCTTGCATCTGCCGTTGCTATTAATGAAGGCGAAACATCGTGCGCAGGCGTCAGTGTCGATGCGTTTGGAAATGCCGTGGCTACATGGAACCAAATCATCGAAGGAGTTTCAGAAGTGCAAGTTTCTTCTTATGAAATTGGTGGAAGCTGGACAGAAGCAGAAACTATGACCACAACAGGATACATTCCACGTATTGTTCTGAGCGATCAGGGAACTGCCGTCGCTACATGGGTCGATACGACCACACACTATATTTACGGATCTTCAAATAATATATTCTCTTTAAATGCTCCACAAAGCTTCGGGGGATACATAACTGTAGACGAACCTACGTGCACTTTAAATATGCATTGGAGCCCTAGCTTAGCCCCAAACATCATCAGCTATGAAATCTATAGAGGAGAGATGTTGATTGCTAATGTAAGTGGATCAGGTCCATTTACAGTAAGCTATCCGATCGACTGCAGCTTTGTCGAAGGAGACTACAGCATCGTTGCAGTAGGATCTAACGGAAATACAAGCGTCCCTGTTGGTCTTGTATTAGCTTACTAATCTTAGCTTTTGAATGCCTTGCATTGAATTGCAAGGCATTCATTCTTTATAAAAAAATCTAAGTTGGTATTTTTTCCTATAAAAAATTCAAAATTAGAAAAAAAGTAAACGGTCACGGGTGCATCATTTAAGGCGTAGACATTGTTTATGCATTCATCGCGGTAACGATACTGGAGTTTGATATTTTTGATGAAGCAGATAACGATTTGCATCAGGCTCAAAGAGCCGGCATCTTACAGCGAAGGTCGGAACGTAGCGCAGCGGAGTGGAGGCCTGGGAAATGTGGTAAAAGACCGAGTCCTGAAGGGACGGCATAGTAAAAAAGGTATTCGTCATTATATCGCGTCAAGCCGCGATCATAAAAGATGTGTCCAACTCTAAGCGCTTGATACCGCACTCCGCATTTTATAGGAATTATTTTTGGGCAAAAAAAAAGCCTTCAAGAATAATCTTGAAGGCGAAGAAAGACTTGGCAACGACTTACTCTCCCACACTCTTGTGTGCAGTACCATCAGCGATGAGAGGCTTGACTTCTGAGTTCGAAATGGGATCAGGTATTTCCCTCTCTCTAATGTCGCCAAGATAAATTGTATGTGCTGTCTAACAGTTAAGATTTTAGTGGCATTCGATACGATGACTATATGTCGTTAATATTTTTAGTGTCATTAATATCGTTTTTTGTGCTATTTTTTTTCGGCAAAAAAAAGCCTTCAAGGATAACCTTGAAGGCGAAGAAAGACTTGGCAGCGACCTACTCTCCCACACTCTTGTGTGC
>CAYIYO010000054.1:0-12198 GCA_964367715.1 uncultured bacterium
AGGCCTCCACTCCGCTGCGCTGCGTTCCGACCTTCGCTGTAAGATGCCGGCTCTTCGAGCCTGATGCCAATCATTACTTACTTTGGACTCCCAAAAATGCCAAAATCCAGTATCATGGGGGCGATAAAAACCTTATCAAAGGCGCCGTGATAGTTATACCGTTCGTGGTTCAAAATTTGATTTTTGGGCCACGTGAAAGCTCCCGCGGTTGGCACATCGTAAGTGGGTCAATATTAACAATATGAACCCACTTACGATGTGCCAATCGCGGGGCTTTGACGCAGCCGAAAAACCAAATTTTGAATCACGAGCGGTATATACGCAACTTGCGCTATTTATTTATTTATTTATTTATTTTAAATGCTTTTCGAATAAGAGGAAGTAAATGTCATTAACGCGTCGACACCTAAGTATACTGTTCTTTGTGACCCTTGCACTTACGCTTTTTATGCCGGTCTTAGTCCCCACGCTAAATCTTCTCTATTTTGCCCCATTTTTAATTGTCAGCTACTATCAAAGAACTTTGCTTGCCAGTCTTTGGTATGCGTTAGGGTGCGGATTGATTATGGATCTATTGAGCGCTGAAACGCGCATTGGATTTTTTGCATTGTCTTTTTGCTTAGCAACACTGGTACTTTACCGACAGCAACAGTACTTCTTCGCAGATAATGCATCGACATTACCACTGATGACACTTTTCTTTGCTATTGTATCGACAGCGATTCATGCCACTCTTGCGTATGCACTCGCCAATGCCTCATTCTTTTCGATAGGCTGGGCAATCACCGATTTAGCACTAATGCCAATCGCTGACGCCCTTTATGCCTTAGGATTTTTTGTTCTTTTACCTGGACTAGTCCGTAAAATTAGCTGGAAGCTAACCTAAGTTAACTTAACGATCTTCGTATTGATTTATTAATTTTTGCATTTTACTTATTAATTCCTGTACATCTACATCTGAATTTCCTTCTTGTTCGTGATGTTTTAAAAGCGCTTTGAGTTCTTCTTTTTGCTTGATTAAAAGATCCCTTAATTCGGTACCGAACGAGCCGGAAATTTCTTCATTTTCAATATTATCCACTTGATTGTCGTTTTCATCGTTATCAACTTGCTCGGAACATGACGATGAAGTTGAAGAAGAGGGTGTATTGGTCGTAGATTGGATTGTTGTTGTTGTGCTTTGTAAGTGATTGATCAAATAACGTAGATTTCTTGAAAAAGGAGTTTGGTCATACTCGCAAATTTCTCCTAAAATACGCCCTGCAATAGGAGAAAATTTTCTTTCCGAAGTAATTAAAATTGCTAGGTAGCTTATTTTTTCAAGTTTAACAACCTGCGTTCCACTTCCGTTTCTTATTTGGGTTACAGCTGCTTTAAAAGTTTTAGATAAGGTTTGAATTGTATCAGAGCTTATCTCCTCTTTTTCTAGACGGAAAATTTTTTTTCTATTGGCTGAATAAACATTATTTATAAATTTACCCGCTTCTATTTTAAAATTTTTAATGTCAGCAACATTATTTAACTCAATCATCTCAACACCTTTTTTAAATATTTAAATAAAACTATTAAATTAATATACAAAGAACGATAATTTATTTCAAGAGAAAAACAAAAAAAACAAAAAAAACAAAAAAAACAATATTAATTATTTAATTAAATGTAATTATATTTTTTTTTTAACCACGTGGTGTTGCTAAGTCTCGTTTTTGAATGAAAGG
Source organism: uncultured bacterium (assembly GCA_964367715.1). Classification (GTDB taxonomy): domain Bacteria; phylum Chlamydiota; class Chlamydiia; order Chlamydiales; family Criblamydiaceae; genus CAYIYO01. The sequence goes on from CAYIYO010000054.1 coordinate 1,719, forward strand.
CTTGTACATGTTATCAAGAGCGAAGAAAGGGATAAGATCTCCATCACTCCCCCCAATGAATTCTAAGTATTGTGCTTCAGTATAATTAATTCCATAGGTTATATTTAAAATTGTATTTAAAATTTCAACAACCCTCCAGTTATTAATTATTTTATTAATAAAAAGATTCCGTTCAAGAGGCGAAAAAAAGCGGTGCTGTTCAAAAAATCTTTTAAACCTTTTTTTATGAAAAAAAGAGTATGATTTTCTTAATTGGGTTTGATCAGAGAATTTAATTATTTTATTTGCTAAACGTTCGTAATTTTTTAAAGGTAAAGAGTTGGTTTTTACTAATTTTGCAGCACGGCGCTTACCAGGATCTCTTTTTTTAGGATTTTCTAATGGAGTAGGATCAAAAAGACTGGGTAATGGAGAATAGGGAACAAGATCCCCTTCACTTCCTCCTATGAACTCTAAGTATTGTTTTTTTTCAGAATTTTCTAATGGGGGGGGAACAAAAAGACCGGGTAATGCAAAATAAGGAACAAGATCCCCTTCACTTCCTCCTATGAACTCTAAGTATTGTCTTGTGTAATAACCCCGCCTGCCTTGCATATAAACTTGATACTCTTCCGTTAAAACCAAGTCTAAAACATGGGTTACGTTTAAGGAGATATAAACTCCATCTTTTTTTTCACCAAGAAGTGCAAAGTTTATAAGCTTGTTAATAAAAAAATTTCGCTGGATTGGGGTCAAGGAAGTGTGTTGGCGAAACATTTCTTGGAGACGCCTTCGTTGGACTCGACCGAACCAAGAGGATTCTGTAGGGAATGCCTGGAAATCTATTACAAAAAATTTTGATTTTATGTCGGGTGAGTTGCAATAGTCTATTATTTCTTTTGCTAAGAGTTCAGCTTCTGGACTGATGCAATAGTCCTTTTTAGAAGTTAAATCTTCTTTAATTTCTATTGGCACGCTTTTAAGGACTGTAATCGAATCAAATTCTTGTTTGACTTTGGAAAGCTTTTGAAAGGCACACCTTCTTACTTCCTTAATCCGCTCAGATTCTTCTTTTTCCGTTTTTCTAGGAGTTTCGTCAAAACATCCTATCGTGCAATAGTAAGTGGTTTTTAAAAGAATATTTGAAGCTATGTTATGTGAAGACAGCGCCAACTTCTTGATCCGTTTCTTTTTGAACTAACAACGTCACACACGTATCGGACCATACATTAATGGCCGTCTCCAGCATATCGATTAGTGAATAAAAAGGAAGAATAATTCCTAAGATGTTTAGAGGAACGCCCATTGCAGCAAGAAAGGCACTAGAAAGGAAGTAGCATCCCATGGGAACTCCCGCGTTTCCTACGGCAGCAATTGTTGCGAGAAAAATCCACAAGAGGAGCTCAACGGGAGTATAGACCATTCCATGGCTCATGGAAACAAAAAGGACGGTCGTCAGAATAAATGCAGCGCATCCATTCATATTAATTGTTGTGCAAAGAGGGAGTGTAAAGCCAGCAACTTTTTTGGAAACGTTGAGACGTTCTTCTACGCAACGCATTGCCATTGGCAAGGCAGCGTTTGACGATTTACTGAAGAAGGCGACAGAGAGTGCTGGAAGTGCGCCGCGAAATGCTTTTATAGGGGAAATTCCTTTGCTCTTTAAAAGGAGCGGCAGAACAACGACTCCTTGAAAAAGGTTGGCTCCGACAACAACCGCTAAATACAGCGCAATATTTTTAAATTCTAAGCCTTCGTTTAGGTCGCGGATAAAAAGTGTGATAAAGGCCCATATTGCTAGCGGCATCAGCTTAATGATCCAGATGGTGACTTTCATTACCGCCGCATAGAGACTTTTAAAAAATTGGTGCAGCGTGTGCCGATTTTCATCGGGAAGGGTTAAGACGGCTAAACTAAGGAGCATGGAAAGGATGAGGACGCTGATGACATTATGTTCGATAAAAGGCTGAAGAAAATTAGAAGGTACCGCGTTTAACAGGTAGTGAAAATAGCTATGGCTATTCGGATCGATGACCATTTCCGCAGTAGGGATACTTCCTTGAGTAGGGTTTATTATGAGAAAGAGGCCTAATGCAACAGAAGCGGCGAGCAAGGTAGTCATTAGCGTGTATTTAACGACACGGCCCCCCATGCTTTTTAGTTCATGAATGCTTTCCATGCTCGAAGCGGTAGAAACAATTGAAAGGAAGATGATGGGCAAGCTGACAAGGTTTAAAAGGCGGATAAAAAGGTCAGAAATAACGTCTGCAACACTGTAAACGATTGGATTGGGAAAGAAAAAGCTCAAGGCTCCGAAAAAGACTGCCAAAGCTAATAAAATGTTCGTATTGAGTATTTTTTTCACAAGAACCTTTAAAATTAGTGATTTAAATAATAATTATACTGTAACTACAGATAGTTGTCAAGAAGCATTGTTTTAGCCAATTATAGAGGATTTGAATTAAAAATAAAGGATCCAATCCGAAGAAGGGTGGCTCCTTCTTCGATGGCAATGCGGTAATCATTAGACATTCCCATAGAAAGGTGTGACATGGGAGCATTTTGACAATTTTTTTCTTTAATATTGGCGTTTAATTCGGATAAACGGCGGAAACATCGTCTGATAACGTTTTCATTTTCTGTATAGGGCGCCATCGTCATTAATCCGTCAATAATGAGGTTCGGTAGCTCCGAAATTTCGTTAAATGCATTCATCAACGATATCTCATCAAAGCCATGCTTTGTCGTTTCACCAGAGGTATTGACTTCGATTAAAATCGATGTTGTAAAGCCGGCTTTACAGCTTGATTGTGAGATTTTTTGCGCCAATTCGATCGAGTCCACGGAATGTATCAGCACGAACTTTCCGATCGCTTTGTTCACCTTATTTTTTTGTAGCGGACCGATCAGATGCCAATCGATGCCGTTAGGGGCTTGATCGATTTTTTCTAACGCTTCTTGAATGCGGTTTTCACCAAAATTGAAGCACCCTATTTCATATAAAGGAAGGACCTCTTCCCAGGGATGTGTTTTTGAGACCGCGATGCAGGTGATGTCGTCGGGGTTGCGACCGCATGCGAGAGCGATGGCGCGAATCTCTTCCAGTAGATGTTGGTAATTATTAGCGGACTGGGCGTTCATATTTGAGGGCTTTTGGACGGTCGAGGATTTCATGAAGAATGACCATTTCCTTCATTGAAGGAATGGATTTTAGGACTTTGGATCCGGTGGAGATGTCGGAGACGACACGTATTTCGTAGGCGTCATTAATCTGCATATCTTGACTAAAAACATCTTTAAAGGCCTTTTTCTCTTCTTTTTCGAAAGTAGAAACAAGTTGCCGCTCCTCAATGCCGCTTTTCAAATGGTAGGCGGCGATTGAAGGTTCCTTAGCTTTTATTGGCGGCACATAAGAAGGCGACGCCTTCATCTGTGCTATTTTACGTGGAGGAGGAGTGTATATTTCTTCGTCTTGGTCTTCTTCGTTATCCTGAACATAATAGGCGTCTTCTTCGTCTTCGATATGCATTTGACGGAGAACTTTTTTCAGTTCTTGGCGTTTTTGCTCCTGTTCCCTTTCGTAAGCTTCGGGGTCACGCCGACGACGACGCTCCTCGATGGAGCGACTGATGGCAATGATCCCCAAAGCAACAAGGGAGACAACAAAACCGATGAGTTCGATCAGGTTCATGTTCCAATGCCTTTATCTGTATCGGATTTTGCGATTGAATCCCGCATTTTTGTGTCAGAGCGTACATTTTCCATGCGGTACCAGTCCATCACGCCAAGGTTTCCGCTTTCAAAGGCTTTTGCGATTGCCATCGGAATAGCCGCTTGCGCTTGAATGAGGAAGGCTTCCATCTCTTTGACATGTGCACGATTTTCTTGTTCCAGGGCAACTGCCATTGTACGACGCTTTTCTGCTTCTGCCTGTGCGATGCGCTTATCGGATTCTGCTTTATCTGCGCGCAGTTTCGCTCCGACGTTTTCACCCAGGACCATCTCTACAATGTCGATAGAGAGGATCATGTACGCCGTGGAGGAGTCTAGTCCTTTATCTAGGACAAGACGCGAAATACGCTGTGGCGCTTCGAGAATTTGAAGGTGCGTGTCGGATCCACCGATAGCACTCACAATCCCCTCCCCTACACGGGCGATGATTGTCTCTTCTGTAGCTCCACCGACTAACTGTGCGATATTGGTACGGACCGTGACCCGCGCACGTACCAAGATTTGGATCCCGTCTTTGGCAACGCCTGTGATGTAGCTGCCGTGGCTAGGACAATCGATGACTTTTGGAAGGACAGAGGTGCGAATCGCTTCGCGCAGATCTCGTCCTGCCAGATCGATCGCTGTGGCACGCCTCCAATCGAGTGGAATATTCGCCTTGTCTGCAGCGATCATTGCATCCACCACTTCTTTTACATGGCCGCCGGCAAGAAAGTGTGTTTCTAAGTCTTCGACAGAGATTTCTTTTAGCCCGGCTTTGTACGAGTTGATGCGGGAGCTGACAATGACGCGGGGCGGAATTTTTCTTAGACTCATTCCGATGATGTTAAAGAGAGAAATTGGTGTTCCGGACACAAATGCCTGAAACCATAAGCTGATAAATTTTCCTAAGATACTTAAAATAATCACTGCAATGATCGCCAAAGCAATGAATAAAAAGTAAAACTGTAATCCTGTGTCCGCTACCATAATTTTCCTTTAAGTAATCTGTCTTAATTTTTTTTCACAATCAATGAGTCGCCTTCTCCGTCAATCACAATCACCTCTTCTCCTTTTGTGATGTAGCCACTTTTGGAAAGTGCGGAGCATTTTATACCATCGATCAAAATATGACCACCTGGCTTAAGGTCTGATAATACAATACCTGTTCTCCCTATAAGAGAATGGTCCCATGAGGAGGCAAAATACCCTTTTTGATCCCCTTTTAAGTACAAGCTTCCTGAGCTATGACGGATGCGCCACAGCGCAAACTTGATAAGCAATGCAACAGCAACAAAAGAAGAGACCACAAATACAGTGGAAGCGATGATCGAGTCACTATTTTGTAAAAAGACCACGATCGCCGAGAAGACCAATAGTGCTCCGATCGCGCCAAAGACTGCGCCAGGAAGAAAGAATTCGATAAAAATTGAAAGGAGTCCTATGACGAGAAGTAAAAATGCAGTGAGAATCATCGGCTCTCCTTTTCAACAACCAGGGCGCTACCATCAAGATAAATGACGACAATACGCTCCCCTTTTTCGATAAAGTCACCGGTTGTGACCGCTTCGTAGATGCTGTTATTGATCAGCACCTTCCCACTCGGACGCAGAGTTGCAAGCACTTCGCCTTTTTCTCCCGCTTTGGGCATCAAAGAGGGATTTTCTCCAGAATAGTATCCTTTAGAAGAGTCTTGTTCGTGCCCTTTAAGCACAAGGCGGCTAAAGCGACCAAAGGTTGGCGTGACATAGCGCGCAAGTATTGCGATAAGCAGTGATCCCACAACAAACGTCGCACAAAGCCACGCTAAGCGATAGAAAAATTCTTCTCCTGCGAGATTAAGCGAACCCGTATCTAATTCAAAATCGATATTCCCAATACTCGGAAGCATCATCGCAAAAAGACCCAGAAGAGCGAAGGCTCCACCGATCAACGCAAATAATCCACCGGTGTGCATAAAAGTGAGCTCTAGCAGAATCATTATCAATCCTACCATCACAAAGATAAGCTCTAACCAGTTCGTAATTTCTAACGCGGTATTGGAGATAACAATCAGGACAAGACATACTGTTGCTAAGGTTCCTGCAATGCCAAAGCCAGGCGTATTCATCTCCATGTAAAATCCGAGCATGAGTCCTAGCATCAAAATAGACGCAACAGCAGGCGCGGTGAGAAAAACAAAAAATCGTGTCTTCCAATCCATTTGAAACGCATCAACATGTGCATTCGGAATGCTTTTAAAAAATGGATATTCTGCTAAAGCAGTTTGGCTCAAGAGCCATTTGCCCCGCTCTTTTTCCTCTGCGGAGATAGGAACACGCTTGTATGGCTGCAGCATGGTATCCGCAACACCATAATCCATCATCTGTTGCGCATTTAAGGTCAGAAGCTTTCCTTTTGGAGAAATCACCAGGTCTTCAGAAGTCAGCTGGTCTTCTTTCTCTAAACGCATGATCTTTCCCGCACGCTTGACAAGAAGAATGTCCTTATCCACCATCGCTTCTGCGATCTCAGGATTTCGTCCAAAAAACTGAGCACGATTAGCAAAGTCTGCTCTTAAAACAGAATTGTATTTTTCTGAGACAGGAACAGTCTCTCCATTTTGGCCAGAAATAATTGGTTCAGCACCACCCAAACTTCCATCTTTAGCGGTGACAATAAACCGCGATGAATAAGTCAACATTGCCCCTGCGGAAATGGCCCAATTGTTAATATAGGCTAGCACTGGAATATTAAATTGGGTATCTAGCTCGATGAGTGCATCGGATATTTTTTGTGCAGCAAAAACTTCTCCGCCCGGAGTATTTAATTCTAAAATGATAAAAATGGGTTGTTTTTGTTTGTAGTAAGTTAGCGCCTGCTTAACATAAAGCCAGGTTGCCTCGTTAATCATCGTCCCGTGATCTTCAATGATGATATGTCCAATTACATTCGGACCTTCTTCATTAAAATGAATATGTTCTTTTAGGGCGGCATCGAATGAAGAAGAGGTGGTTTCCTCCCCCTTCATCTCCCCTGTCAATGCCATAAGAAATAGATAGAATAATGGTAAAAGTAGACGCATAGTCTCCTAAAAATACAAAAAGCCGATATTAGCGAATTGATCAAAAAAAAGAAATGCCTCATTTATATTATAGGTTACGATCCATTAACGTCTGATAATATTTCAATTCCATTTTTTAGTTTCGTCGAATCCTTGGCTCGACTATTCTTAAATAAACAGGAGGTCATCATGACTACTTTATTGATTGTGCTTGGAGTCGTTGTTGTTATTGGATTTTTTCTTGTCGCCATTTACAACCGCCTTGTCTCTTTAAGAAATCAGGTAAAGAATGCGTGGGGACAGATTGATGTGCAGCTGCAACGTCGTTATGATTTGATTCCTAACCTTCTAGAAACGGTTAAAGGCTACATGCAGTACGAAAAAAGCACACTCGAAGCAGTGATTCAGGCCCGTCAACAGGCGGTAAGTGCCCGAGAGCAGATCAAAAACGAGGGAGCTCCAACAGAAAACAGCATGAAACAGATGGTCGGCGCAGAAGCCGCCGTCCGCTCTTCTCTTGGAAACATTTTCGCGTTGGCAGAGAATTATCCTCAACTGCGGGCAAGTGAGAACATGCGCGTGTTACAAGAAGAGCTTAGTTCGACAGAAAACAAGATTGCATTTGCGCGCCAAGCCTATAATGATCAAGTGATGTTTTACAATACCGCACAGCAGACCTTTCCTGCTGTAATGGTTGCTGGATTATTTGGCAATACGCCATCAGGACTTTATGAAATAGAAAATGCCGATGCACGACAAGCTGTAAAAGTCGCATTTTAAAGGATGTTTCAATGGCAATGAATTTTTGGGAAGCACAGGCCCGTGCGCGCCGTTATACCGCTCTCTATTTGTTTGTATTCATTCTGCTTACCGTCGCAATTGCTGTGGTTGCAGAAGTGGCAATGCGGACATTTGCGGGGGAGACTTACGACACCCCTTATCCACTCCTTGGCGCTGCATTTTTAGGGATCACTTTTCTGATCGCTGGCTTCAATTATGTGAGGTACCAGTCGTTTGGCGGATCCTGCGCTGCGGAGGCTGTTGGCGCCCGCCTCGTTTCTCCTGATACAACAAATCCGAAGGAGCGCCAACTCCTCAATATTGTCGAAGAACTTGCTCTAGCTTCCACCCTCCCAGTTCCTCCGGTCTATATCATCCCTGCAGCTGAAATCAATGCCTTTGCGGCTGGATTGAATGGGAAAAATGCCATTGTCGCGATTACTGACGGGGCCTTACAAAAACTGAATCGAGATGAGGTCCAAGGGGTCATCGCCCACGAATTTGGCCATATTACCAATGGTGATATGTGCATTAGCATGCGCTTAGCGGCGATGTTGATGGGGTTCTACTTCGCCCTTTATATTGGCTTACGCATGTTACAGCTAGGCGGACGCTCCCGAGACGGCAAAAAGGGCGATCCTATGGCGATAGCCGCCTTCATTCTCATTGTTGCTGGATCCCTCTCTTGGCTTGCAGGATCGATATTAAAGGCCATGGTCAGTCGTCAGCGCGAGTACCTGGCAGATGCTTGTTCGGTTCAGTTCACACGTAATCCAAGTGGAATCGCCAATGCCCTGCGTAAAATTGGACAAGAGAGCATACGCGATATGCCTGCTGGCGGAGCCAACTTTTCTCATATGTATCTTAATGACACTTCATTCTTTAGCACCCTATTTGCTACTCATCCTCCCCTAGAGAAGCGCATTGCTGCCATCGAAGGCGAAAAGCCTCTTAAATTAAGATCTTATTAAAAAACACAAACATATTGTTTTTATTATAATTTTTGTTTATAATTGAAATTACAATAAAAAGGTTTTTTTAAATGATTATAAATAAATATGTTGATTTTGTGATTAATGATGATAATACTACATTTTCCATAAATGAAACGCCTGAAAAGCCCACAGGTCAGTCAGCAGCTTTAACACTATCTAAAATTGAAAAAATTCTAAGAGAGAACTTAACTTATAAGCCGGGAACTGAAGGTCCTTTTTACAATTCAGACGAAGTTATTACAAATTTAAAAATTAAATCTGCTAAACTTATTAATAATTACGGAAAAAAAATAAAAAATTTAAATTGGATATCCAGATTAATCATTAAACTATTTGGGAAAGAACAACAACTAGCTGAAATAAATGCAAAAATTCAGGCTCACATTGTCAACATCAAACAAGAATCCTCGGTAAATTCTAATACAACTCTTTCACCCCTCTCATCTACTGGGGAGTCTAATAGCGCTCTACCAAACGAAGTATCAGGGAAAATTATCGATCCTAATATACTATTTGATATTTTACCAAACGAATTAATAAATAAAATAACTGAATATTTACCCCCTGCCGATTTAAGAGCTCTTGCTATTACAAGTCAAAAAGGAAGGGTTTTTGCTAGAATAGAGCAAGCAAAAAGATGCGGATATAAGGGATATGATCTAGAGGGAGCATCTAGACATCTAACTGATTTATTTAATTTAAAAAAAAGGGAAGTTATTAACGCCCTTAAACGCTCTTGCTTCAGCGGAATTCAATCTTACTCCGAAGCGATTCGGAATGACAAAGAGGTCGTCTTGGCTGCTGTTCAAATGAATGGCAATGCACTTCTAGATGCAAGTGAAGAGCTTCGTAATGACAAATACTTCGTCTTGGCTGCTGTTCGAATGAATGGCCTAGCACTTCAATATGCAAGTGCAGAATTTCAGGAAAACACAGGTATCATCATCGCTGCTGTTAAACAGAATGCCTATGCACTTCTATATGCAAGTGAAGAGCTTCGGAATAACAAATACTTCGTCTTGGCTGCTGTTCGAATGAATGGCCTAGCACTAAATTCTGCAATCGCAAATTTTCAGAATGACAAAGAGGTCGTCATGGCTGCTGTTCAGCAGGATGGCAATGCACTTCGCTATGCAAGTGTAAAGCTTCGTGGTGACAAAGACGTCGTCATGGCTGCTGTTCAGGAGGATGGCCATGCGCTTGAACATGCAAGTCAAGCGATTCGTGGTGACAAAGACGTCGTCATGGCTGCTGTTAAACAGGATGGCTATGCAATTAAATATGCAAGCGAAGCGCTTCCTTATTACAAAGACGTTGTCATGGCTGCTGTTAAACAGAATGCCTATGCAATTAAATATGCAAGCGAAGCGCTTCGCAATGACCCAGATGTTGTCATGGCTGCTGTTAAACAGAATGCCTATGCAATTAAATATGCAAGCGAAGCGCTTCGCAATGACCCAGATGTTGTCATGGCTGCTGTTAAACAGGATAGCAAGGCACTTACCTATGCAAGTGATGCGCTTCGGAATGACAAAGACTTCGTCTTGGCCGCTGTTCAACAGGATAGCAATGCACTTACCTATGCAAGTGATGCGCTTCGGAATGACCCAGAATTCGTCATGGCTGCTGTTAAACAGGATAGCAAGGCACTTACCTATGCAAGTCAAGCGATTCGGAATGACAAAGACTTCGTCTTGGCCGCTGTTCAACAGGATGGTCGTGCGCTCAAATATGCAGGTAAGGGGCTTCGGAAAGACAAAGACGTTGTCTTGGCTGCTGTTACACAGAATGGCTATGCACTTCTAGATGCAAGTAAAGCGCTTCGGAAAGACAAAGACGTTGTCATGGCTGCTGTTACACAGAATGGCTATGCACTTCTAGATGCAAGTAAAGCGCTTCGGAAAGACAAAGACGTTGTCATGGCTGCTGTTACACAGAATGGCTATGCACTTCTAGATGCAAGTAAAGCGCTTCG
>CAYIYO010000055.1:0-12170 GCA_964367715.1 uncultured bacterium
GGGCTTGCTCAGCTCGTGTTCAATTTTATGATAGTTTTGTTGAAGGAGTGCACTGTTCGGATATTCCTTTAAAAGCTCCATTGTCAGCTCTTGTGCACGTTGCCAATTTTTATCGGTAAACGCTTTTTTCGCTAAAAACGATTTCGCTTCTAGCGACTTCTGCGCAATGCTTTCATAGAGTTCTGTTGCCATCGTCATCTCGCCTTCTGCGATCGCAATCCGTGCTAACACTTCTCTTCCTGAAGGGTTTGCTGACAACTTATTATGCCCTTCGATCAGCTCTTTAGCCCGGTAGAGATCTCCCTTTTGGAAGGCGATTAGACTTGCGCCACGCGTCGCTTTTAGACCGAGATCGTCATTGCGATAGATATGCTTGTTAAACTTTTCGTAGGCGGCATCGAGGTTTCCTTCGCTGAGCAATAGTTCTCCTGCCAGTATTTCCATTTCTGGGGTTTGCTTTTGTTCGATAGCAAACTCTAAGGCAACCTTATCTCCACGCAGCTGCTTTAGGGCTTCGGTGAAGTCGACTGCCACCCAAGAAGGAAATTCATCCGGAATCACTTTTACTTTCAGTAGCTCTACCGCGGATTCGTTCCATCCTGCCGACAACAACACGACAGCGAAGGCATTTTTACTTTTTAATAAATGCTCCAACTCTTCTGGAACATCTTTCCCTTCCGATACATCTGCCAGAGCATTGAGTTGTGCAAAAAATGGATGTTGGACTTTCCCTTTGCGAGCAATCGTTGCCTTCTCTGGCGCGGTGATGCCTAGGCCGCCTCTCGCGACATTAAGCGATCCGCGTTTACGGTAGGTCAGCACCTGCTTGAGCGCAAGCGTTAGCTCGGGATCCCACGACTCGTCGCTAAACGTATGAAATTGAAGAAGGAACCATGCCTCTTCGTCATTATTTTGTTTTAGAGCCGATAGCAATTTTAGCCACCACGTTGTTTGTTGGGAATCAAGATATTTCTGTGCATGCTCTAAACGATCATACTGCTGTTGATTCCAAAATTCCCATGGCTTCAGATTGATCATGTAATCGATGAAAGGTTTTAATTTTCCTGCAGGCACTTCTTTCGATGTCAGGTCGATCTCCATTGATTTGATGACGCGGCCCCAAAACAAGGCTTTTACCCAGATGGTATCGGGAGCTCCTCTTTCAATTAACTCTTTCCATATCTCAATCGCTTGAGGGTATTGCCCTTGTCGTAAATAGTATTCTGCAAGCTGCTCCTGGTAGTGAATATTTTCTGGATCAAGTTGTACGGTAGATAAATATTCACTGAGTGCTGTCGACGGTTTTCCCACTGTTTCCAATAATTTTGCGCGATAAAGGTGAATTTCGGGATTTGACGGATCTTTATCTTGCGCTTGAGAAAAGTAGTCCCATGCGGTGCGTGGATCTTCTTTCATATAGAGGAGGGCGAGACGAGTAAGGCGGGGAGTGTCCTCTTTTCCTTCAAACTCTTTCATCGTCAGCAGTTTAATCGCCTGATAGTGTTTTCCTGCAAAGATCAACGCGTCGGTGTCGAGCATCATCCACGCCTGAGGATACTCCTCTTTGCCATGCCAATTGTCACGAATGACGCCATAGTCAACCGTTTTTCCTTTGGTGACAAAATCTTCTGCAATTAAGAGACTTGCCTTTTCATTTTGTTGAAATGCATAGGGACGATAATCATACAATGCAAGAAGTTGCGCTGTATTTTTTAATGCTACATTAGCTTTAATAAGCAGATCAAACCATTTTCTTCCCGCCGCTGTGCCACTTTCCATCTGCTGACGGTATTCACGAATAATCTTTAGCGCCTGACGCGGCTTTCCCAACCCAAGAAATGCTTCTGCCGCTTCTCTTTTCTCTATCTCTTCGCTTTTTTTCAAGACGGTTGCATCGATTTGATTTTGCGCAACCAAGGACGGCGAAACAGGACGCAGCTGGTAAGGTTCAGGCTCCTGAAAAAGCTCCTGTGCAAACGGCCATACCATCACACCAATAAGGCCAACTAATCCTGCCCCGACAAGGGATAAAAGAAATCCAGACTTCCGCATGAGTCACTCCGCTTTCGAAATCGAATTTGCATCTTATCCAAAAAATCTTTATCAAGCGATATTTTTTATTCGCCGCTCGGGTTCGGCTGCTGTTGCGGATATTCTCCTTCTGGACAACAATACTGCTGTTGCTGGGCACGATAGGCGCGACGCGCTTCAAGACGACGACGCTCTCTCACTTGCTGACGATTCTTATCATAGAAATCAATTTCGTTGCGTTGACGGGACTCTGCACTTGCAACATCATCCTCTTCTTCCACATATCCCACTTGTTCTAAAGGATCCGTTAACGTTTCCACCACTTCACTCACTAACGTGACGATTGGTAAAATCAAGATCACCGTCGCTATTGCCATCTTTTTCATTTTCCATTCCTCCCTCTTAAAATGTTCATCTTCTTTCTTATTAAATAAACTTTTCTTGAATTTATATTCTTCATCTTTTATCGATAACACTGACATCACATTATCTGAACCAGGAGCATTTTCATGTCCAGACGCAAAACGATATTCAACCTATCACTATTTTTAACCTTGGCAATCACGAACACAATCACTGGTGTTCAACCACAGACTAAGACAATCAAAGAAAAAATAAATACGATACAAGCAAGAAAAATTACTCGTGATTACGACTACAACCGCCCGGTCTCTGCGAGCGAATTGAGTGACATCCGCTACATCGTTCTCACTTTATCCAACACCCCCCTCCTCAAACTAAGAAAATACAAGAAAGAAATCGAAAATGCAGGAGACCGTGTGAATAACGTCCATCCTCTTAATTTTTGGCGTATGATCTTCACCGACAAAGAAATGATCGCTGCGATGCACAACATCAAAGGAAGAGATAAAATTTGGAAAAGTTTTGTCAACGGTAGCACAGGTGGATTCGATGATGCAGTCACATTAAAACAAATGAATTCAACGTTCTACCAAGACTTTGCTAATCGTGTAGGCGTTGACGTCAATATCATCACTCCTGCGCTAGTGAATCATGAATGGGGCAATTTCATTAAACTTCTTCTGATTCATATTCCTCGCGAAGGAAATTCAGATCGTTATAATATGTAATCACTGCAAAAGGGAATGCGATGACATTAGCAATAAGAATTCTTTTTTCTATCCTCTGTTGCATTCCCTTCTGCGGCCAAGCAAATGATTTTTTCCATGTGCGTGGTCCTCATACCTTTTCTATCGGTCCCGAAGCCTATTACATGGTGCGGGCGCGTGAGGGAGGGAGTCGACAATATGGGGGGTTGTACGGAGGACGCTTCTGCTACGAACGTCTCCGCCGCAGCGCTGTCTACTGGGGCGCAGAAGGCTACTATGCGACGGGCCGCTTGAATGGTCATGATGGACTTGACCGCCAAATAAAATCCAAAAAAACCGACATGGAAATCGAAGGACGCCTCGGCTATTCACTACAATGGCGCTCCGGCATCCCTATCTCGTTCACTCCATTCTTTTGTGGAGGATACTTTAAGGAAAAAAATAAATTCATTGATCCCTCTCCAATCGAATGCACGATTAGCGAATATTTCCCTTATGCAGGGATAGGATTCCTCTCTCGCTTCTACGTCGTTAACAATTTTAGCCTTGGAGTCAACTTCAAAACAAAATACATGTTGGGAGCGAAGTGCACTATCGATAAAGACCCCTTCAACGATGACATCCACTTGCTGATAGAAGACAAATTCATTTACGATGTCGACCTTCCCATGACCTATTCTTTCTGCACACGTGGACACAAGGTAGAGACAAGCGTTGTCCCATTTTTCTGTTACCGTCAATACGGGCGCCACGAAGGACATCCTTTCGACTATTTAGGAACGCGCTACCAGATCTATGGTGCCCGCCTTATGTTTACGTATACTTTCTAAGAAAATTAATTATACCGGGAGCAGCTGAAATCGTCTAAATTCAAAATTTCAGCTGCTCCTCGGTATAAGGTTGAGCTCGTATTGAGGGACCTGCTCGCTATCAAATTTGATGACATGTCCTGCAGTCCTATCCAATATGACCTGCCAATCGGGTTTATAGAAAGAATGCACTTCTTCTTCTAAGCTATTGAGAAAATAATAGGTGTAGACTCCACCATAGGATGTTCCAGAAGATACTTGTCCGGGAGTCGAAGAAGAGACAATAATTTTTCCTCTAGTATGGAGAAAAAGCTGCGTGAAATTATTTTTTACACCAGGAACCCGGACCATTAACGCATGCCCAGGCAGACGAATGACAGGCGGCGCTTTTCGAATCGGAAGAAAATTATTGCAACAGTCTGCAACAGCAATAAGCAGGCGCGGATTCTTCTTTTCCACTATTTTCACAACATCCAATAAATCGATTCCCGCATCGAGAAGGCTAAGATAAAGATTGGGCCACGGATTCTCCGCTTTGGCATACGTGCGGTATCCATGTCCTGAAAAATAAAAGAAGACGGTATCATCCGGCTCTACAACAAATTGATCGATGACATCCAAAATATTTGGTTGGATATTCTCACCCATGAATATTTTTTCATTGTATGCCATTCCACTCGAAAGAGCACTCTGCTGAAGCTTTTTGCTGACATTAACAACATCGACTTCTACAGATTGTCTAATGTCCTGAGCGTCAATATCGCATACGATAATGACATGCAATGTCGCCGCCTCTACAACAACTGCCATCAGCAAAAAGAAAACAAAACAACTCCAACGCACTAGCTGAGGCATTCTTCTAGTCCTTATTTTTTACTGATGATGGTGTAATGAGGAGTTTGCATATCGGCCATTTCTTCCGTCGTCTCATCTAAAATTGTTTCCCACTTCACATTCACTCCATTTTCCACACTATCATGAATGCGATCAAGCAACGCAAGGGTATAATATTCTGCACCTTTTTCCGGATTTATCCATGAGTATTCTCCAGGAGCGGTACTCGAAGCAATCCAGACTCCTTTCTGTTCAAGGAAAAGTGTGCGATAATTTTTTTCTATTTGGGCTTCGTCATTAGAGGAAAGCAGTGCGTCTTCCGACTTCTCAACTTTCATCTCACTATCAAAACGGTTACAGCTTGCCGCGATAGAAAGTAAAAATCGAGGATTTTTTTCCATTAACTTCTGTGTTAGCTGCCAGTGGTCGATTGAATCCGTTGTCTCTGTCACAATCAATTTAGGCCATGCACTCTTTTCGTCGCGCTTGCCATGTCCATTCCAGTAAAAGACAATGACATCTTCCGGCTGCACGTTTAATTTGTCTAACTCCGCAAGGAAAGATCCTTTCGCATGCTCATTGACAAAGACCATCTCTTTAAGGTTCATTCCAGTATAATATGCAACGCGTCCCATCTCTTCTCTTACGAGGCGGATATCTTGCTCAATGAAAGGGCGGACGTCATAGGCGTCAGTATCGCCGACAATAATGGCGTAAAGATCTGCTGCTTGGAGGGATGTCGTCATCCCTGCTAATAGAAGACTAAGAACTAATATTATATTTTTTAAAAGTTTATTCATTATTCTTAACCTAAATTGTTATTATTAATACATTAATAGTAACAATAAATAGTTAAGATTATATAAATGTTTTTGCAAGAATTTGTTAAAATGAGATCATTTATACCGAGGAGCAGAAAAAAACTACTTCTACGGCCTGAGATTATACACAAGTGAATTCAAAAATTGGCTTTTTGATTTCACTTGTGTATAAGTTGCTCTGAAAGCAGCCGCCGCAGCTCGATCCGCGCTTCCACCATCTCCCTCTCCCCAGCTTCCCCTTCGAGCAAGCAAAAGCTATTTTTTTGCATCGAAGCAACCACTGCTTCTTCCTTCAATACCGACACTAACAGCGTTTTCTCTGGAATCCTCAATGCAATGCTTCCTTGATGAAGATACCCTGCCTTAGTCCGCCGCTGGGCTGCTCCACCCACCTTGCGTCCTCCGACCATGACATCATACTGCGTCGGCTTTGCCATGCAAAAGTTGCAGCAGGACCTTGTTCCCACCCCTTCTCCCTGCTCCTTTTGCAGCAACTCTCCCACCACACTCCTACCACTAAACGCTTCGATCGCGCGCAAGACAAGTCCATTCACAAACGCATAATTTTCTAATGTATTGAGAGAAAATTCAGGATGCCCTGAAGGAATAAGAAGCGAAAAGGCAAAATCTGTGGTATGAAAAATAATTCCCCCACCCGTAGGCCGGCGCGCTAATTGCAATTCGCACTGCGCAACAGCATCGGCATGAAGATAATGATCGGGATTTGTGAAATATCCATACGTCGCACTCGCCCCTTCCCATTCGTACAGATGAAGGATAGGCACTCCATATGGATCTAACGTTTCAAGAAGGCGTTGGTCGATCGCCATGTTCTCCACAGCCGACCGTCGGCCCGTATCAAGGCATTGCCATTCCATCGGCAACCACCTTATGCTGCATATGATATTCCATCGTACCGAATCCGTCATCAATCTGCATTTCGCCTTCATAATGGTAACGCATGTCGCTGGAGCAGATAAGAGGATTTGCTCGCTTCCACTTGACGACGCCTTCACAACTTCCTTTAAACAGAAGTCCCATATGGTCAACTTTGTGGGGAGGAATATGCCCTTTTACGCGCGCAACGACTGTTGTGGCATCCAATGTGATGATTTCGAGAGTGATCTCATGCGATTCCATCTCTTTTTTTTGGTGGCGGCGGAACGTTTTTCCGAGTGCAAGTTTTTCTCCGGCTAAAGCGAAAGGGAGTTCGAGGATATCATTAAAAAAATTACTTAACGAAAGAGAAGACAATGAGGGATCTTCTTTAAGCACTTTTTTTAGAGTTCCTGTTTCATCATGAATGAGATGGTCGCTGCCTAACTTTAGCTTAATCGGCTTATCGACAATTTCGGCCAACTGAGAAAGAAAAAAAGAGGTGCCCGGCTCTTTCAAATCTTGCGAACTTTTTTCTCCATTGAAAGCGAGATCGACATGCATTCCTTTAAGAACAAAAGAGAGGTCATAGGGTAAGGAGAATAAAGGGATCCCTGATTTTTGGGACAATACAGAGACTTCTGCTGTGACCTTTTGCTCGACTTTTCCATCTAAGTTAAAAGAAGGAAATGTTTGGTTAATCTGAATGGTAAAAGTGCTTGTCAAGGCAACAGGACGGTCCGGAAGATAGTAAAGTTCTTCCGCACACGCGGCTGTGGCCATAAAAAGAAAAAAACTAACGATCAGGCGGAACATAAGAATTTTTCCTTATGAGTAGACGATAGGATGTGACTCTTCATTCAATTTATCTCCAAACACATACCCTAGTCTTTTAAAACAATGCGTATGCGGATCTTTTTCTTGTAAGATGTACATTGTTTTTGATTTCGTGTACACAAACATTAAAAATTTTCCTGTAGAACGTGTCGCTAACTCTTCAAAATTCAAAATTAAACTAGGTTTGAAAAAGGAGATATTTCCTGCCTGGGAAGGGAAAATTGAAAGCACTTCCGGATCCTTTTCACTATCCGTAAGGGCGATAAGAGCGCCTCCGACAACGCCTTGCATGGATGATGCTTCTAACAACGATCCATTTTCTTGAGGAAGGGTTCCGCCCGCCATATAAAATTGGTCATAGCCGAAACGCAAAGGCTTTGTGTCGAAGAGTTCCGCGGCAATCTGAGCTAAGCTGCGCGCACACACGGACTTGGAGATGATGTCAGACTCTCTCCAGAGATCTCTTCCATTGAGATAGAGGTCGCCAGGAGCCTGGGCATCAATTCCTCTAACAGAGAGTTTAAGGCGATTGGCAACAATTTTATTTGCCTCGTCACACAAGGCGGTAACCTGCTCTTGCGTTAATACATCTGCAAACTCTACGAAGGAGTGTTTGTAGAAAAAATCTCTTTGTTCTTTATTCGTTGTAAATTTCATAGTAGCACAAGAGTAGTGGTTTTCTAAAAAAAACACAATGAGAAAGAGCGTGAATTCCCCTCTGCAATCATTACTTTTTAAAATAAAAATTAATAATATTTACGAGGAATATCGACGATAAAAAAAGAAAGCATGCTTCCAAAATAGGGGAAAATCCGCTAAGATGACGCCATATGAACGCCATTGAAGATATCTTAGAAAAAGCCCCCGAAATCGAAAGCCGCCTGAACTACCACTTTCAGGACCGCAACCTGCTGACCCTGGCTTTCGTCCACCGCTCCTATGTCAACGAAAACCGCGACACCAACGAACACAATGAACGTCTCGAATTTCTTGGCGATTCCATTCTAGGAATGCTCATTGCAGAATACCTTTACCGCTACCTTCCCGGAACTCCCGAAGGCGAACTTTCTCATCTGCGGTCACGTCTCGTTGAAGCCTCTTCCTGCGTCCAATATGTCCAACAGCTTGAAGTCGAACAGTACCTCTTACTAGGCAAAGGGGAACGGATGAATGACGGAAGGGGAAGGGAATCAATCCTTGCCGACCTCCTAGAAGCAATCATTGGCGCCATCTTTTTGGATGGAGGACTCCCCGCCGCAAAAGCGTTTCTCTTCAAAAACTTTTCGCCGGCCATCGACTCGATCCTTAAAACGCCGCTAAAAAATTGGAAAGCCCTCCTCCAAGACTACTGCCAAAAAAAGTACCAGCAAGCACCCAACTATCTCGTTTTGGAAGCAAAAGGTCCAGATCACAGCAAAGTCTTTCGTGTCGCTGTCAGCATCAACCAAAAAGAACTGGGGATCGGCGTCGGCGCCTCAAAAAAAGAAGCCCAACAAGCAGCTGCAGAAGCTGCCCTCCATCACCTCCTCCCCAACTTCAATAAAGAGGCGCACTAAGACATGGCTGTCAAACAGAAAAGCGTCTGGTACTGTTCCGAATGCGGCCACAAACAACCAAAATGGTCGGGTCAATGCTCGCAATGCTCGCAATGGAACTCGTTCAACGAAGAGATCGAACTCGGCACAAAAAGCAAACGCTTTGAAGCACAACCGGTCCAAACAGCAAAAGCTGTCCGCATCAAAGAGGTCACTGTCGGCGAAACGCCACGCATCGCCACCAATGTCAGCGAATTCGATCGTCTTATCGGCGGGGGAATCGTTCCCGGCTCTCTAACACTGATCGGAGGCGATCCGGGCATTGGAAAATCGACGCTAATGCTCCAGCTGTCGAATGTCCTCGCAAAACAAGGGCTTGTCGTTCTATATGTATGTGGAGAAGAATCGGTCGAACAAACAACGATGCGCGCCCGCCGTCTCGGCATCGACTCCGACAATCTCCTTCTCCTCAGCGAAACCAACTACTCTTTAATCCTCGCACAAATCGACCAGGTCAATCCCGATGTCCTGATTGTGGATTCGATCCAAATCGTCTACAAAAGCGAAATCGCCTCCTCCCCAGGCTCGGTCTCACAGGTACGCGAAGCCGCAGCAGAATTCATGCATCTCTCAAAAGGGCGTCGCATCTCGACTTTTCTCATCGGCCACGTTACAAAAGCAGGCGAAATCGCCGGCCCACGCGTCCTCGAACATCTTGTCGACACGGTCCTCTACTTCGAAGGAGATAAACAACAAAATTACCGCATGATTCGCGTCGTGAAAAATCGTTTTGGTCCCACGGATGAAATTGCTGTCTTCCAAATGCAACCAAAAGGTCTTGCAGAGGTGCCCAATCCCTCCCAACTTTTTCTCGAAGAACGCAGCAAAAATGCCGTGGGATCAATCGTCATTCCGACTCTTGAAGGTTCCCGCACGATCCTTATCGAAGCCCAAGCTCTTGTCACGGACACCGCCTACGCAACGCCGTCGCGACGCTGCACAGGGATCGACCAAAATCGTCTCGCTCTCTTACTTGCAGTCCTAGAAAAACGCGTGCGCTACCAAATGTTCCGCTGCGATGTCTTCGTCTCGATCGCAGGCGGCATGCGTGTGTCAGAGCCCGGAGTCGACCTGGGCATCTTGTTAGCGATCGCCTCCTCCATGCGCAACCAACCGATCGATCCCCAAACAGTCACCATCGGCGAAGTAGGTCTCGGCGGCGAAATCCGCAGCGTCACACGCATGGAAAGTCGCATCAAAGAAGCGATCCAAATGGGCTTCACGCGCTGCATTCTCCCAAAACGCAATGTCAAAGGCATCCCCCCAGAATTCAAAGAAAAAATCACTCTGGTCGGAATCGACTTTGTTGAGGAGGCAATCGATGCCCTTCTCCCTTAGCATCATCGTAGGCGCACGCTCCTCTCCTCTCTCACGCGCACAAGTGGACGAAGTCCTTCGTGAAATCCGACACCACCGTCCAGAAGTTGTTTTCAAGACAATATTTGTCGAAAGCACGGGCGATATCGACCAGATCACCTCGCTGCGCGACTTAGGAAAAACCGATTTCTTCACAAAAGAAATCGATCTCCTTCTTTTAACAGGCCACTGCGACATCGCCATCCACTCAGCAAAAGACCTTCCAGAACCTCTCCCCGAAGGCCTGAAAATCATTGCATTGACGCAGGGCCTCGACTCCAGCGACGCACTTGTCATGCGCAAAGAACAATCATTTGAAACACTTCCTCCAAAAGCAAAAATAGCAACCTCCTCCGCCCGTCGCGAAGACGTTGTCGCTGCAATGCGTCCGGATCTCACCTTCGTCGACCTCCGCGGCACCATCAACCAACGCCTCTCCCTTCTCGACAATTACGAGGTCGATGGCGTCGTCGTCGCCGAAGCCGCTCTCATCCGCCTAGGTCTTACCACCCTCAACCGTATCCGTCTCCCCGGCGAAACAACAGAAGGTCAAGGTCGTCTCGCGATCCTCGCCCGTATCGACGACAACGAGATGCGCACCCTTTTCTCCTGCATCGACACGCGCGACGGCAACCGCGAGTCTTGACCGTGAAAACCATCCTCTTCTTAGGATTAGAACCGCCACAAAAAAAAGAAAATGAAACGTGGATTTGTTATCCTGTCATTACCATCGCTCCCGCCTCTTCTGCAAATGCAGATATCATCAATGCACTTACGATCCTTTCTAAATGCTCTTTTCTCATCTTCACAAGCAAAACTGCTGTCGACCTTTTTTTTGCTCTTAAACCGGATCAAAAATCTTTAGAAAATAAAAGATGGATCGCTGTCGGAACAGCAACAGCAAAACGCCTTCACAAAAAAAAAATCGACGATGTCTACACAGCAAAAGAAGAAACAGCAGAAGGCGTCGTCGCACTGATCGACGCCCTAAATATTCCACAAGGAACACTTTTTTTGTGGCCACACTCCGCACGCGCACGCCGCGTCATCCCCAACGCTCTCAATGCGCGCGGATTTTCCCTAACGGAATGCATTCTTTACGATACTCTCGTCCAAACACCGTCGCCAAAACCCGACCTCACGACTATCGATGAAATATTTTTTACTAGTCCATCGACAATCGAAGGATTCCTCCTCGCCTACGGCACATTGCCAAAAGACAAAAAACTGCGCGCCATCGGTCCGGTCACCGCCGCCGCTTTAAGAAATCTTGCATAAATTTCACGTAGTCTCGATACTTCGATAAAAAACGAATCAACAAAAGGATATTGTGATGACACAAACATACACCCTACCTCCTCTTCCCTACGCACTAGATGCACTAGAGCCTGTGATCAATAAAGAAATCATGGACCTCCACTACAACAAACACCACAAAACTTATGTCGCCAACCTCAACGTAGCACTAGAAAAATATGCAAAAGCAGAAAGCGAGAACGATTTAGCAACAATGATCACTCTCGAATCCGCCATCCGTTTCAATGGCGGTGGAGACATCAATCACAGCATTTTCTGGACAAACCTCGCCCCAACCAAAGAAGGCGGAGGCACTCCCCCAACAGGCGCTCTCGCAGACGCAATCAATGCGCAATTCGGATCTCTAGACAACTTCATCACACAATTCAACGCAGCAACCGTCGCCATCCAAGGATCCGGCTGGGGATGGCTAGGCTACAACAAAGAACGTAAACGTCTTGAAATCGCCACCTGCGGAAATCAAGATCCTCTCCAATCGACCAAAGGATTGATCCCTCTACTCGGCATCGACGTTTGGGAACACGCCTACTACATCCAATACAAAAACGTCCGCGCCGACTACCTAAAAGAGATCTGGAAGATCGTCAACTGGAAAAATGTCGCCGAACGCTACGCAAAAGCAAC
>CAYIYO010000056.1:0-12088 GCA_964367715.1 uncultured bacterium
AAATTATTTTTATACTATTCCCAAATTTGACGTTTTTGCTTCCTCTCAATAGGTTGTTGCAAAAGATCTGCCGTAGCGATGAGGGGCTTTCGTTTGGCAATGAAGAGAGCGTGACTGATTCCTCCGTTGTAAAAGAAGAAAGAAGATTTTTTTTCTAAAAAAAGCAAAAGTGTTCGGTTATGATCGAGTAAATTCAGAATAGGCTTAAACAAAAAATTTACCGTTTTCCAGAAAAATGATAATGGGAATGTGCTGTTAAGGGCAAACCAGTAGTGGTTAAGAAAGAAACGTTTTGCTAGGGCCTCTTTGCGATATTCTTTATTTTTTGAAGCGCGTAGAAAGCGGGAGGGGGCGAGAAAAAAGTCTTTAATGCTGAGGTAGAGAGCGTGGTGGCTAAAGATCCATTTTTCGAGGTGCAGTTCTGTTGCGGCAAGGTCGGCAAATTGTTGGAGAGCGTTTGTAGAGTGGATGTCGACTGGTGTGGAGCAGACGACACTCCCCTTCGAGTTGACGAGACGCGCAACTTCGGCAAAAAACAGACGGTATTCGCTTGGATCAAGATAGGCGATGAGGTCGAGAGCGATGACCACGTCAAAGGAAGAGTCGTCGAGCAGTGTTTTGGGAACGTAATCGCGTTGGATGGAAATATTTTCTGTGTTGCCTGCGGCTTCGAAGGCTTTTATGGCGTTTGCGGAGATATCTACAGCCGTGACTTGAGCACCTTTGTCACGTAGTAGTCGAGAAAAATCCCCTTTTCCGGACCCTAGATCGACCGCTATTTTTCCGTTTAGAGCGCCTTGAGACTCTATGAGAGCAAGACTTCTTTGGAGACGTTCTTTTTCCATGCAGTTGCGTGTGGGATCGAATTGTTCCGGATTTTGCAGCCACAGTCGATCGAATTTTGATTGGGCGAGATCTCTAGCGGATGTTTTTTTAGGTGGAGAGAGGGTGGCTGTATCCACAGAGACTATGTTGAGCGGATTATTTTTCATTTAGTTTCCTTACAAATTTATGGCAGACCCTAAGCCAAGATCTCATAACGATAATGTTCCTTATAATAATTGAGCGAGCAGTGCTGCTGCTAGGGTTGCGGTCGTGTTGTCGCGGTCGTGAGGAGGCGAGAGTTCAGCGATGTCGACGCTAATGAGTTTTCCTGTTTTTGCGAGAAATTGGAGAAGAGGAATGACATGCCAGGGAAGGAGACCCAGCGGCTGAGGAGCGCTCACGCCTGGGGCAAAGGGGGCAGCGAAGACGTCGAGACAGATGGTCAGGTAAATGTGAGCGTGCTTTCTAGCAAGTTCTTTAATTAGGGCAAGCGCCTCCCCTGTTCCTTCTGTATAGAAGGATTCGGCGAGAACGTATTTTATTCCCATTTCTTCTGCGGAATCAAATAGTTGGGAGGTATTTCCTGTTTGTTGGATTCCAATGCAGGCGTAGGTGAAGTCGAGATTTTTTTGTCTGCGGGCGGTGTAGATTTGTTGAAAAGGAGTGCCGGAGGTTCCCTTTAGATCACTTGTGAGAGGGCGGATGTCGAAATGGGCATCGATGTTGATGATGGCGCAATCAATCGATGGGTTTGCACGAGAAATTCCTTGAAAGTTCCCCCAAGCCATTTCGTGGCCACCCCCCAGTACGATAGGGCGAATTCCATTTGTGATCATTAGGCTGACAGCCTCTGCGAGGGCGTCCTGTGCGGACTCTAAGTCTCCGTCAGTGCAGGTGATCGTGCCGCAGTCAAATAAAGGGGCATCTAAGTTATGTAATGGGATATTTGCAAGAGAGCGACGTAGGGCTACGGGACCTTCAACGGCGCCTGGGCGTCCCTGGTTGCGTTTTATTCCTTCCTCGCAGGCGAATCCGAGAAATCCACTTGCATTCTGCTGACGCGGAAATGAGGTATTAAGATCCAAATAGGTGATATATTGATGAATCCTTAACGCGTTGTTTCCGTCATTTCTTCCTTGCCATAGGGAGGGGGGAGTATATCTTTTATTGTGTTGAAGAGGCATTTGTATTTTCCTTGTTGATTCCTTCGATGACTCCGTCAAGAAGAGTGCAGAGGAGAAGTTTTAAAATTAGGGGGCGTTGCGTGATTAAAAATAATTTTTCGCTTAACCGTTTGTAAAAGCCGTCGGCATCTGATGACCATGCAAGAAGTCGAACCGCTGCTGATTCTTTTTTTATTTTTTCATCAAAAACCGCTTTTATTTTGGCGATTATTGCCTTGCATTCTTCTTGTGAAGAGGTGGAATCGGGGGCTGTTAGTGCATCTATCAGGATAGGATCCCCTTCATGATTATATAAAAATAATTTTAACGGGCTAAGAAAAGGAAGAAAAGACTGTTGGTTCAATGCCGTGTGAAGGGATTCTTGAAAGAGGGCCCCTATTTTATTTGTCATGGAGGAAAAGAACCAAAAGGCTCCTTTTACTGTTTTAGATGCTTTTCCAATCACTTTTAGTGCATCACAAATCTTTTCAATAATTTTTCCCATTTCTGCTGAAAAGACCGTATCCTCGGGAGGAGTGGTCACTGATATGGAAAGATCGATTCCTGCTTGTAATTCTGCCATGAGAGCTTCATTAGAAATGAGATTATCGATGACTTTGCAGAAGAAATGAGGACCACTCTTTTCTATTAAACCAGGGATTTCTAGCCAAGGTACAAATATTTCTAAGAGCTTAATAAGAGGAAAGTCTCCTTCATTAGTTCCTTTAAATGCGCGAATGCATAGGCAAATTTTCTCGTTTAATTGTTCGTTTAGTTGTTCTTCGGATGTTTCTAGAGCCATTTTTTCGAATAAAAAATTTTCTTCTTCTTTTGGGGTCAAACGCTGAGATAATACTAATTTTGAAACATCCGCATATTTTTTTATAAAGAGAAGAAGATGGGAGAGGATGGCTGTTGTTAAGTTTTTATGAAGAGCGGAGATTTCAGAAGGAAGAGATCCTTTAAAAAAAGAAGGAACATCTTTGATAAGAAAATCCTCTAGCTCCTGGATCATCTTTTCTTCAGATGGTGTAAGAAGGTCTTTTCTAGGATCTTTTTTTAGAACCAGCCAAGAGATGTAATCCATGAAGAGTTTTTTTTTTAGCTCTTCATCAATAGTTGCCGCTTGTGTAGGAACCGTTTCAAATTCATCATCAGAATCTTCTCCTAACTCCTTCGGAGAAATAGGTGGCGAGGCTAGCTGTTGAGTAGATGTCGGCATTGCAGCAGGTGATCCTATTAATTCAAATTCATCTGTTAGCTTTTCTAATATTTCGAGTTCTTTTTTCCGTTTTTTATTTAAAGGAGAGAAATTTTCTTTTAAGAGAGTTTGTACTTGGTCTATAAATTCTTTTTTCCGTTCTCCTTGCGGAAATTGTTCTTTTAATTCAGGATCCTGGATCCTTTCTAAGTAGCTTTGCAAATTTTCTAAGACCAAATAACTTTCTGCTTTTAAGAGTGTAAAATCTCTAATTGTCGCCCTTAAGGCGCATAGAGCAATGCCTCGATCTACCTGAAATTCACTCTCCCAGCCAGGAATATCTGCATCAGTTAACATTAAAATAGTCTTTACAAACGCATTGACACTTTCGACTGTTGCATGAGAAGCGCAGGAATCAAGGTAAGGGTCATTTATAACGTGATTAATTCTTAATGCAAACTCTGGAAAAGCGGTTGGTACTAGTGAAGAAGTTGTGCTAGTTGCAGACATAGGAGATTCCTTTAATAAAAACTGTGGTGGGAAGAAGAGATCCTTGGTGGTAAAGGATGTCACGAAAGTCATCGGTTTCGAAAAGAAGAAAGTCGGCATTTTTTTCAGCAGTGAGCAGTCCCCTATCCGTGCATTCGAGGGCGGCAGCGGCTCTTACCGTGATGGCAGCTAGGGTTTCTGCCATAGAAAGATGTTCTGCTGCTCCCATTAGCGCTGCGGCGGTGAGGAGACGACCCATCGGGGCGGAGCCCGGATTCCAATCGGAGGCGATGACCAGAGGTAGCCCGTGATCGAGAAGCGCGCGGGCTGGGGCGAAAGGGAGACCGAGACCTAAGGAGGCGCCTGGGAGAACAATTGGAATGACGTTGCCCTTTTTTAGGGCAATGAAATCTGCCTCTTCGGAGACCTCGAGATGGTCCGCGCTAAGAGCACCTACTTTGGCAGCGAGGAGGGCGCCGCCGCGTGAGAATTGATCGGCGTGGAGAATGAGAGAAAACCCTTGCTTTTTTGCTTCGAGAAGGTAGGGAAGAGCGACTTCCGAAGAGAATGCACCTTTTTCGACAAAAATGTCCAAGCGAGTGGCGAGAGAGCGTTCTTTTATTAAGGGTAACAGAGCGTCGACAATGTGTTTTAAGTAGGCGGAGGTCGTGGAAAACTCGGGAGGGAGGACGTGTGCGGCGAGGCAGGTGGAGAGAAGCTGAACCGGTTGGAGGTGTTTGACTTCTTCAATGACTTCTAGCATTTTTATTTCTGAGGGAACAGAAAGGCCGTAACCACTTTTTATTTCGCAAGTCGTTACTCCCCCTTTTAGGGCTTCATGTAGACGTATTTTAAGAGCGTCCATTAAAGAGGATTTTGAGGCAGTGCGTGTATGCCGGACCGTATCGAGGATACCTCCTCCATTGGCAGCGATTTCTGTGTAGGTGGCTCCTTGAAGACGAAGGGCGTAGTCGGTCGAGCGACGACCGGCCCAGCAGAGATGTGTGTGGGCGTCGAGGAATCCTGGGAGAGCCACCATTGGCTTTTCAATTAGAATATGCCGATCCGATGCACGTTTTATTTGAGAGAAGTCCCCTACTTCGATAATTTTTCCGTTGGAAAAGCGGATGCCTGCATTGGGGATTATTTCTAACTGGGAGTCTTTTAGAGGACCCGCCGAAGGCAGATTTGCCATGGTCACCACTTGTGTTAGTGGGCCGATGAGTATTTGTTCGTTACTATTCATAAATCGAATTTCTCCGCGCATGCCAGGGCATCGGGATAGCCTGCATCGGCGTGACGGATGACTCCCATGGCTGGATCGTTGTTAAGGACGCGTGTGAGACAATCATGGGCGCGAGCGGAGCCATCGGCGACGATTACCATTCCTGCGTGTTGGGAGTAGCCCATGCCCACGCCGCCGCCATGATGGAGAGAGACCCAGGTAGCACCTGATGCGCAGTTCACAAGAGCGTTTAGGAGAGGCCAGTCGGAGACAGCATCGGATCCATCGGCCATTGCTTCCGTTTCTCTATAGGGAGAGGCGACAGAACCTGCGTCGAGATGGTCGCGACCGATGACGATTGGGGCTTTAAGTGTTCCATTTTTTACCATCTCGTTAAAGATCAGACCGGCTTTTTTGCGGTCTCCCATTCCTAACCAGCAGATACGTGCGGGAAGCCCTTGAAAGTGTACTTTTTCTTTTGCGGCTTTTAGCCAGCGGTGGAGATGCGTATCATTGGGAAATGCTTGGATCATTGCTGCGTCGGTTTTGTAGATATCCTCTGGATCGCCGGAGAGGGCTACCCAGCGAAAAGGACCTTTTCCTTCGCAAAAGAGAGGACGAATGTACTCTGGAACGAAGCCTGGGATGTCGAATGCATGTTTTTCTCCGCCTTGACGGGCGAATTCCCTTAGGTTGTTTCCATAGTCAAAGACGATGCAGCCTTGACGCTTTAGTTCGAGGAGAGCGGCGATGTGTGCTGCCATGGTGTTAAGAGAGGCTTTTTTATAGCCGACAGGGTCTTTTTGACGAAATTCTTTTGCGGTTTCTATCGAATAGCCCGCGGGAACGTAGCCGTGGAGAGGATCATGTGCCGAGGTTTGGTCCGTGGCGGCATCAGGAAGGATGCCGTCTTCGATCATTTGTTTTAGGACCGTGCTGATGTCGCCGACGAGACCGATGGAGAGAGCCTGTTGTGCTTTTTTAGCTTCTAGGGCCCATTGGATGGCTTCTTTGTAGTCGTGCGTCATGCGGTTGATGTATCCCGTTTCGAGACGTTTTTGAATGCGGGAGGGGTCGACATCAATACCGAGGAGGACGCCACCGTTAAGGGTGACTGCAAGCGGTTGGGCGCCGCCCATGCCACCAAGGCCTCCTGTGATGATGAGACGACCCTTTAGAGAGCCGTCAAAGTAGCGATTGGCAACGGAGGCGAAGGTTTCGTAGGTCCCTTGGAGGATACCTTGCGTACCGATATAGATCCAGCTGCCTGCGGTCATCTGTCCGTACATCATGAGCCCTTTTTCTTTTAGGTGCTCGAAGTGTTCCCATGTTGCCCAGTGAGGAACTAAGTTGCTGTTCGCGAGGAGGACGCGTGGGGCCTGTGAATGTGTGGGAAGGATTCCGACTGGTTTACCTGATTGAATGAGGAGAGTTTCGTCATCATTGAGGTTGAGAAGGGCATGGATGATATTATGGAGGGCGTTTAGATTGCGCGCTGCCTGGCCTGTGCCGCCATAGACGATAAGGTTTTCGGGATCTTCTGCGACTTCTTTATTGAGATTATTGAGCAGCATACGTAGAGGGGCTTCTGTTTGCCAGGAGCGTGCGTGGAGAGTGTTGCCTGTGGGCGCGCGGTAGTTTGGATGAGACGCAAATTCTTTAATAAATTCTTTGGTTTTTGAGTCTAGTAGTTGCATGGGGGGCTCCTATCATCATCGTTCGAATTGTTTAATAACTTCTGTCGCTTTTTTTACATCTTCGCTGACGATGCGGTCCCCTTTTAGAGGAGGAACGACAGAGCGGATAGCTTCGTATAAAGCTTTGGTGCCTTTTCCGAGGCGAGTGATTCCGCGGGCATCGATAGCTTGTGCGGCAGCGATGGCTTCTGCTGCTAGTCCTACGGCAACATTTTCTACGATTTTTTTAAATTTTCGTGCAGCTGTCATTCCCATTGAGACGTGGTCTTCGACGCCTACATTGCCGGGGATGGAATCTGTAGAGGCTGGATGGGAGAGAATTTTGTTTTCGTTGACTAGGCTGGCGCTCAGGTATTGAAGACACATGTAGCCTGAGTCGACCCCTTCGTTTGTGGCGAGGAATCCGGCAAGACCGCTCATATGCGGGTTTAGAAGGAGTTCTAAGCGCCGTTCCGAAATGTTGGCGAATTCTGCAACAGCGATTGCGGCGAAGTCGTAGGCCATCGCGAGCGGTTGACCGTGGAAGTTTCCTCCGCTAAGAATGAGATCTTCTTCTACAAAAACGAGAGGATTGTCTGTGACTGCGTTGAGTTCTGCTTCGACAATGGATGTAACGTAGGTTAGGGCGTCGCGACTGGCGCCGTGAACTTGTGGAGCGCATCGAAGGGAATAGGGGTCCTGGATGCGTGCAGGGAATGTTTTGGGGTTGTTTAGGTAAGAGCCTTTTAAATATTTAAAAATATTTTTCGCGCTTTGAATCTGACCCGATTGACGACGAACATTGTGGATGAGAGGGTTGAGGGCGCTTAGATTTCCGACCGAGCCTTCGAAGCTTAGGGCGGCGACTAGGTCTGCCATTTCTTGCAAGTGGAGAGCTTTGACTAGGGCGAGACTTCCTACGGCGAGCATGATTTGAGTGCCATTGATAAGCCCTAGCCCCTCTTTTTCTACCAGTTCGATCGGCTTTAGACCCGCTTTTTTAAGTGCTGTTCTTGAAGGAAGTATTTCGCCTTTGTAGAAGACCGTGCCCTCCCCTATCAAAGGAAGAGAGAGATGGGCGAGAGGAATGAGATCGCCGCTGGCACCGACGGAGCCATATTCTGGGATGACAGGATAGATGTCTGCTTGGATGAGAGCGTGTAGGGCTTGACAGAGCTCTATACGGACCCCTGTATGCCCTTGCAAAAGGACATTGAGACGAAGTGCCATAGCGAGACGAGTTTCTTCGATAGAGAGAGGTTTTCCCCATCCTGAGGCATGGCTTTTTAAGATGTTGTGTTGGAGTTGATGGAGTTCGGAGTCGCTGATGCGGATGTTAGCGAAGAATCCGAAACCCGTGTTGATTCCATAGTAGGGAGTCTTGGGATCTCGAGCACGCTCTTTGACCAGCGCGCGAGCGGCATTAACTCCTTTTTTGACAGCCGTACCGATGGAGAGTGGGATACCGTTACCGATCTGCTCTGCATCATCGAGAAGTAGCCATTGGCCATTTAGTGATAAATGATGCGAATTTTTCTTTGGCATGCTCACCTCTCTTAAAATGTGAAAGGTGATCATAACGCCAATACAAAAATAGCGCCAATATAAATTTTATACTTTGTTTAAATACTTCCTTCTTTCCAGAAAATTTGCATGACATTGTGAATAACGCGGCCGAGTAGTGAGCGCCAAGGACCCTGCATATAGACCTGGCCTGTTTTGCCGAAGCGGAGTTTTGCCGGGTCGTGATTATCGAGTTTTACGTGTACCACGTAGTAGGAGTCGACCATTCTGAGGGCTCCTGATTGCTTCTCATCTGCAACCGGAAGAGCGCCTTTATAAGTCGATGCAAGCTGTGGATAGGCTAGGAATTCTTCTCGTGTCGGGTTGATTCGTGTAATTTCTCCTGTGAAGGAGTCTTGAGAGGAAGGGATACGAAATTCTACTTTTTTGCCTAATTTCACTGCAGCGATATTGTCTTCGGGGACAAAGAAGACCACTTCAAGACTCGAAGGATCTCCAATTTTTCCGATGACGTTATCTTTGGAAAGATAGAGACCTCTGCGTAGGAAGTCTTGTAAGAAGTAGACATCGCCATCGACTTCTGCTTTGATGATGAGCTCTTGACGTTGCCCTTGCATGGCTTGCCATTTTTGGTTGCTGGAGGCTTGTTCGGCGCTTTTTTCGGGGATGTAGGCGCGGTCTTTGTCTTCAAAGCCTAGGAGATAGACGTTTTTTTCAAGAACCTTACGTTGGACTCCCTCCGCGGCGATATTCGCGTCGAGTTGTGGAGAGGCCATTTCAATGATAGGATCTCCCACTTTAACGTGTTGCCCTCTGACGATATTCACTTTGGTAATCATTCCATCGTACGGGATATAGATCGTCTGAGCTTTTAGAGGCACTGTGATGCCATTAAATGACACTGTGTGTGGCAAGGGAAGCACAAACCAGCAGAAAGCCATTAAGACCGCGCTTGCTGTGATAAAAAGACGAATATTGGCTTTTAAATGACTTCTCAACTGGTACACCGCCTTGAGTTCACTGGCCAATGGCCAAATTAAGAAAATACCGATTTCAACAAAAAAGAGAAAAATCCCTAATACTTTTGTAAATTTGTAGTAGACGAAGATCGCTATCGATGTGTAGAGAAATAAACGATAGATCCATGTGTAGATTGCGTAGACAAAAAGACCTACAAAACGTTGGTCGCTGACATGCTCTTCTGGACAGGGCATTTGCATTCCTAAAAGAAATTGACGGATCTTCCATCGCGCGAGGTTGAAGGAGCGGTATTGTAAGTTATCGATCCCCCAAAGGTCGCAGAGAATGTAGTATCCATCAAAACGGACGGCAGGGTTCAAGTTGATGACGAGGGTGGAGACCCAGGTGATGGAGGCGACGACGAAGAAGATACTGTTCATTGTTCCTGGAGCTGTAAAAAACCATCCTATTGTCGACAAGCCTGCGATGACTGATTCTGCGATAATTCCTGCTGCGGAGATGTAGAGACGCTGTTTACGGCTTTTCAACTTCCATCCATCGGTAACATCTGTATAGAGAACCGGCCAGAGAACAATAAAGGCTAGCCCCATCGAAGGGACGTAGAGACCGTATTTTTTTGCGGTGTATGCATGAGAGAATTCGTGGACCATTTTCACCATTGAAATGGCGAGCCCATAAATGATAAATCCTTGAACGTTAAAAAAGTATGTGAACGTATGAAAGAACTCCCCTAATCGCGTGAAGAGCATAAACAGCCCTATGATACTGGCGAACCCGTATAAAAAGAATGCCGTACTTGATCCAAAGGGCTTTACGTATTTCAATGTGCGTGTGAGAAATTTATCTGGATTAAAGATAGGGATTTTAATGAAAAGATAGTTGTAGATGACCCACATAAAGATGTTTTGTTTTTTGCTTTCTTTTATCTTTTCGATTTGCTCCGAAGGGCGAAGAAGAGCTAACAACTCTTGTTGATATGCATCAAAAAAGAAAAACTTTATCTGATCTTTTGTCACACGTAGAGTCGTCGTCTTTTCGACATCTTCGGCGAGGTCATCGAGTTTCATTCCCTGCTTATGATGTTGAAAGATGAGAGCTTCAGCCCATGTCAGCTTAAAAAATTTGGCACGAATGGGGTCGTATAGATTAAATGTGGGGGATCCGTCAACCTCTTCGGGACCAGGATATAGCTCTAGATCTCGTCTAAAAATTGGGAGTGGTGATTCATCATCAAATAGGCTTGGCATAGGGTATTTCCTCTTGACCACACCTTATCCGAAACCGTAAATTTGAAAAAACATAAATTTTTAATTTACAAATATAAATCAAGTCAGGTATCTAATCAGTTTAGCCTAAAAACAAGCGACAAGATAAGCCAGCCTTATGACATTTCTAATGGAGCCAAAACGCAGATGAAAAACAAGACTCTCGCAAAAGCAACGATGATGGTGACCGCGGCAACGCTTCTTAGCAGTTGTAATTGTCCCGATTATAGCAATATGTGTGCAATTCGTCAGGCAAACAGTCAAACAGACTTAGACGTTCTTTATTCTGACGTCGACCTTCCTAATCGCCCGCTGACATATGATGATATTATTGACATTACGATGCAGCGGAACTTAAATATGGCGGTGAAGGCACAGGAATATGCGATTCAGCAGGAAATCACGACTCGTCAACGTTTTCGTATGTTGCCAGGAATCAAATTCAACTTTGAACAATCCGGAAGAAATGAAAATACCGCATCCTCTTCACAGTCATTGCAGCCAGGCGTACCACCAGCTCCATTGAGTATTTCTTCTCAGCAGTATGTCCAACGATGGGATATGAATCTCGTGTGGAACTTACTCGACTTTGGTCTCTCCTACTACCGTCATCGCCAGGAGTGCAACCGAACGATGATTGCACAATTAGAGTATCAAAGACTTAAACAAAATACCATTGTCGATGTCAGCAGACAGTACTGGAAAGGGATTGCATCCAAGATGGCAATGGAAGATTCTCGCTCCTTAATTGACAAGTCTGAGTTGCAGCAGAGTAATATCCGCCGCCAGATGGAATCGAAAGTTATTTCGGAGATACAAGGACTTCGAAATGAAAATCAGCTGATCAACATCCATGCCCAGCTACAAGGATATGAAAAAGAGTACCATAGCGCAAAGTACGAGCTTGCTATTTTGATGGGACTTCCTCCATCGATTGACTTTGAATTGGCTTCCGTGAGCAACCTGCGCACAGACACTATAGTGGGTAATCTTGACGAGCTTGAGCAGTATGCGCTATTGAATCGTCCAGAGCTTTTTTCTGCGGATTTAGATGAAAAGATTCGTGTAGACGAAGTAAAAGCCGCAATTTTACAAATGTTTCCAGGTGTAGAGCTGTTTGGTGGACCTTACCATGACAGCAACTCCTTTCTGTTATTCAACAACTGGTTGGCGGCAGGGGTACGTGCGACGTGGAACCTTTTGGATTCCCCTGGATTTGCCCAAGAAAAAATTATTGGTGACAAAAGAATATGCCTTGCACGAAAGAACCGATTGCAGCTATCTGTAGGGATTATGGCTCAGGTGCACTTGGCGTATCACGTTTACCAGGACAATCTGGTTAGCTATATGTTGGCAAAGGATTTAGAGTCGACGAATAAGCGTTTGTTGTTTGCTGCCCAAAATGAGCAAAAGCAGGGAAAGCTTCATGAGGCTGACATCATTAAATATGAAGCGGAGCTTCTTTTCTCACAGATCAATACGTTGAAGGCGTATGGAGAGATGGAAAATGCCTTGGAGCAGCTCAATAATGCAATAGGAATGCCTCAATACTTCCGCAATGAATTTGAGTATAAATTCGCTGGTAGCGAAAATGATGACCAAGGCAACAACAAAACTGAAAAGACGGAAGACGAAGTTTTCGAGGAAGAGGTAAAAAACTGGTATTACAAAATAGGGTAATGGAGTCAACTACTCTCGCCTAAAGGCGAAAGCTTGTAGCTAGCCTAAGCGACTGCTAC
>CAYIYO010000057.1:0-11885 GCA_964367715.1 uncultured bacterium
CCCACGCCTTAAGTGATGTCCCCCGTGACCGATTACAACAAATTTAAATTAAAAGTTTACACCACGCTGGCGCAATGAGGTATACCCCTGCTCAGCGATAATAAGGTGGTCGTTGAGAGGAATTCCAATCAGGCGTCCCCCTTCGATCAGTTTCTCTGTCAGACGGATATCTTGTGGAGAAGGCGTTGGATCGCCAGAAGGGTGATTGTGAACGACGATAAAGCTGGCTGCTTTATGGCGAATGGCAGGGTAAAAGACCTCTCTGGGGTGAATTTTCGCTTCTGTGAGCGTTCCAATTGCAATCGTTTCTTTACAGATGAGAAGCCCTTTAACATCTAGGAATAGTCCGATAAAATGCTCGCGCTTTTCATAGACAAGTTCATCTTTTAAAAAATTATATACATAGAGAGGACTATCCATACGGCAGCGAATGGGACGTCCTTCATGGGAGAGGCGCAGGCCTAAGCTGAAAGAGGCCTTGAGTTGGATGGATTTTGCGTGGCCGAGACCTTTTATTTGGCGAAGTTCTTCGATTGTGGCGCTGGCGAGTTCGCGGAGACTACCAAAATAAGCGAGAAGTTCTTGAGCGAGTTGTAAGACAGGCTTTCCCTTCATTCCTGTTCCTAGTAGGATGGCAATCAATTCTGCAGAGGAGATTGCTTCTGCGCCATGGCGTAGGAGACGTTCACGTGGGCGTTCTTCTTCCATGGTCGCATTCCACTTTTAAATATTAAACTTGATAACTCTTGAATTTATCTGCAAGCGGGGCTGGGAGATCGACTTTTATCAGGACATCGTTTTCCTCGTAGTCACGCTCGAGGACATTTCCTGCTTCCATGATTTCACTGACAACGTTGTAGTTGCTTTGTGGAATTTTGTAGGTGGCTGTGCGGCGACGTTTTTGCAATTCTTCGATCATGAGAGCGAGTAATTCATTAAATCCCGTTTTATTTTTTGCTGAGAGTTGAATGGATTTGGGGTACATCAGCCGTAGTTTGGTGATGTGAGATGGATTCTCTACTTTATCAACTTTATTTAGAATGGTGATGACTGGTTTATCTTCTGCATTAAGTTGTTTGAGGACTTCGAAAGCCGTTTCTGCTTGTTCGACTGCCATTGGGTGACTCATGTCTACCATGTGGAGGAGGATATCCGCTTCTACTGATTCTTCTAGCGTGCTTTTGAAGGCGGCGACAAGAAGGTGGGGAAGTTTACGAATAAATCCTACCGTGTCGATCAAGAGAATGTCTTGATTGTTGGGGAGGGCGTATTTACGCGTTGTGGTATCAAGAGTGGCGAAAAGTTTATCTTCGATGAAGACATCGGCATCTGTTAAGGCTTTTAGTAGGGTGGATTTGCCGGCGTTGGTGTAGCCGATGATGGCAAAGACCGGAATTTCCGAGCGTATACGTGCAGCGCGCTGTGTTTTACGGTAGTGGTGCACTTCGTCTAGTTCGCTCTCTAAGCTTGCGATGCGTTTTTTTAGGAGACGACGGTCGATTTCAATTTGCTTTTCGCCTTCTCCTTTAAGGTAGCCGCCACCGCCGGATCCCCCTCCGCCACTTGTTCCTGATTGGCGGGAAAGGTGAGTCCAGAGCCGTTTTAGACGCGGGGCTTCGTATTTTACTTGTGCGAGGGCAATTTGCAAGCAGGCTTCTTTTGTTTGTGCGCGCTGTGCGAAGACTTCGAGGATGACCCCTGTGCGGTCCATGACTTCACACTGGCATTCTTTTTCAAGATTGCGTTGTTGTGCCGGAGTGATTTCGTCGTCGAAAATGATGAGGTCCAGTGCCTTTTCTTTGGCTAAGAGTTTTAGTTCTTCGATTTTTCCTGTACCGATGAGTGTTGCTGCTTCGAATTTGCGGACATTGCAGAGCATTTTTTCGGTGACGTCTACTCCATAGGTTTCACAAAGAAGTTGTAATTCTTCTAGATGTTCACTTGCCAGGTCCTTCTCGCGGCTATCTTTATAGACGCTGATCAGCAGTGCTTTTTTCTTTTGGATCGTTTCGACTGTTTTTTCTTCTTTAGATTTTGCCATTGTTCACTCGGGAGTAAAGGAAATTTCCAGACCATCGTACGCCAAATGGACATTCGAAGGCAAGCTGCGTTCGACGGATTCGTGTTTAAGTTCATGAGAAATATGCGTTAGCCATGTTGTCTTTGCCCCCACTTTTTGTGCGAAAGCGATTGCTTGGTCGACAGAAAAATGGAAAATCGAGGGGGTGGGCCGGAGGGCACTAATAATCAGCGTTTCAATTCCGACTAAATCTTCAAAAATAGAATCTGGATAGTCGTGGATGTCGGAAATGTAGGCTAAATTTCCAAATCGGAATCCATTCACTTTCATTCCCATCTGATGGTAGGTGACGATTCCTATCTTCACGCCAAGAAACTCTTCCACTCCCCTTTCTTCTTTTAGAAACTGCAAGGAAATTTTTGGAATAAAAGGACGCAACGGATCTTTTGGTTTAAAAATATATCCAAAGCGCTCATTTAGTTCTTCCGCAGTTTCCCTAGAAACAAGACATGGAATTGGTTCCTTCGTATAGATCGGATAGACACGCAACTCATCCACACTTGCTGTATGGTCATGATGTGCATGCGTGATGAGAGCTCCGTCCAACCGATCAATGCCATAACGCAACGCCTGTTCGCGGAAGTCCGGTCCGCAATCGATCAATAGACGCGTCTTATCAACCGTCACTAAAGCGGAGACGCGCAAGCGTTTGTCGTAAGGAGAAGGCGATTGACAGACCTCGCAGGAGCATCCGATCATTGGAACGCCCATGGACCCTCCCGTCCCTAGAAACAAAAATTTTCCTAACATATCGACTCTCTTATTGTGGAATCATTAAAGTCATCAGCCGTTGATAAATGCCTGGATGGTTGAAATACGCCCAACTGTCCTGCTTTTGCCCTTCGCGTAATTGGATGCGGTAATCGTTTCCTTGGCTAGCGAAAACGATGTGCTGAAATACTTTTGTTGTTGCTGAGACGAATTCTTTTTTTTCTGGCCGTACCCGTATGGTAAGCGTTGCAGGATTTCCCGTATTAAACGTTTGCAGAGCGTCGTCGGGTAGAGGAGATATGCTTTTATCTTGCGAAAGGAGTGTATAGAGGTTTTTATAATGTTCAAGATCGACGTCCACTTTTTTCCAACGCTTTGTTGAGTGGTCAAAAAAAGAAAGTTCAATGCTGTCAAATACAAAACGCGTAACCGCTCCTGTGTTCGGATGTGTATCGTTATAGTTGATCAAAGCGATAACTTCAGGCGAAAGAAGAGCATCCCGCGCTGCATAATTTTCTGAGGGGCTATAATAGAGAATTAAAGAAATTGCCAAGACTAGAGCGGAAAGCGTGCTCGCAGACATTAAAAAAAGAAAGTTTCTAATCTGTTTCCTTGTTGAAACGCCTTGATTTTCTTCCATAAAATCCCTTCTCTGAAGCTTTAAAGTGTGCTATCCTACTATACCGTTCGTGGTTCAAAATTTGATTTTTGAATTCACTTGTGTATACTTTAAATAATTATTAAAAGAACGACAATGAAAATAGCGATTATAGGCGCAGGATTTGCAGGTTTAGCCTCTGCATGGTTCCTTAAAGAGAAATATCCTGAATCGGAAGTGACGATCCTCGACAAAACAGGGATCGGAGCGGGCGCTTCGGGCGTCGCTGCAGGCCTTCTCCACGCCTATGCCGGAAGCCGCTCCAAGCTGAATTGGAAAGGACAAGAGGCCTATCTCGAATCAAAAAATTTACTTGATAAATCGTCAGAAATTTTAGGAATGCCTACCTATAAAAAGAGAGGACTTCTTCGCCCCATCCTCACCGAAGAACAACACATACACTTTCGTGAAGCGGCTGAAACTTTCTCTGATATTCGCTGGCTAGAAAGCACAGAGTGTCAAGAATGGGCTCCTGGAGTAGCCGATGCGCCTGGAATTTTTATTGCGTCGGCACTTACTGTCGATCCTTTGCTTTATATGAAAGGATTGTGGATGTTATGCGAATCTAAAGGAGTGCAATTCGAGAAGCGGTGTTTGGCCAGCCTGCAAGAGTTGGATGCGTATACGTTTATTATTATCGCTTTAGGAGCTGACACACAACTGCTGCCGGAGCTTTCCCATTTGCCTTTAACACGCATTAAGGGGCAAATTTTAGAATTTGCGTGGCCAGAAGGAGTACCTCTTCCACGCACTGCAGTGAACTCTCAAGTCTACCTGTTGCCCGATCCTATCACAAACACCTGCCTCGTCGGGTCGACCTTTGAACGGCATTTTAGCGATGCTGGACCTGATATAGAAAGAGCGATGGCGTTATTGCATCCAAAGCTATGTGCAATGTACCCTGCATTTGCTCACGCACAACCTTTACGGTGTATGACCGGCGTACGCGCGTCGGCACCTCAGCACATGCCTTATGTAAAAGCGATTACTCCTCGTTGCTGGGTATTTTCTGGCTTGGGTTCGAAGGGGCTTCTCTATCATGCCCTTATCGCAAAGACACTGTGTGCGTCTATTTCGTGAACGGGACCGCAAATCAACTTCTGCTGGAGAGTTTATTTGCAGTCGTGCCGATGAGGGTGATCGCGCGCTCGATTTCTTCTTCAGTGGTCATGCGGCTTAAAGACAAACGAATCGAGCTGCTGGCTTCGTCCTGACCTAATCCCATATTCAGAAGGATACGAGAAGGCTCAAGCGCTCCTGACGCACAGGCGGATCCATGACTGACAGAGATTCCTTGTCGATCTAATAGTGTCAGTAACGCTTCCCCTTCGACTCCAGGAAATTGCACATTTAAGGTATTCGCTGTACGAGGACCTTCTCCATTCACAATCAGAGGAGGAAAAAGCGCGCGGATCCCTTCTTCTAGACGATCGCGCAGTTTTCGCATCCGAGGAATTGCTGTTGGCATTTCTTCTTTTAACAATTCAATTGCCTTTGCTATTCCTAGGATCCCGGGAAGATTCTGTGTTCCGCCTCGTCGTCCAAACTCATGATCTCCGCCAATAATCAAAGGCTCTAACGGAAGCTTGCGTCGAATAATTGCTACGCCGACTCCGGTCGATGCATGAATTTTATGTCCGCTAAAGCAGATAGCGGATACCCCAGGGGGAATGGTGATTTCTTCTTTTCCTAATAACGCAACACCATCAATAACGAGAGGAATTTTTGCTTCTTCGGCAACTGCAGCAATGGCTTTCCAGTCGGTGAGAACTCCGGTTTCATTGTTCGCTGCCATGAGGATAATTAAACGTGTGTTAGGTTTTATGGCTGCTCGCACCATTTCTGGTGTCGGGGCGCCACGGCGTCCTACTTCAAGGGAGGTGATTTCTACTCCCTTTTCTTGTGCCCATTGCATGCAGCGATAGACGGCAGCGTGCTCAACATTTGTTGTGATGGCATGGCCGCCAGGTTTTTTTTCAAAAAATCCCTTTATAATCATCGTGAGAGCTTCGGTTGCCCCTGAAGTGAAGACCACTTCCATCGCCTTGACACCAAATGCTGCGGCCACTTTTTGGCGTGCATTTGCTAGCTCCTTCATGGCGTGTTGGCCGTCGGCGTGGACACTAGAGGGGTTTCCTTTTACAGTTGTTAGAATACGCACCATTTCTTCAATGACGCGAGGGTCTACCGGTGTGCTGGCATTATTATCGAGATAGATAGAGGGATTCATGGGAGAGGAAGCGCCTCAACTTTAAGGACGATGACTGTAATGTTATCATTGCCACCCTTCTTTTTGGCTTCTTCAACAAGGGCATCGGCTTGTGCTTCTGTGGAGGGAAGTTTATTGAGAATACACTCAATTTCTCCTGGCAACAGATGATCCGAAAGACCATCGGTGCAAAGCAAAAGAATATCCCCTTCTTTGACATCGGACTGGTAGAGGGAAGGTTCAACGGAGGCTTCTGTTCCGACAGCGCGGGTGATGATATTTTTGTATTGGAATTCGCTTGCTTGGCTTTCGTCGATTTCCCCTGTTTCCACGAGATCGCGGAAAAGGGAGTGGTCTCTTGTCAGCTGTTGAATTTTATAGTTGCGTAGGCGATAGATGCGGCTGTCCCCCACATTGGCAAAGACGATTCCTTTGGAGTGAAAGTGGATGCAACAAAATGTTGTCCCCATTCCACGCAGTTGCGGATCATTTCTACCCATTTCATGTAACATGCGATTCACAAATTCGATAGCCTGACGCATGGCGTCTTTGATTTTGCTGAGAGAAAGTTCTTTATTTTTATGGTTAAAGATTTTTTCCATTAGATCGCAAAAAGAAGAGACTGCGTTTGAAGCAGCGACTTCTCCGGCGCGATGGCCACCCATTCCATCTGCTAGGACATAAAGTTGATGTTCGGGGAGTTCTGCCCACACATCTTCGTTATTTTCTCTAACAAGACCAACATCTGACATGCCTGTGGCAATTACTTTATAAGACATAAGGCCGATGACCATAAAAGGTATTCTCTTGGTATAAAGATATCCGATTTTTAATTGTAAATCTATCCATTTGTTATGTTATAATCTAACACATGCATCCGTCAACCACAACAACAGAAAATTTTATTTTTATTATTACCGTTCTTTGTTTTGGATGCCTCACCTCCCTTTTCGCGTATCACCTCGGGTACTATACCCTTCCAAAAGAACAAGAAAAAACAACGCTGACGTTTATGGATGTTGTTAAAGTTTTTTTTATTTTTCTTTGCGTTCCCCTTGTTATGGTTCCGGCACTTTTCATGCTGATTATATGGATCCAAACCGGAAATTTTCCTTCTTCGGCCTCCCTTTCCGTTTCTGAAGAGATGCAAGGATGGCTAAACATTATTTTAATTGGACTCACCACTGCTGCTCTTCTTTTATTTTATTTTTGTTTAGGAAAAAATAAAAAACGATCGATTTTGCGCAGCAAGGCATTTCATTTCTTTTCTTGTATTGAAGGGATAAAAATGGGGGGCGTCACCTGGCTC
The DNA here is from genome assembly GCA_964367715.1 of uncultured bacterium. Lineage (GTDB taxonomy): Bacteria > Chlamydiota > Chlamydiia > Chlamydiales > Criblamydiaceae > CAYIYO01. The sequence continues at coordinate 6,968 of CAYIYO010000057.1, forward strand.
GTTGCTTTTCCACTGGTGGTTGGGATTGGACAATTGGTTGCGATGGCCACCTATTGGTTTTTTGATCGCGTTCCTTTGGAGCAGGTGGCAGTGAAACAGCTAAAAGCATCTTTGAATGACCCTTTTCTCTTTTGGGTCGTTTCGTTTGGGATCGTTGGAATTGTCCCTTTTCTGGAAGAGTTCATTTTTAGAGGATGTTTACAGACATGGGTTAAACAGCGCTTTGGACTATTTTTTTCTATTGTTTTTAGCGCGTTCATTTTTGCATGCTTCCATTTTTCTCCTAGTCAGGGGATCGGCAATACAGAATTGATTATTTCTTTAACAATTTTGGGAAGCTACCTAGGCTTTATCTATGAACGACAGCAGTCCTTAAGTGCACCGTATGCACTGCATGCCGTTTTCAATGGCGTCAGCACCTTATTAATCGCACTAGAATAAAACATTCCGCTTCGTTATCATCGAGAAAAAGGGGAATTTTTATATGGAAAACTTTTTACAGACCGTACTTTTTGCGGGTATTTTCATTATCATTGCGTTGTGCTTTTTAGGGCTGGGACTTTTAATTACCGGCAAGCAAAAGATAAAGGGAGGCACCTGTGGGCGGGATCCAAATAAAAAGAAAGATAATTCCTGTGGAACGCCCCGTTCTGGATGTTCGTTGTGTGATCCTGATGATAAAGAGGAGAAAAAATAATCATGACTACTTATGAAAAATCGGATCCCAAAACCATTCAAGCCCTTTTTGGAAGCATTGCAAAGCGTTATGATGTCACCAATAGCATTCTTTCCTTTCAATTGCATCGCCTATGGAATAGCCGTCTTGTCGACGAAATGAGAAAAGAGAAAAATCCGGAAATATTGCTCGATCTTTGTGCAGGAACAGGCGACATCGCCTTTAATTTTTTAAAGAAGAGTTGTTCTCCTTCTAAAGCGTTACTACTCGACTTTTGTCCGCAGATGTTGGAGTGTGCAAAAGAAAAAATGGCGTCTAATCGAATTGAAAAGCACCACACCATCGACTTTATTCAAGGCGACGCGCAAGAACTTCCATTGCCTAAATGTAGTGTCGATGCAGTGACAATCGCTTATGGTATTCGCAATGTAAAAGAGCCTGCCCGTTGTGTTGCTGAAACCTTTCGCGTGTTAAAGGCGGGAGGACGATTGGGAATTTTGGAATTGACACGTCCGCAACATTCTTTTTTGCGCTTTGGACATCAAATGTATTTGAAAACATTGCTTCCACTGATGGGAAAGCTGATAACGGATAACCAAGAAGCGTATCAATATTTGTGCAATAGTATCCATCACTTTGTTACGCCTGCGACAATGCTCGCTGTGATCAAGGATGCAGGATACGAAAATGCGCGCGCCATCCCTTTGCATGGTGGGATTGCGACACTTTTTATTGCCGACAAACCTAACAAATAATTTTTCCGAGGGCGGTCCGAGGAATGGTATCGACATAATGCACGTGGCGAATGCGCTCGAAAGGTAAAACACGTGCATTGTATTGCTTTACTGCCCCATCGACGCTTGCTTCGTCTTTTGCTACGACTCTCATTCCCACGATCATTCCCAGACGTTCGTCAGGAAAAGGAGAGAGAACGGCGTCCAGTGCGTGTGTTAATTTTATTTCGTCGAATAGCTGATTCAAACGACTCATGTCGACACGCTCCCCACTCACCTTTATCATCTCATCCGCTCGCCCCAAAATAAAAAGGTGATCGCCCCAAATTTCTCCTCGGTCGTCTGTCTGAAAAGGTTTGTCCGGAGATCTTTCCAATAGGATTGGCTCTTTTCCTTTTTCAATCACAGCTGCCATTGTAAAAAGGGAAGGGCTACGAATGCAGAGGCATCCTGCGGAATTCATTGTCACTTCAACATGCGAAAGACGCTGGAGGAGAGGACTGGCATTTTCGAATAAAGAATCGAGACGTGCAGTCGCCACTTGGGATCCACACTCTGTCATTCCATAACTCGGCAATAGCGGCCATCCCAATTCTCGTGCGTACTTGTATAGAGAAGAACTCAACGCTCCTCCCCCAATAATGACTGCGCGGAATGATTTAGGTGGTTCAATTTTTTTATTGATAACATCATACAACTGCGTGGGAGTTAATGCCGACAACGTCGCATGATGTTGGGTGGCAGCAGCACAAAACAATTCAGGATCCCACTTGTCCTGCAAGAGAACTTCCTCTGCTCCGCTAAGAAAGCTTCGAGCGGAAATGCCTACCCCTCCCACATGAAACAAGGGTAACGCATTGATCCAGACATCCTGTTGCGTGCTGCACAAGTGCGCATTGACACTTGCTGCAGAAGTGAGCAATGCTTGCTTCGACAACGCAATCCATTTGGAGGGTCCTGTCGTCCCCGAGGTCCCCACCCAGACATGCGCCTTAAGTCCGATAGAAAGGAGCATTTTTTTAATTCGGTCTTGATCTTCCACTGCCGCTTTGGGATTAATCAGCACATAGGATTCATCATTTTTCCAATCGATTAGCATCGCTTCCACTCCATTTCAGCTAACAATTCATCAAATCCGCATCCTGTTCCCTCGCCTTTTATAAAAGAAGGACCTTTTGCACTCAATACTTTGCTAAAAGGAGTCGGTTGATAAGCGCGATGAGAGAGTAATCCACACACTTGAGTTGTTCCCTGTCGCGCAGCTTCATACGCGGCATACACTTGGCCGATCGGATGATCCAAATAAGAGGTCACAATAAGACGTCCTTGCGTGGCAGGCGCTTCTTCCACAGCAGGCTTCCAAATTGTAACCGCGGCAGTTCCTCCCCCTTCATTAAACCGGTCTCTCCCAAGGGCGACTCCCCTTTCTTGCTGAATTGCCTTCCAGCGAGAAGCATCGTAAGGAAAAGGATCTTCGAAAAAGTCAATGTTCCCAATAAAAGGTGTTATTTTTTCTAAAAATGATAAAAACAAGGATTCGGATAAGCAGAGATTAAAATCGAGGCGCACAACGAGATCTGCGTCTGATAATAACTTAACATCCCGTATCGCCTCCTCAAGCGTCTCTTTTTTTACCTTCATTTTTACGTGCGTAAACCCTTCGGCTTTTATTTGCAGAGGATCTGGTCTCGTAGAAGAAATAAGGAAATGGCTAGAAGGGATGGTTAATCCATCTAACAAATGCCTTCTCTCGGAACGGTATTGCGCATCGAGACGTGAAAAATAGAGTGCTCGTGTAAGCAAAGGAGTTTCAAACGAACGGTTTTTTAATAGAGACAGTTGCTGTAGAAGAGGCAAATCCCCTAGTTCGTACCAAGGATGACAATCGGCATATCCATGCATTCCATTAGAAAAATGGATTTGTAAAAGAGCGCCTGTGCGGGGCGCCCTTCGAGAAAGAGGATGTAGCAAATAATCAGAATAAAAAAGATCCGTTACCTGCATATCTCTCCTTTAATCCCGTTTTCTGCAGACCAATCGTAGGGTGCTCTAAGAAAGAATTTAAAAACCCTCGTTGCCAGGCTGGGTGCAATTTTCTCAAGATTGGTGGCATTGCTTCCGCAATGCATTTCTTCTTCTAATCTGTTCCCAGGGTAGTCGCTTTGCGCCAACCCTGGGCTACTATTGTTGCATCGCTGCCGCGATGAATAGATAAAAACAATACCCACGCCTTAAGTGATCTCTTCCGTGACCGATTACGGTCCTTCAGAACGGGAAAACATTACAGCATTTCCTTCGTTTAGGCTGCTGCGGAAGCAGCATCTTCCGTACGTGTTCCTGGGATGAACTCCGTAAAGAAGTGTACCATACGATACACGTTATTATCGAGTGAGGCCTTATATTTACGCTTTCCTTCCGTGCTAAATACCCATACTACCGGAATAAAGAGATAACCGAAAATAGAAATTATCGACATGCACAACCCTAAGGTGATCACCGCAAAGATATAGATTCTCCGTTCTTCTTTTCGATGTTTAAGCTGTTCTTTTGTTAAGTAGGTAAAATCCCACTTAGAAATGGATTTGATTGCTCCATCATTTTTTAGATACTTAAACTGCTCTTTAGAAATCTTGTGAACTTTACCCACTTCCAGACCGGCAATGATGCCCTCTTGAGCTTCATCGATTCGCCCCCACAGTGGATGCTGATCATCTAATCGATTATACCCTTGCGCTCCAAATACTTCAATTTGCTCTGGACTTAAATTAGGTACGAGCTCTCTTTTAATGTTGTCAATAAGTTTTGAATTAACAAACTCCACTTGCTTAGCACTTACCATTGGAACTTGTTGTGCCGAAAGGTTTGGAACCAATCCATTCGGACAAGCTTGTATCTGAGCTTCTCGATCAAGAAAAGGAACTTGCTCCAACTTTATCCATTTTACTTGTTTTCGTGAAAGACTTGGAACTTGGCCGGCACTTACCATTGGAACTTGTGCTTGCGAAAGGTTTGGAACCAATCCATTCGGACAAGCTTGTATCTGAGCTTCTCCATCAAGAAAAGGGACTTGCTCCAACTTTATCCATTTTACTTGTTTTCGTGAAAGACTTGGAACTTGGCCGGCACTTACCATTGGAACTTGTGCTTGCGAAAGGTTTGGAACCAATCCATTCGGACAAGCTTGTATCTGAGCTTCTCCATCAAGAAAAGGGACTTGCCCCCACTTTATCGAACCTACTTGTTTCGGCAAAAGACTTGGAACTTGTTGTTGCGAAAGGTTTGGAACCAATCGATTCGGACATGCTTGTATTTGTTCTGCTCGTTCAAGACTTGGAACTTGATCCCACGTTATCCAATCTACTTGTTCCCGCAAAAGACTTGGAACTTGGCCGGCACTTACCATTGGAACTTGTTCTCGCGAAAGGTTTGGAACCAATCCATTCGGACATGCTTGTATCTGAGCTTTTCCAACAAGATGAGGGACTTGATCTTTAGTGATGTACTTTAC
>CAYIYO010000058.1:0-11842 GCA_964367715.1 uncultured bacterium
TCCGACCTTCGCTGTAAGATGCCGGCTCTTTGAGCCTGATGCAAATTGCTATCTACTTCATCACAAATGCCAAACTCCAGTATTGCTACCGCGATGAAAACCTTATCAAAAGCACCGTGATAATTATACGCAACTTAGGTTAAATAAATAAAAAATAATAACGATAAGGATCGCAACGTTGAAGCCTATGCGTCGTTAATGTCCTTGCTGTCATTATTGTCGTTTGTCTTTTTATTTAATATGCGCCTTTTGAAAAAATCATGCTTGGGATGGTTTTGGCGATCAGCTTAATGTCGAGCATCAAAGAGCGGTTGTCGACATATTTTTCATCGAGCATCACACGTGTTGTGTAGCAGGTGTCACTTCTTCCCGATACTTGCCATAATCCCGTAATTCCCGGACGAATCGACAATATCTTTTCTGCTTTGGGTCCGAAGTGGACTTTTAATTCATCATCGACAACAGGACGCGGGCCCACAACGCTGAGATCTCCTTTAAGGACGTTCCAGAATTGAGGAAGTTCGTCTAGTGAGGTTTTTCTTAAAAAGGCACCGATAGGAGTGACGCGTGGGTCGTTTTTAAGTTTGTGGGAGGCATCCCATTCTTTTTTACGTTCAGGGCATTGCTTTAGAATTTCTCTCAAACGTTTTTCTGCATCGGGGTACATGGTGCGGAATTTATAGCAGTGAAAGCGTTTTCCGCCCCGACCGATTCTTTCATGAGAAAAAAAGACGGCTCCTCCTGAGGTGCATTTGATACCGATAAAGATAAAAAGGAGAAAGGGGAAGGCTAATATAAGAGCCAAGAGACTGAAAAAAATGTCAAAACTGCGTTTAATGGGAATGTGTCGTACGGTGTAGCAAAGGTCGTCAGAATTGCGAGTGGAGGTCCATTCTATTGGTGTTTTTTTCATTGAATCGATTCCAATTGTACAGGTTGATTAAATTAATAAAGGATAGTATGATTTTTTTTCAAGTATTTATTTATCCGAACCGTGGTATAGTAATCATAAACAATACACCAGTGAGCATCTTCTAGTTATACACAAGTGAATTCAAAAATTGGCTTTTTGAGCATGTCAAAGCCCCGGGATTCACCGATCAAAAGTCGGTTCATATTATTAATATTAAACGACTTTCGATCGATCAATCCCGGGAGCTTTCACATCGCTTAAAAACCGATTCTTGATTTCACTTGTGTATATCTTAGTTATCCCTGTTAACTAGCATATCCGCGAGGTGCAATAAAGGTGCAGTGTTAACATTCAAAGGTGCTAGTACTGCTTTGGCGGAATGAAATAATTCTTCTGCTGCAACTTTTGCTTGGTCGATTCCCAGGAGGTCGACGTAAGTTCTTTTATTATTTGCTTTGTCGGAGGCAACCGTTTTTCCCATTTTTTCTGCTGTTGAAGAGATATCCAATACATCATCGATGATCTGAAAGGCCAGGCCTATTTCATATCCAAATGTTCTCAATAATTGTCGTCCGCTATTTTCAACATTGGCGATCACTCCACCAAACTCCACAGCAGCGGAGAGGAGTGCTCCTGTCTTTAATTGATGGATCGTTTTTAGTTCGTTGACAGTGATGGGGGTTCCTGTCGATTCGATATCAAGAAGCTGACCACCAATCATGCCTTGCGCCCCCGCATTTCGTGCTAAGATGGAGATCAGCGCTGTTTTTTGTGTGGGAGAAAGAAGAGGGTCGGAGGCAATGACTTCGAAAGCGTAGGTGAGAAGGAAGTCGCCTGCAAGGACGGCATGAGATTCTGGATATACTTTATGAAGGGTCGGTTTTCCGCGACGTAAATCATCATCATCCATAGAAGGAAGGTCGTCATGGATTAAGGAGTATGTGTGTACCATTTCTAACGCACAAGCAGCATTGAGAGCGGATTCTGTCGATGCCCCAAAAATTTCTGCTGTTGTCAAGGCTAGAAGTGGACGCAGGCGTTTTCCTCCTGCAAGAAGGGAGTAGCGTGCGGCTTTAAATAGAGTATTATAAGGGACATTTTTTTCTGCAACGAGAGTGTCTAGCCGTGCTTCGATGAGATCTTTTTTTATTTTTAAAATATCAATCATTGGCGCAACTCGCAGAATGCATCGCTGTAGACTGGATTTTTCCCGATGCTAAAATAATCGAATCCTAATTCTGCCATTTTTTCTGGAGAGTATTGATTACGGCCATCAAAAAATGCGCGTCCCCTCATCTTTTGTTTTATTTTAGCGAAGTCAAGAAAGCGGAACTGTTTCCATTCTGTGACAAGAGCAAGGGCGTCGGCACCTTCTGCGGTTTCGTATTCGTCGACGCACCAATGAATCTGTTCTTCTCCATAAAAAAGTTCTTTTGCCTTTTCCATTGCGACCGGATCAAAAAGGCGGAGGCGTGTTCCTGAGTCAAGTAATTTTTTTATTAAAACAAGTGAAGAGGCTTCGCGCATGTCATCTGTATCGGGTTTAAAAGAAAGCCCTAAGATACCAATCGTCTTGCCTTCAAGGTCCTCGTTAAAATATTTTATGATTTTTTTTCCAATTACGTGTTTTTGGCGAGAGTTAACGGTTTCGATAGCATCTAAAATTTCTGTCGGATATCCCATTTCTTGCGCATAGGACTTTAATGCTTTTACATCTTTAGGGAAACAGGAGCCTCCAAAGCCGATCCCGGCATACAAAAACTTGTGGCCGATACGATCGTCTGTGCCGATTCCCATCCGCACTTTATCAATATTTGCACCAGAGAGTTCGCATAGTCCGGCCAATTCATTCATAAGGGAAATTCGTGAGGCGAGCATAATATTGGCAGCGTACTTTGTCATTTCGGCCGAGGCAATGTCCATGATGATCAGTCTGTCACGGCTGAGCATAAAAGGCGCATAAATTTCTTTCATGATCTCTGTTGCTTGTGGAGAGTCGGATCCGACAACAACGCGTGCAGGTTTCATGCAGTCGTTGACGGCGTTGCCTTCTTTTAGGAATTCCGGATTGGAGACGACATCGAATTCAAAATTTTCCTTACGATCTTCTAAGATCGAACGAATGGTTGCTTTGACCAAAGCTGCCGTTCCTACAGGGACGGTTGATTTGTTGACGACAAGAAGAGGGCCTTCCATTTGACGACCGATGGCTTCTGCTACTGCTTTGACAAAGCGTAGGTCGGCGGTTCCTTCAGCACTGACAGGAGTGTCGACAGTAATGAAGCAGACGCGTGCATCGGCGACGGCAGTTTTGTAGTCTGTGGTAAAAGAAAGGCGGCCAGCACGTTCATTGCGAACCACGAGTTCGCTAAGACCTGGTTCATAGATAGGAATTTGCCCTTCTTGCAAGAGAGCAATTTTTTCTGCATTAATATCGAGACAGGTGACGTGATGGCCCATTTCCGCCATGCAGGTTCCTGTTACAAGACCGACATATCCGGTGCCAATGACTAAAATATCCATCGTTTATCACTTTGTAGCTGGAGTTTATTTCGGGTAGTTCTATACCGAGGAGCATAGGGTCTCGGGCTGCAGATGGGATCCCTGGACTCCCAACAGGTTATACACAAGTGAAATCAAGAATCGGTTTTTAAGCGATGTGAAAGCTCCCGCGATTCACCGATCGAAAGTCGTTTAATATTAATAATATGAACCGACTTTCGATCGGTGAATCCCGGGGTTTTGACATGCTTAAAAAGCCAATTTTTGAATTCACTTGTGTATATTCTAAAAAATATAGAGTTAGAACACAAGTTGTATTAAATGAGCTTTCACGCTCTTGATACCTTAGAATTCAATGCAAGGAATCGGTTTGCATGGCACGCCATTGGGTCGCGGAGCGCCCAATGTGAAGTAAAAGGCGATCCGGTGGTCATCTTCCCGGTATTGGTAAGAAACCTTAAGTTTCCATGCCGAGCCTAGATACGTATGCAAATCTGCTTGGTATTCGGTATAACGCGGCTCAAACCGGCGGTTCCATCCATGACGCACTTGGTATTCAATTGCCCATAGAGGATGGAATCGAAAAAAAGAATGTAATAAAAGTGTGTCGCGTCGATCAGAAAGTTGAGAAAAGAACAGTTCTTCGATCGAACGATAGGAGTCTAAGATGAAGTTATTGTGGTCAACTTTTCTCCAATCGTAAGGACCGCGATGGCGGTATTCTAGGGCGACGGCGAGGTCGTGCGTGATTGTCCAGTCGGCGCGAATGTTACAAAAGTCAAGTTCATTTTGTTGCATATTCCATGCGCTATTTACCGTATGGCGCAGGTAGCGGAAGGAGTTAAAGGAGATGTTTGCATAAACTTTCGGGAAAACTTGTGGAACGGTTTTTGTGTGGAAGAAGGCATTTCCATACACATTGACGTTAAGGATCCGATGGATGCAGCATCCGCCAATTTCCTTAAAATAAAAGCTATTTTCTACTCCAAATTTTAACATGTTTAGGCGGTACCATCCATCGTTGATATCGAAGATGAAGTGATCGTTGGGTCCTGTATTTGGATAGGTGTAGTATTGGTAATTTAAATAAGGTTGAACAACGTGTTTCCAATTCTGATAGCGTCGATAGAAATGGGTGTTTACCTGACAACCAAAGAGTCCGGATACCACATCTTCTGCAGTTTTTTGAGGGCTGTTGCCGTAATGGATCGCAACAAAGCCTGCCTCCGGAGTCGCGGTGATTCCTGCAAAGGTGACAGGCTTGTAAAACTGTTGCTTAAGAGCAAAGCGGGTAGAGCTGTAATCGTGAACATCAAGAATATCATTGGCGTAGTCGTAGTCGAGGTAGCCGCCTTGAAGATAGGTATCGCTGATGATTCCTGTATTGCCAATATTTAAAGGACGCGAGCGCCAGGTGAGGGTTGGAATTTCTTGTTTGATCGTTTGAAAGCTGTTAATGCGAATACGTGTCAAAAAGTTGGTGATCGAATTGTCTTCTTGGTGGCGTAGATGAAACTCTGTTCGTCCTGCTTCAGGAATATCGAGGCTAGTATCGTTATAGTCTTCTGCCATGTCTTTGTCGCTCAACTTGTCGTAGCAGAAGTTGATTGAAGTGCGGTCATCATTAAGTTCATGGCGATAGATTCCTTCGAATCGGTACCGCACTTTTTCATGAGGCTCTTCAATCGCTGTATCGCGTGCGATGTAGCTGATGGTATCAAAGCGCTGTTTGTGATCCTTCGACAAAAAATAGGTCTCAATGCCTCCACCTGGACCACGCTTTAAGCGGTATTCCAATCGCAAAAAAGTCTGCAGCCGTTGCCACGAAAACACTTCATATATCATCCGCGCAACAGGTCCTTGCTGCCCACCAAAGCGACACTCGTAACGAACAGGAGAATCAAAGATAGTGTTCAAATCCATCTTTAATTTTGGAAGCCAGAAGAAAGGAATATTAAACGCTTTAACATGGACATTTTGCGCGGTCAAATAGCGGCGACACGAGAGGTTGGAGACATCAGATTGAATGATCCACTCAGGATCTGTTCCTTCAGAAGTTGTAATGAAGCCATTATTTACCGTAATGCTTTTATCGGAGTGAAGGACAATTGTTTCTCCACCAAAAAACCATGGCTCAACAGAGGTCTTTCCGCAGTAGATAATCCCAGTATCTGTTTGAAGATCATACTCCAGCCGCTCGCCGACAAAGACGTAATCGCCAAATTCTATCATCAACTCATCATCGGCCTCAATGTGCTCAATTTTTGCTTCATCAACCGTACGCCTTTTATAAACGATATTTTTTGCTTGGATACGCAAGGAAGGACCGGTGATGACTCCGCCTTTATTCGTTTTAAGGATCCCATCAACATAAACAGGCTCGCGCAGATCAATCGCTATCCCTTCTCGCACCGCATCTTCTATCTGTATATCGGGAATTTTCCCCACGCATACTTGTCCTAGAGGAGCGAAAAAAAATAAAGTGACGAGAATTTTACTAAAGCGTCGCATGGATTAACAACCCCGCCAACGCATATTTATTGTTGCTGTTTCCGTAACGTATTGCATGGAGTAAGATATCAATGCCGCGTTCGTCCTGCGCTTCAATAAGACTTTCAAACGATTCGACCAAAAGGCGCGATGTTTCTTCCGGCGTTAGTTGGTATTTCGACTTTTCATCCCGCATTTGCATAGGGATAAAGGGACGGAAACGGATAAGGTCAATATTATGCTGATCATTGATCCATTTTTTTAGATTTTCGTAGTAAGGCCCTTCTTCCTTTTGGCGGTATAGGGCGAGGTTGCAATAGTTTCGAATCAAAGGAGCACCCGTTTTCTGGCTATAAAACTTTAAAAGGTTAATCGCTGAAGGGGAGGCAACATTTTCTAGTAGACGGACCAAGCTAGGAACAAGTTCATTTTGATGTAGCTCAAACATAAGCTGTGCCAGCGCTAGAAAATCTTTTTCAGGAAGCTCCAGTGCTTTCACCAACGTTTCCTCACGCATTCCCAAAGAAAGCTCCCGAAGATAAGGGTTTTCTTTAATATTTTCTTCCGCAGAAGGAATCACTCTCCACGCATGTAAACTTTTTCCCAAAGAACTCTGCTTGACATAGGCGAGGTCTCGAGGATCTCGCACTAACACTTCAGCGATGGCCTTAAGACAGCGCGAATCCTTTCTCTCTAGCAATGCTAAGGCGACGTTTGTGCGAATGGTGAGATCTGGAATCGACAATAATTCTGCAAGCACATCTTCCTGTCCAGGAATTTTCCCTAATAGAGTAATTGCATAGGGATCCCGCTCTTTTGCCTGTGCCACCAAATAGTTAAGTGAGCTTTTTTCTCCTAATAGATAAAGAGAAAAATGGGCAGCAAGGCGGACGTGCTTTGTCTTCGATTGGGTTAGTTGCTGTAGTTTTTTTATGGAAGACTCATCACGTAATTGCCCCAATGCAAAGGCTGTCGCTTCCTGTTGTGCGATGTCATGCTGCGTTGCTAGTGTACGAATCATTGGGAGTAAGTCATCGCGCTGGTGACTCGCCGCACTCATCACTGCTGCAACGCGAACATTGCTATCCGAATTATTCATTAGTCGCTTAAGGTTTCGAATGGCTTGTTCATTCCCAACGAGCGAAAAGAGGGGAGGGAAGATAGGATGAATTTCAGGCGGCACTTTCTGCATCAACGCCTCAACATGGGCAATTGCTTGAGGATGCTTTTTTTGACAGAGATGGAAGGCTGCTTCGAGGCGTATCATCACAAAATTGGAGCGCATCGCCGTTAGCAACGCATGGTCTGCATCATCATTTTGATAACGTGCTAACATATTCAATGCGATAATCTGCAATTCAGGCTCTTGCCGTTGAATTCCGCTTTCCAAAATGTAAAGTGTCTTCTCGTGAACAGAGATGCCCGCTCCAAAAAGGGTTAACATCTGTATTTCCGTTTTGTTGGAACTCGCTCCGTTATCAAGGATATATAAGCCAAGCTCGCGGAGGAGATCAAGATCATGTTGGCCTTTGTCTTTTGCATACTCCATATACAAATCCAAGGACCGGTTGATGTTCCCTCCTTTCATAAGATAGAGTATCTGTCCAGCAGAAGCCTCCTCCGTATGCAGTGGTATTGTTGTTGCCATTAGAGCGGATAAAGTAATCATTAGAAGTGGGGAGTTTGCCATGATAGTGCCTGAGTTTGTGATCTCTTGCGGGAAATTAATCGTTTTTTAAGTAGTCCCATAACTCTATATTCACTTCACGAAGTAAGGCGCGTACAGTATTAATGGGGAGTCCCATCACATTATAGTAACATCCATCAATGCGCTTAACAAGAAGGCCGCCCGCCATCTGAATCGCGTATCCGCCCGCCTTATCTTGCCAGTGAATTTTACGATGATAGTGTCTTATCTGTTCTTCTGTCAAATGATTAAAAAGAACTTTCGTCTCTTCAACCCCTTGATAAATGGCCCCTTCATGCAAGAGTGTGACGCCAGTAAAGACGGAATGCCAACGACCAATTAAAGACGTTAAAGATTCAAATGCAGCTTCTTCATTTTCAGGTTTTCCATAAATACGCCCTTCACGGTAAACAATCGTATCGGCGGTAAGGATCACACTTTTGGGGTCATCTTTAGCAATAGCTAAAGCCTTGCCTAACGAAAGCTCCAAGACGTAACGTTGTGGTTCGCCCTGAAAAGGAACAGAATCTTCGTCAAAATAAGAGGTCTTCTGGATATAAGGAAGTGAAAAATAGTCGAGTATCTCTTTTCTTCGAGGAGAGCCCGAGCCTAAGATAATATTTTTTTGTGTCATTTGATCAATACAATAGAGAATAAGGTAAAGGTTAAGGTGTCACTCGCAAAGTCAGGGCAAAATTCGCGAATTTTATTGTGGAGCTGCTTTTCTTCCTTCTCAACTGAAGCGACGGTAACGGGCTCGCCTTGAAGGTAATTCCCAAAGTACTCTTTATCTTGATGGCGGATAACGATAGGAATATCTTTGTTTTTGTGACTATCAATCTGTGCCAATTTCCACAAATGGCTACGCCCCAACTGCGTTTTAAGTTCTATAGAGAGGGGGCATCCATAAAACATTTTTACTGTAATGCCATTATCAGTTTGTAAGTCGGTATATTCCAAAAATAGTTCTCCAATAAAAAGGTCAATATAAAGGATTTCAAAGAAAAGGAAAAGGGAGAATCCGCTTTGCCTATTTAATAAAATTCTTTATAAGGAAAAAAGACCGTATTCTTAGGAGATGGAAGATGCCCCGTTCAACAGTAACATTGTATGCCCTAGTGGCGATCATTGCGATTTTTGTTATCTATCGCTTTGTTGGATCCTATACACCCCTCTCTACTAACGAGTCAATCACACCAATAGAAGATAAAGGGGCGTACGGGGAATGGAAAGAGTTCACAGCTCCAACAGAAAAATTTAAAGCGCTTTTTCCTCTTCATCCACGACATGTGGCGGAATCTTCCCAAGATCCCTACACACAATCCGTCCGTCGTTACAATATCTATGTTTCCGAGCAGCTCGACTCCACAATCTATATGATTACCTCGGTTAACTTCACTGAAAAGTTCAATCCAGAGAAAGATGATCGCATCCTTACCAATACGGTGACGGATATGGTCTCTTCAAACGGACAAAATGCCTTAGTTTCTATGGATGAAACGACATTTCAAGGACGAAAATCTGTGAAGTTTCAAATCGATAACGGTAAAACAAATCACATTGAAGGAATCACTTTTGTCGCCGACAAAACTCTTTACATTCTCACGCGAATCTCAAAGAAGGGGAATGTAAACGACGAAGAGTTCGAGCGTTTTATCCGCTCTTTTCAATTGATCCCTTCTGCATTACCAGCGGCGGCCCCACAGCCAATTACTCCGACACAATTAAAAAAAATATAGGAGCTTCTATGTTCATTCCGCTACTTATCGGGACAACCCTCTTGGCAGCCGACCCAAACACTTCGATTAATATGCCAGCAGTTAACATGCCGACAAACACTATGCCAAGACAAGACGTTCAACCTCCCCAACGCACTGCGCCCACAACCCAACCGGAACCTGTTCACCATAAAACTTCTGTGATCCCTCAATCACAATCTTCATCAGATGTGATGAAAACACCCTCTCTAAAATTGAGTGATGAAAAGGACGGGGGTAGCATCCAAGGGCAGGCACGTCCTATGCAAGGACCAAAAAATTACAATCATCCAGGTGTCATCGCCCGCGAAGGTCTTGTCACCGAAGATGAAGCTTCAACAGGGGACTGGGCAGGAGGCGATCACCTTATCAATCTGCCTCGCCATATCCCTGTTCAGCTAGATCTCTCTCTACCAAAAGAATCAACCCTCAACATCAGTGAAAATAGTCTCGAGCATCTCGTCGAAGATGTATTCAAAAAATACGATTTGAATCCAGACGACTATACCGATTCCTCTTTAACACCCCTTCCTTATTTTAACATGATAGTCACGGTCTATCAAGTTCCCAAAGGATACGTCTACTCTGTAGAAGGGCGCCTTTTTGAATCGGTTAAACTCGATCGCGTTGCCTTTGATGAAGGGGTGGGAATCCAAGCGATCACATGGGAAATGTCCTCTTTAAATGGGGTTCCTGAAAATAAGCTTATCAACGAGCTCAATCAAAGTGTCTCCGGTATCGCAACCACCTTCGCCCAACGGTACAATTACTTTAAAAAAATAGAAGAATCGCAAGATAAAAAGTAATAAAATATTTTACTTCAAGCAATCAGTCGATCTGGTGTATAATAGAGGGAATGTAAAATATCTATTTAAAATTTTAAAATGAACCCTTTAAGACAAAAAAATACACGAACAGCTTATCTCGCCACACGAATATTAGATACTCCTCTATGGGGAATCTATAATATTCTCACGTTCATTTTATACAAGGATCTCCATCTTAGTCCATTTCAGTTGGCTCTTTTGATCGCTATCAAACCTCTCGTCTCTATTTTTTCTATGTATTGGAGTTCTCTTATCATCGCGCAGCCAGAACGCTTAAAATCAAATATTTTATCGGCTAGAATTTTGGGCGTACTTTTATTTTTCCTCTATCCTTTTGTAGACAGCGCCTACTTTTTCATCTTTTCTTCCGCGGTCTACATGACATTTGTGGTGGGGATTGTCCCTGCATGGATGGAAATGCTAAAACAAAACTTATCGGAACAGGAAAATAAAAATATTTTTGCCTACGGATCTTCCTTAGGATATTTAGGTGGAGCACTCTTTCCTTTTGCTTTTGCTTTTATTTTGGATTCCAACCCACACGCATGGCGCTGGCTCTTTCCTGTCGTCGGCTTAATTTCTCTTTTGGCAACACCTTTGCTACTACGTCTTCCTGTGGTATCACGTCTGACTCCACACAAAGAAGAGCGCGGAATAAAAGAAAAAGTGGTTGATCCCTGGAAAAATGTATGGGGTCTTATCCTTGCTCGTCCCGACTTCGCGCGTTATCAGAGTGCATTTATGGTTTTAGGTGCAGGACTGATGCTATTTCAGCCAGCATTACCCCTATTTTTTATTGACGGGCTCGGCCTTTCTTATGTTGACCTCACCGTTGCATTAGCTTTGAGTAAAGGAGTTTCCTACGCATTGGCTTCTCCCGCATGGGCACGATGGATGGGGGGCGTGGATATCTTTCGCTTTAGCGCTTCTGTGACGGCGCTTGCCTGCCTTTTTCCTGTCCTGTTACTGCTCGCAAAAATTAACTTAATCTGGCTTTACTTGGCCTACATTTGCTATGGGGTCATGCAGTCGGGAAGTGAAATGAGTTGGAACCTTTCCGGTCCCATCTTCGCAAAAGAAAAAGAAAGCTCCCTTTTTACGACTGTAAATGTAGTATCTGTGGGCATTCGCGGAGCCGTCGCCCCTGCAATGGGAAGTCTATTATGTGGAATCATCGGAGCGACGGGGGTGATTGGACTCGGAGCCCTCTGCTTTCTTTTCGCAACCGCTCTCTTTATGCGCTTCAGTCGTCAACATCAGCAAGCCTCTTCTAATGTAAAAGAGCCGGCAGCGTAATCACATACTCAATATCGTAAAGTGAAGGTGTCGGAACACGGCTTCTGCTAATCGCTCAAGGGGGCATCATTTAAGGCGTGGGCATTTTTTTATGCACCAAGACCATTCATTCTGAAGCTCTGCGCTCGCATATTGAAGTGCACAGCCATTCTGCTGAACAGCAGCCATGACGATTTCCCTTTCACCACAAAGCTCTTCACTTGCATATTGAAGTGCTCCGCCATTCAGGCGAACAGCTGTCATGACGATTTCCCTGTCACCACGAAGCTCTGCGCTGGCGTATTCAAGCGTACAGCCATACTGTTGAACAGCTGTCATGACGATTTCCCTGTCACCACGAAGCTCTTCGCTGGCATATTCAAGCGCATAG
>CAYIYO010000059.1:0-11588 GCA_964367715.1 uncultured bacterium
TCCCGGGGCTTTGACATGCTCAAAAAGCCAATTTTTGAATTCACTTGTGTATAAAGACTATCTTATACTTTAATTAAAGAGTGAAAAAGCAGCAATAAATCTTTTTAATATAGGATTTCGCCAGAGAAAAAAAGACGTTCACTTCCATCAGAAAGTAAGAGACATAGAGATCCATCATCATTAAATTGTTGGATTGTTCCCTCGAAGAGATGGTTTCCATGTGAAAAACGGATGAATTGTCCTATTTGCATGTAGCAGCGTATCGCTATAACAAAAGGAACAAATCCTTTGGTGAGGAAAATTTCAAGGTGGGAAAGAAAGTGATGCGTGAGCAACTCTAAAAGAAGATTAAGATCAAATCGTTGATTAGTTTCGACGGACATAGACGTTGCAGGACGTTGAAGCGCTTTAAGAGTTTCTGCTGTAATATTTACGTTCAGCCCTATCCCTAGAGCAAGGAAACGTTCATCATTAATAACTTTGCTTTCACATAAGATACCCGCAATTTTTTTTTCGTTAATCATTAGGTCGTTGGGCCACTTAATGTGAGCGGAAAGACCGTTTTCCTTTAGTAATTCCGCGGCTGCTAATGCCATCACGAAAGTCAATAGCGAATAGTCCTTGCAGGTAAGAGGTAATGAGAGGCAAAACGTCGCGTAGAGATTTTCATTTGCAGGAGAGAGCCATGAGCGGCCTAGTCTTCCATAACCTGCCGTTTGTTCGCTTGCAGTGATAACAGTCAATACCAAGGGATTAAATGTCGCAGCGTGCTCCATTGCCCAACGGTTTGTCGATTCTATTGTAGCAAAATGTACGTGATTGACTTTCATGTCACGCATGATACAATATTCACTATATTTCGCAAATGGCATAGGACCACCTTCATGACTTTTTGGAGCTATCGTTATTTATCTCGTATTGATTTTCGCGTTCTCCCTATTATCGCTCTACTGATGTTGGCAAGCCTATTAATCATTTCTGCCAATACAGTGATTACCACGCCCGATGGGATCGAAGAAGGTTTTTTCACACCTGTTGTGAAAACACAGATTCAATGGTTTGTGATCGGTTCCGGCATTTTCATCTTTTTTGCGGGATTCGACTACAACAAACTACGAGAGTGGACGTGGATTTTGTATGCCCTCATGTTATTTTCTCTTGTCGGCCTCTTTTTTACAGATTCCATCCAACGTGTGCACCGGTGGTACCGCATCCCGTTGATTGGTGCAAGCTTCCAGCCGTCGGAGTGTGCGAAATTGATTGTGGTGATCTCTTTAAGCTGGTTTTTGGAGCGCAGAAAAAATCAGTCTGAAAGCCTCAGCACCGCATTTTTAAGCGGAATCATCGTTGGGATTCCTTTTCTATTGATTCTCAAACAGCCAGATTTAGGCACTGCGCTCGTCCTATTTCCGATCACTTTGGTGATGTTCTATTTCGGAGATATCAATTCGACCGTAGTGAAGGTCATGTCTTGGATGGGGGGCCTAATGGTTGTCTGCGTCGCGCTTCTTTTTCTTAATATCATCACACACGAAGAGGCGCGTCCCATTGCGACAACTGTTCTCAAAGAATACCAATTCGATCGTCTCGATCCCAATACGCATCATCAGAAAGCGGCGGCAACGGCGATTGGTGTCGGAGGATTAACGGGGACCGGCTGGCACAAAAGCGAGTTCACTGGGGGAGGATGGCTTCCTGCGCCTTATACGGACTCTGTTTTTCCTGCGTTTGGAGAGGAATTTGGCTTTTTAGGTCTCCTTTTTCTGCTGGTTCTTTTTTATGCATTGATCTATTTTAGTTTCCAAGTAGCGGCTGTCGCTAAAGACCATTTCGGTCGTCTCCTGTCTGCTGGTATCACTGTTTACCTAGCCATGCATATCTTAGTAAATATTGGGATGATGACCGGCTTTCTCCCCATTACTGGCGTTCCCCTCGTTTTAATTACTTATGGAGGCTCCTCAGTATTGGCGACGATGATGGCGCTAGGAATTTTACAAAGCATTTATAGCCGGAGGTTCATGTTCTAATGACGCAACACCAATTTCTTTTTGTTCCTGGCATATGGCTTGGAGAGGGAACCGTTTCTTTTAGTGCATCCCCTGAAACTATTCATTTTTATACCCGTTGGGAAATTGAACAGCTTCCTACCGAAGGGTTTCCTCTCCGTTGTAAACAAACAGTAGAATTAAGTGGGATCGATGATAAAGTTACTAACGTCGTTGAAGTGACTCCTGTGGATAGCACATCATTCGAAATATGGATCGAAAATGATCAGATGGTGCGCGTTGGTGGAAAAGGAGTCATTGACCCTAAAAAAATTGCGTGGGAATTTCGTGGAAAGGACAACTTTGAAGGCTTTGAAGTCTATGAGCTTGTCGACAACGGCGACTACCAAATGCATGCCGAATATGCATCAGGCGATCAATTTCGTACGATCATAAACGGAAGAATCTGGAAAAAAGAATAATGGGTAAACGACATTAATGACACTAACGACCCCAACGACAAAAATTCGTCATTAAGGTCCTTGGTGTGGTTATTGTCGTTTTTTTTAGCTAGTCGTAGTGGATGCGGTTGCTTCTACTTGTGGATGGCTTGCCTTAGCTTTTACAGAAGTAAGAGCATTTTCGATTATCCTTTCGACAGCAATTCCTTTTTTACTCATCCAAGCTGCCATTTCGGAAGAATCAAAGCTGAATTTAGGATTTAGTTTTGTGATAACAGCTTTAAGCTGATCAATATTTGATTTGGCTTGATCGGCTTGTAATTCGAGTGCGACAATTTTATTTTTTAATTCTTTGATTTTCCCATTTTTCGCTCGAATTGTTCTAGTTTTTTCTTTACTTTCAGTTCCTATTTTTTTGGATGCTTCTTCAGCACGTTTAATTCCCTCTTTTTCCTTTTTTTCTTTTGTGATAAGAGCGGTAACTTGTGAAGGTAAAAGCTTTTGCGCGGTTTGTGCCCAGTCTTTGTATTCTTTGGAGTTAAAATGGGTCAATGAGAAGGTTTTTAATTCCTTGATAGCATCGTCTTCTGTCTTAATCGCGCCGAAGAATTTTAGGACGCTGAACCAGATGCGTTTTAGGAAGGGATCGTCATTTTGTACTAAAACAAATTTATTGCCTCGCACTCCAAAGCCATAAACAGCTTCTTCTTTGAGAGAAGAAATTTTTTCGTTAAGTTTAAGATTTTTGAAAGTATTAAGAGGGGAAGTGATTACTTCTGCAGCCATAGAACTACCTCGTGTTAGGTGTTATGTTGTTACTAATTGTTATGGATAATGCAGAGATATATGTCAAAAAATTGTTTTAATTGAAAGAAAAAAAAGAGGCAAACCCGTAGGTTTGCCTCGAACGTACACGATTGAATTGTAACGCTTACGCTTTGATTTTGATATCAACGCCAGCAGGAAGAGTTAACGTCTTTAGGGCGTCAATCGTTTTTCCTGTTGGATTCAAAATGTCAATCAAACGCTTGTGCGTACGAATTTCAAACTGCTCTCTCGACTTTTTATCGACGTGAGGCGAACGTAGTACAGTGAAGATCTCTTTTCTTGTAGGAAGAGGGATCGGTCCTGCAACGCCAGCGCCTGTGCGCTTTGCCGTCTCAACGATATCTTGAGTCGAACGGTCCAGCAAACGCTGGTCGTAACCTTTTAGGCGGATGCGGATCTTTTGTCTCGCTGCCGTTTTAGGCTGTGATTGTTTTTTATCTTGTTTCGTCATAGCTGGCTAAGTCCTACTTCTTCACGATTTCTTCTTGGATTTTCGATGGAACACGTTCAAAATGACTTGGTTCCATCGTATAGGTGGCGCGCCCTGATGACTTTGAACGGAGTGTTGTGGAGTATCCAAACATCTCGCTCAACGGCACTTCAGCACAGATAACAACCCGGCCTTTTACGCTTTCCTGACCCATAATCTGTCCACGGCGACTGTTAAGGTCACCAATGATGTCTCCCATATAATTGTCTGGCGTAGAAACGTCGACTTTCATAATAGGTTCTAACAGGATTGCTTTACATTTACGTGCAGCATCCTTAAGCGCCATCGATCCGCAGATTTTAAACGCCATTTCGTTAGAGTCAACATCGTGGTAAGAACCGTATACGATGCGGACAATGACATCGACGAGGCTGTAGCCAGCAAGAATGCCAGTTGCCAAACCTTCTTCGACCCCTTTAATAACCGCAGGGATGTATTCTTTTGGAATGACGCCGCCAACGATTTTGTTTTCGATGACGTTGCCTTTGCCCTTTTCGTTTGGTTCGATTTCCAGGTCGACGTGCGCGTATTGTCCACGGCCACCGCTCTGTTTGACGAACTTCGTTTGGGTTTTTCCTGCGATTGTAATGGTTTCTTTGTAAGAAACTTGTGGCTTACCTACGTTCGCTTCAACACCGAATTCGCGGCGCATACGGTCGTGTAAGACGTCCAAATGCAACTCACCCATACCGGCAATGATCGTCTGTCCTGTTTCTTCGTTTGTGTAAACGCGGAAAGTAGGATCTTCCTCTGAAAGAGAAGAAAGTGCCATTGACAATTTCTCACGATCAGGCTTCGACTTTGGTTCGATTGCCATGGAGATAACAGGTTCAGGGAACTCCATTTTCTCTAACAATACAGGTTTTTCTGGCGAGC
Organism: uncultured bacterium; assembly: GCA_964367715.1. Lineage (GTDB taxonomy): Bacteria > Chlamydiota > Chlamydiia > Chlamydiales > Criblamydiaceae > CAYIYO01. The sequence goes on from CAYIYO010000059.1 coordinate 4,641, forward strand.
AAAGAGTGTCTCCAGTACTTGTATTCTTTAGGCCAACGCAAGCGGCGATGTCACCAGTAAAGAACTCTTCGCGTTCTTTACGTTGATTAGCATGCATCTCGATTAGACGGGAAATACGTTCTTTGTTGTCTTTTGTTGAATTCAACAACGTCATCCCCTTTTCCAACGTTCCGCTGTAGATACGGACGTAAGTCAAACGGCCAACATAAGGGTCAGTCATGACTTTGAATGCCAACGCGCTAAACGGTTGATCATCCGCAGGAGTGATGACGATTTCTTTGTCAGTTTTAAGATCGATCCCTAACACTTGACGACGGTCAAGAGGAGAAGGCATCCATGCAACAACAGCGTTCAGTAATTGCTGAACCCCTTTGTTTTTAAAGGCAGAACCGCACAAAACAGGATTGAATTTGTTTGAGCATACGCCTTTACGGATAACAGCATTGATTTCTGCTTCTGTTAGGGTGTCCGGAGCTTCCAAAACTTTCGTCATGAATGTCTCGTTCTCTTCGTCGATCGTTGCCAACTCTTCTAAGAGTTCGCCACGCATCTTCTGGCACTGCTCGAGAAGGTCTGCAGGAATCTCTTCTTCGTCCCACTTCGCACCCATTGTTTCATCGTTGAACAAGTAAGCGCGCATTGTGATGAGGTCTACCATCCCGCGGAATCCTGATTCTGCACCGATAGGGCAGTGGACAGGGATTGCATTTGCATGCAACTTTTCGCGCATTGTGTTGATAGCTTCAAAGAAGTCAGCCCCTGTTCTATCCATCTTATTGACGAATGCGATACGAGGAACGCCATACTTATCTGCTTGGTGCCATACTGTTTCTGATTGTGGCTCAACGCCAGAAACAGAACAGAATACAGCCACAGCGCCATCGAGAACACGTAAGGAACGTTCTACTTCAATTGTGAAGTCAACGTGGCCAGGAGTATCGATGATGTTGATTTTGTAATCTTGATCGCCGTAATGCCAAAATATTGTTGTTGCTGCAGAAGTGATCGTGATTCCACGCTCTTGTTCCTGCACCATCCAGTCCATTGTCGCAGCGCCTTCGTGAACTTCTCCAATGCGGTGTGTACGGCCGGAGTAGAATAGAATACGCTCTGTTGTGGTCGTTTTTCCTGCGTCGATGTGAGCCATGATTCCGATGTTACGGACTCTTTTTAGATCTTCACCTTCGGGTCTGTTTTTTGTCATAAGGGATGCCTCCTGTTACCACTTGTAATGGGCGAATGCTTTGTTAGCTTCAGCCATTTTGTGGGTTTCGTCCTTTTTCTTAATCGTAGAGCCTTGATTAGCCAAACAATCCGATAATTCGGATGCTAGGCAATCTTCCATTGAGCGGCCAGGCTTCGATCTTGAGTAGTTGATGATCCACTGCATTGCCATCGCTTCGCGACGGTTGGCAGGAATTTCAATAGGAACTTGGTAGGTGGCTCCCCCGATACGGCGGGATTTCACTTCAAGTGCTGGTTTAGCATTTTCTAATGCTTGTTCAAAGGCTTCGAGAGGGTTCTCTGCCTTTACTCTTCCTGCAAATTTTTCTAGCGCGTTATAAACGATTTTGCGGGCGATCGACTTTTTCCCATCTTTCATCACTTTATTGATGAACTTGGCGAGTAGGAAGCTGTTGTAGATCGGATCTGGTTCGATCTCACGCTTCTCTGCGCGATGTCTTCTTGCCATGTGTGCCTCTAAATTTAGGTTCTATTCCTTAATGTTGATAAAATATAGGAAGACCTTTAGCAATTTCACCCGACGTTGAGAGTTCCTTAAAAAAGGCTTTTCGACGCCTGCGCGTGGTTTGCTCTCCTACTGTGGAGGGCAAAGCACGGGCCAGGATGCATATGCCAAAGATGCATTCTAGCGTTACTTAGGACGTTTCGCCCCGTACTTGGATCTTCCTTGTTTACGGTCTTTTACAGCCGCACAGTCTAATGCTCCACGTACGATATGGTAACGTACGCCGGGTAGATCTTTTACACGACCGCCTCTAACGAGAACGATGCTGTGTTCTTGTAGGTTATGGCCTTCACCACCAATGTAAGCGATGATTTCCTGTCCTGTTGACAAGCGTACCCAAGCCACTTTACGAAGCGCAGAGTTAGGCTTCTTAGGTGTTTTGGTTTTCACCTGCAGGCAGACTCCACGACGTTGCGGACATTTCTGCAATGCAGGAGACTTACTGCGTTGTTTCTTTGCTTCGCGCGGTTTGCGAACGAGCTGGTTCGTTGTCGGCATCGACGCCTTTCTCCTGTTAATAATGAATCAAAAATATCCTTGGGTAGAAACAATTCTACTTAGGAATATGGAAGGATTATAGGAGTATTTTCTTTTTTTGCAAAGGAATTACGCAGTTGTTAGCCTGCTCAATGAAAGTTAATTTTTTAAATAATTTATTTTATATCGTTCGTGATCAGGGAGCTAAGGCTGAACGGCAGGAAGCTCTTTGACATCTTTTAGGCCAAAATGGGCAAGAAACTCTTGCGTAATGCCAAAAAGTGTGGGGCGTCCAGGGGCTTCCATCTTTCCTACAGCAGCGATCAGGCTGCGTTCTAACAAAGAAACAATGACGCCTGACGAGTCCACACCCCGGATGCTTTCGATTTGCGGGCGTGTGATGGGCTGGCGGTAGGCAATGATGGCCAAGACCTCTGCTGCCGCCTGGGATAGGCGTTCTGTGCGCTTGTTTCGATAGAGAAGATCTAGGTAAGGACTGAACTCCTCACAGGTCCTTAGCAAGTACCCTTCCCCAATTTCTTCAAGGCGGAATCCGCGTTGATGCACGAGATATTCTGTCTGTAATTCATATAAAATATCTTTTAGTTGACGAGGTTTTAGCGGATACAGCTCGTCGGCAATTTCCCGTATTTTATTGAAGGAAAGAGGTTCGTTGCTGGAAAAAAGCAGGGCTTCGATCATGCGCTTGACCTGATGGCAGCGATTTTTTTCGTATTGGTCCATCTTCTGTGCTTCTTCCGCTTTTTCGAGGATACCTGGGAGAGAGGCTTGCATATAGGTATCTGGGCGTGGACTAGAGATTTTTTTTAGCGTGGACGTTTCCATCTCTTCTTCAAAAAGATTAATCTCGTTGCTCATTATTTTCTCCGGTGGGGGTGATGACGATGATGCGGCCGGTGTCGATTTCTTTTGCCACACAGGCCACCCCGATCTTCATGAGTTCTAAAATTCCTAAAAAGGTGACAATCAGTTCTTCTTTACACATATCGCTAGAAAAGAGTTCTTCAAAATAGAGGGGACTGCGTGTGTGAAGAAGGGATTTGATCAGGCGTATCTTGTCGGCAACGCGGTATTCTTCTTCGTGGATGGAGCCGCCATGTTCTTTTGCTTTGACGAGGATCTCTTGAAAGAGGGAGGCGAGATCTTCGAGAGAGAGGTGTTCGATCCCTAAAGGCTTTTTTACTTCGATATTTCCCCCAGAGCCGCGTGGATAGTAGGAGCTTTGGTGCTGTTCTCGTTGGGAAAGCTCTTTTCCAGCTTGTTTAAAGCGACAGTATTCAATGAGTTGATGGATGACTTCAAAATGGGGGTCGGGGCCTTCGTTTTCTTCAGTTGTAAGCTGTTCATGTTTAGGAAGAAGCATTCGACTTTTAAGCCATAGAAGGTTAGCGAGGGTTCCAACGAACTCAGCGCCGATATCCAAAGAGGCTGTTTTTAGCTCTTTGATGAACCCTTCGGTGATCAGGCGAAGGCGGACATCGGTGATGTCGACCTCGGTTTTTTGGGCCAGGTAGAGGAGGAATTCGAGAGGGCCTTCGAAGTTGTCGATGGAGATGGTGTACTGGTCTTGATTACGCATAGTGGGGATAATAATCTATTTTAGGACAAACGGCAAGAATTTGAAGGGAAAGTTTATAAATTTTTTATTATTAACTAATTAATAATATAAGTAAACTATTTATTTTTATATTTTAAAATTTAAAGTATTAACATTAATTAATTGTTAAAAAAGGTGTGTAATTTGTTAATTAGCATGTTTTGGATCCGTTGTAAGTTTATGCAGTAAAAGATATAATTATTTTTAGGATGACCATTTCTAAAAATTGGTCTCCACTCGATTTTTATCACAATTTGCGGAGTAGAGAATGATTTTTCGTTCGTTTTTCAGTGCAGCAATTCTTAGCTCTACTTTTATTTTACATTCACTTTCATCGGAAGAGCCCACATTATTAAAATCAGAAGATGTGCAAAAAGTGATGGATCAAGTCTTTAGCCAGCACGTGAACAAAAAAGAAATGACAGCGGATATCGTCCGCAATTCATTTAAAGTTTACATTGATCAGTTTGATCCCGATCGCGTCTATCTCCTCCAAAGTGAAGTCGATCCTTATCTCAATGTTAGTCCCACCAAGATGAAAGCGATTATTCAACAATATAAAAACAATGATTTCTCCGCTTATAAAGATCTCAATCAAGTGTTTGAGAACGCAATTGTCCGGGCGCGTCTTTATCGCACGACCCTCGAGCAGCAGCAAATGAACTTTTTTAAAAATTCCGGAAAACAGGCGACGGAAGAGGAAGGCTATCTTCCTTTTGCGCGCACGTTAGACGAACTGCAAGCGCGACAAAAGCAACAGTTAGAACATTTTGTCGAAGTAGAAGTTAGCCGCTTTGGAGAAGGATTGGTAAAGAAGAAGGAAGCACAATTAATCAGTTTCTACGACAAGTACCTACGCAACCAAGAAAATCCCTACCTTTTTGTCGATGCAAATGAAAAGCCGATGAAAGCGGAAGCAAAACAAAACATTTTTATTATGCATGTCATTAAATCCATTGCCAGCAGTCTCGACGCTCATACTACCTTCTTCGATCAGACAGAAGCCAGCGATCTGCGTGTGCGACTAGAGAAGTCGATCGATGGAGTGGGGATCGTTTTAAAACAAGATATTGACGGTCTCATCATCGCAGAACTGCTCGAAAATAGTCCTGCCCAACGCAGTGGGCTTGTAAAAGTAAATGATTACTTGGTGGAAATTGACGGACAAAAAGTCGCCGAAACCTCTGTTAAAGAGGCGATGCGCCAGCTGCAAGGAAAAAATGGAACGACCGTTTCGTTAGTCCTCCAACGTGAAATTGCGGAGGGAAGCACTCCGACGCCGAAAGTTATTCGTCTCACCCTCAAACGAGAAGCCATCACTGTCAACGAAGGCCGCGCAAAAGCTTCCTATGAAACGTTTGGCAATGGGATCATCGGAATTATTCGATTGGACTCCTTTTATCAGGGGGAGAACGGTGTCACGAGCGAAAAAGATGTACGCGATGCAATTGCAGAGCTGCAGCAAAAGGGGAATCTACGTGGATTGATTCTGGATCTTCGTGAAAATAGTGGGGGATTCCTCACCCAAGCAGTGAAGGTTGCGGGACTTTTTATAACCAATGGCGTTGTCGTCATTTCAAAATACTCGAACGGAGAAGAGCGTTATTATCGAGACATGGATGGTAAGGTTTCTTATGAAGGGCCGATGATAATTTTAACGTCCAAGGCAACGGCGTCAGCTGCAGAAATTGTTGCGCAAGCGTTGCAAGACTACGGAGTGGCCTTGATTGTTGGCGATGAGCAAACATATGGAAAAGGGACGATCCAGAGTCAAACAGTGACAGACGACGATGGAAAAAATTCGTACTTTAAAGTCACAGTAGGCAAATATTATACAGTGTCGGGGAAAACTCCTCAGCTTGAAGGAGTAAAAGCCGATATTGTCGTTCCAGGGCCTTATAGTTTTGAGGTGTTTGGAGAGGAGTATCTCGATAATCCCGTCAGTGAAGATACGATCGATCCCGCCTACCACGACAGTCTAAAAGATATCGATCCCGGCCTGCGTCCTTGGTATTTGCGCTATTACATGCCGACATTGCAGTCGAAGTCGCAGGAATTAAAAAAAGAATTAGTAGGATTGAAGAAAAATAGTAGTTACCGGATCGCTAACAACAAAAACTATCAATTGTTTCTTAAATCCAAAGAACAAGGGAAAGAGGGATCTTCTTTGGGTAGTGAAAATTTTGGAAAGGAAGATCCTCAACTCCATGAAACGATTAACATCGCCAAAGACATGATTGTCTTCGAATCAAAACTTGGGGAAACTGCAAATGCCTCTGATACAACTGCAATAACCCCTATTTCGCCTCGTTACTAAACGGTCAAATAAGGAAAGTATAAATTATCGTTGCGATAAAATCGTCGGATGATTTAGAGTTTTAGTTCCATTTGGCCAGATAGCTCAGTTGGTAGAGCAGAGGACTGAAAATCCTTGTGTCGCTGGTTCGATTCCAGTTCTGGCCACTTTAGTGGGATAAATACGGCTTGAGTATTTATCCCACTTTTTTTTGCCTTTGAATATTGATAAGTATTTCTGTTGTATATATACACTACTGCAAACGAGGTTTGTGATTTGAACGAAGAACATGCTCGTTTTCAAATAAATTACTTTGTGGAGCATGATATTTGGCTTGGTGATAAGGAAAGCAAACAATTATTGGAAAAGGAAGCTTTTACATATTAAGCTGGAAAATCAAGGTAAACCTCAATGGATCTTGACAGTTCCAAAATAACATGTTCAAACCTAATTTGTTTTTTACCCATAGCAGAAAGGAAGTTATTCCAACGTTGTTGAGTTTCTTTGTTTTCATAAAATGCTGCTGTAAATGCTATGGGGCGTTTGAGAGGGGTTTTGCGATTTGCAAATACTTCGTGAATGGCAATATTTAGCTTATCTGGCTGTATCTCGTGGTTCTTTAAGATGGTCCACAAATCATAAAAGTCCTTCATACGAGTATTAACGAGAGCGAGTTTTACCACTGATTCGAGTTTTTCAGCTATAACGGTTTCCAAGGTATAACTCAGTAAAGCTGGTTCTGGCATATCTAAAAGGGTTCGAAACAGTTTGTATAAATCTATACATATCTGATACTATCTATTCAAA
>CAYIYO010000060.1:0-5866 GCA_964367715.1 uncultured bacterium
AAAACTTAATTAATTAACTAAATTGACATTTAATTTATTAAATTATATAATATATAACATGAAACATTTAAACATAGAACAAAGTAAAATATTTTCGCTGTCTGAGAACCCTTTTGCTTCTCGAGAGACCCCTCCGTCTTTTCAGGAGCTGCATCGCTTTAAAATGCAGATAGAAGAGAATAAAAGCGCTCTCCACCATTACCCTTATTCCCTTAATCATGGGAAGATGCTCCTTTATAAGGCCATTTTTCTTGGAATTTCCCTTATTTTTGCTGCCCTGGCCGGATATTTATACTCCATCTATTTCAATTGGACCTTTACGCTGCTTTTTGGGACCACAGGCGGCGTTCGTTCCTTTTTATGCGGATTCAGCCTCTTACTGTCTTTTGCCGCCCTGGTAGTCGGCCTATGGATTCGTCCCGAGCGCGAGATTGCTCATTCTATTGTAAATAAAATTAAGCAGAAAGGGCGCAAGATTTTTTCTAAGAAGAAAGCGGAATTGTCCGGACATATGGCATCTCCTCGGATTGTCTCCGATCATGGAAATGTCTTATTTTGCGAGCATTATGAGCTGTGGTTGGAAGAGATTAACGATATCGAAGAAGAGGTGTTGTTAATTTTGCAGAGAATCACACTTTCAAGAGTGTTGAGTGCGAAAGAAAAAGAGCGCCTTTATAACCAGGCGCTCTTAGAATTGCAGTTGCGATTAGAAAGTCACCTCACCACCATTCATGGTGGTGGGGTGATTCACCATTAAACTAAAGGGGCTGCTGCTGGCAGCGTTGCCTTCCGGCTAAGCTTCACTTGACCACGTTCGTTGATATCGATTACCTTCACGCTGATCATATCGCCTTCTCTGGCGACATCTGTCATATTTTGAATGCGCGCATTGTCGTATTCGGAGATATGGCACAAGCCTTCTTTTCCTGGTAGAATTTCGACAAAGACACCAAAGGCGACCACAGAGCGGACTTTTCCACTGTATACACGGCCGATTTCGACTTCTGACGTCATTCCCAAGATAATCTCTTTTGCCTTGTTTAGACCTTCAAGATTACAAGAGGCGATGCAGATAAGACCATCGTCGTTGATATCAATTTCAACGCCTGTAGCTTCAATGATTGCGCGGATATTTTTTCCGCCTGGTCCGATGACTTCCCCAATTTTGCTTGGTTTAATCTGGATTGTTTCAATGCGTGGTGCATGCTGAGACATTTTTCCAAATGTTGGGCAAACTTCTAACATCTTTTTCAAAATGTGAACACGGCCTTCTTTTGCTTGCATTAGCGCCGTTTTCATGATTTCAATGGTGATTCCTTCAACCTTGATATCCATCTGGAATGCGGTGATGCCTGTGGCATCGCCTGTGATCTTGAAGTCCATATCGCCGAGAGCATCTTCGATTCCTAGGATGTCTGATAATACAGTGTATTTTCCTTCTTCAAGAACAAGGCCCATCGCGATCCCTGCAACAGGACGCTTAATTGGAACACCGGCATCCATCATCGAAAGACATCCACCGCAGACCGAAGCCATTGAAGAGGATCCATTTGATTCTGTGATGTTGGATTCGAGACGAATTGTGTAAGGAAATTCTTCTTTTGGGGGAAGAGCAGCAGCGAGTGCGCGTTCTGCAAGTTTTCCGTGACCCACTTCGCGACGCCCTGGGGGTCCTACGCGGCCCACTTCTCCGACGGAGAAAGGAGGAAAAAAGTATTGAAGGTAGAAGCGCTCTGTGTGGTCTCCTTCAAGATTTTCGTAGCGCTGACCCATTGTTGCTCCACCGAGAGTACACACAGCAACTGCTTGTGTTTCTCCGCGTGTGAAAACAGCGCTGCCGTGTGCGCGTGGAAGGTAGCTTGTGATCACATCAATGTTACGGATCTCTGTTGTGGAACGGCCATCGCTACGGATGTTTTCGTCGACAATCATTTTGCGCATGAGATGCGAGGTGAGTTTTTTTAGTGCTTTTTGTACATCGAGAGGATTGTGACTTGGGCTTTCTACACCTTCTGGACATAGTGTCTGCATCACTTCTGCTTTGATGGCGCCTTGTGCTTCTTCGCGTGCTTCTTTTAGAGAGATACGAAGAGCGGTGTCTAGACGTTTTTCTGCCATCGCAGCGACTGCGTCATATGTTGCGTCTGGTAGGAACTTGAGTGCATTCATGTTCTTTTCTTTGCCGATCTCTTTCTGCCATCCGAGGAGGGCATGACAAATTGTACGGATTGCCTGATGACCTGTTTCAATGGCTTGGAGGACTTGCTCTTCGCTTAAAAAGTCGCAGTAGCCTTCAATCATCAAGACCGCGTCTTCTGTTCCTGCGAGCATTAAGTCGAGCGTTGATTCTGCTTGCTGTTGGATCGTTGGATTGACCACGAATTTTCCAGCAATCATTCCAACGCGGACAGCGCCGATTGGTTTAATCAATGGGATATCGGAAATAACGAGTGCAGCAGAAGCAGCACAGATCGCCATTGTTTCTGGTGCATTGACGCCATCGTATGACCAGACGTAGGACAAAATTTGTGTTTCAGTGAAGTAGCCATCGACAAACATTGGACGGAGAGGACGGTCGATTAAACGGCAGACCAACGTCTCTTTTTGTGTCGGTTTTCCTTGACGTTTGATGAATCCGCCTACAGTTTTTCCTGCAGAAGAAAAGTTTTCTTGGTAGTCGACGCGCAGTGGAAGAAAATCGCCTGTAGGAGAAGGAGCTGCTGCGGCACTAGCGGCGCAGAAGACCATTGTTTCGCCTACGCGGACGATGACGGCAGCATTGGCTTGACGGGCGATGACGCCTGTCTCAAAAGTCATTTGCTGACCACCGATGTCAATTGTTAATGATTTACGTTGTGATGATAGTGTCATTCTCTATTCAACTCCTAAAAGTTTGCGTTGATTTCGTTTGGTGAGAGGGGAAGCAGAGTTCATTCGATAGAATTCAGATCACAATCTTTAATCGAGAAAGGGCGGATTCAAAATTGTCATCTGATTTCTATCCGTTTGTCTGCTCCCTAAAACAGAAAAGGCAGCTCTGGTGAGCTGCCTTTTTACTTCTTAAAAAGCAATTATCTTCGTAGTTTCAGCTTAGTAATCAGCGACTGATATCGAACGGTATCCGTTGAATTCAGGTAATCCAATAGTCGACGGCGTTGACCGACCAACTTAAGGAGAGCCAAGCGCGACGCGTGGTCCTTTGGACTGCGCTTCAAATGCTCTGTCAATTCCACAATGCGTTCTGTTAAGATAGCGATTTGGACGTCAGCAGACCCAGTATCTTTTTCGTGAAGCTGAAACTTCTTAGTAATCTCTTCTTTTGTGCCTTTATCTAGAGACATTCAGCGAATCCCCCATTAATGTTTTTTATTTGTGCCTTTGGCAGGCGTGATTTCTTAACGATTCGTTAGGATCTTATTAAGATTATATCACATAGGAGGTTTCCACGCAAGAGGAAGCTTCACATTCCTCAAACCTTTGAATCCAGGATCACTTCAATATACGGGGGGTATTTACCTAGGGGATCCTTTCTGACAGCCAATTTAAAAGGAATGGTGATGATTCCATGGTGTTTGGCGAGCTGCAATTCGTCCCATATTTTCTTTTTTAAAGTATCGTCGGGCTCTTCTCCCTTATATTTCTTTAAAATCTGTTGAATAATCTCTTTTTCTTCACGACGAATGATCTCGACGCCATAAAATGGGTGCTCTTCCTCATGTTCCATTGCCATTCCCCTTGCTATTTCGATATGGAGTTGGTATTCTCTGAAACTGTATTTTATACATTAATTTAAATTGAGAGGATACCCGATATGTTAAAAGACACAAGTTATAAAGAAAAGTTTATATTGTTGAAGCCATGGATGCCATCGATCGTGGAAACAGTAAAGAAAGATTTGAAAAACGATCACCTAAAAAATGACTGGCAGTTTTGCAAAAAATACATTGGCAACAAAAACATTCATAAAATCTCCATCGAAGAACTTGCCGATGCATATAGTAAAGCCATGGAAACAGAAGACGACGTCGAAGAGTTGGGAGAGTTTATCTCTAACCGCTGGCTGATGCGCAACACAGAAATTTACGGCTACTTCGAAGAAGAACTCAAAAAAATTGCAGACGACTTCACAACTTTAGAAGTTATTGATGCATCGACTTCACACAAAATTGTTGACGGCTCTGTCGAACAGTTTGGCGCACCGCGCACTTACCTTTTTTCCGTCATCAACGCCGTTGTCTTCCCTAAAGAAGTCTACGAAAAGCTAGAAAAAACTGCCGGCAACGAAGTAAAAGCAAAAGCGAAACAAGAAGAAGAAAAACTTGAACAGCTCAGCATGGAAGCGCGCGAACGCACGTACCAACAACAAATTAAACGCTTAACCGATAATTTTGAAAAAAAATTGATCGGATTAGAAAAAAAATATCATACTGATGTCACTGCTTTGAAAAAGCAAATCGCTTGCTTACAAAAGAAAGTGCAAGGATAGGTTGATGGAGCGCTTTCCTCTCACAATTGTTCCTACGAACGACGATGAACGCTTTATGCTGGAAGCCTTGAAAGAGGCATGGAAAGCATTTCAAGCAAAAGAGGTCCCTGTCGGCGCCGTTTTGGTGCAACAGGGACGCATTATCGCCCGCGGCCACAACCAAGTAGAAATGCTTAAAGATGCAACAGCACACGCAGAAATGCTCTGCATTACAAGTGGAGAAGCCGCATTGGACAATTGGAGACTGGCAGAAACAACCCTCTATTGCACCATCGAGCCCTGCAGCATGTGTGCCGGAGCAATGCTTCTAGCGCGCGTTCCGACCCTTGTCTGGGGGGCTCCCGATATCCGCCACGGAGCAAATGGATCGTGGATCAACCTCCTTGCTCAGGAACATCCCATGCATTCCATTGAGATACGAAACGGCGTTTTACAAGACGCCGCTGCGTGGATGCTAAAAGAGTTTTTTCAACTGCGCCGTAACGAAAAGAAAAAAACAAATGAGGACGACTGTTTTGACAACCCAGACGACGATTGAAAAGACTATCGAAGAAATGATTGCCCATCAAGAAAAGGTACTTTTTGATTGTGGACGCCGCCTCATCCCCACGCTGACGACAGAAGATATTTTGCAACCGCACGACTATCCGCTGCTTGAACTCAATCCTCACTTTCGTTATGAAGAAGGGGTTCTTTCCGGATTGATGACAGTGCACGCAGCTCTTAAAGCCCAAAAAATGGATCGATTACATTATAACCCCGGTGATGACAATGAATCAAACTAACAACAAATGCCCTTGTTCGAGTGGAAAATCGTACGAGGAATGCTGCGGAAAATTTCACGAAGGAACACTCCCTAAAAAAGCGTCTGAACTCATGCGTTCACGTTACAGTGCCTATGCGCTGGGAATGGCGGATTATATCATGGGAACAACACATCCTAAATATGGTGCATACCAGCATGATAAAAAATCGTGGAAAAAACAAATTCTTGCTTTTTCTAATGGAGCGACTTTTCGTAAGTTAGAAATTTTATCGGATCATGAAGGCGACATCGAAGCATTTGTTACATTTACTGCGTACCTTGATCGTGAGGGAGACGATATCACTTACACTGAGCTTAGCCGCTTCATCAAAGAAGGCGACCGTTGGTTGTATGCGGAAGGAAAGATCGGTCCTGGCGCAGTTGCGTAAAAATTAAACGACCACAGAGAACACAGAGAGTTTTTCTCTAGGGAGATCTTCGTGTTCTCTGTACACTCTGTCTCGACTTTAGGATAAAAGATACACTAGCGCTTCACTGCGTTCCGACCTGGACTGTGACATAGGCTCTTCGAGCCTGATGCAACCACTTACTTTCCTAATATATACACAAGTGAA
>CAYIYO010000060.1:5966-10776 GCA_964367715.1 uncultured bacterium
GTGAATAGTAAAGGGTTCGATTGCTGTCCCGCGGAAACATTCATAGAAAACTTTCTTATCCACATACTTCCGCAATTTCACAAATGCCATTATGTGATTGATTTTAAGATTGAGTCCCCTGATTTAGAAGGCAATCCAATTAATGCGATGTGAAGATGAAGTATTTCTTTCCACACAAGTCCTTCGGAGGACCTGTGTGGATGAGATAATCTTTAGACTGGAATGTCTTGTGGCATTGATGTTGGAGGTTCGCTGCCGCGTGAACGCTTTCCATTGCCTGTTGGTGGTGGCGGAGGAGTCGCTGGCTTCTTCTTATGCAATTCTTCGGCATCTTTGCGGCGCCCTGTCGCCCCTTCTTCTGTGAAGGTATCCTTCGCGATTTCTTCCACATCTTCTGCTGACAATGTTTCATATTTCAGAAGCATCTTTGTCATTAGCTCGACTTGATGACGGTATTTCGTGACGATATCAAGCGCGCGTTGGCGTGCTTCATTCAATAATATACGCACTTCGTCATCGATGGCTTTTGCCGTCTCTTCGGAGTACTGTTTTTCTTGGTGGCCGCCAAATCCATAGTAACCGGCATCCCCTTCGGATCCGTAAGAGACAAGACCCATCTTATCGCTCATGCCCCATTGGCATACCATGCTACGGGCAAGACCTGTCGCTTGTTCGATATCTTGTTTGGCACCGCTAGAGACGTCGCCAACAAAGACCTCTTCCGCACAACGTCCACCCATTAATACTGCGAGTTGGTCGATCAACTCTTTTTTCCAGTAGCTGAGACGATTTTTCTTTGGCATGAACATTGTGGCGCCGAGGGAGAATCCACGAGGGATGATCGTCACCTTATCGACAGTATCGGAATGTTCGACGTGAAGACTCACGATTGCATGACCGGATTCATGGTAGGCGGTGGTAAGCTTTTCATTTTCATCGATTTCAAGACTGCGGCGTTGTTTGCCGTATAAGACTTTATCGCGTGCTTCTGATGTTTCTTCCGTTGTAATCGCTGTTCGCCCCTTCTTTGCTGCAAGAAGGGCTGATTCATTAAGAACATTTTTTAAATCTGCTCCTGAACATCCTGGAGTTGACTTTGCGATTTTCATGAGATCCACGGAAGGATCAAGTTTCACTTTTCTAGCGTGGACTTTAAGGATTTCGAAGCGTCCTTTCACATCGGGTAGACTGATAATGACGCGACGGTCAAAACGGCCTGGGCGTAGTAGGGCTTTATCGAGAACATCAGGACGGTTTGTTGCGGCCATGATGATGACCCCTTCATTGGCTTCAAAGCCATCCATTTCGACGAGAAGCTGATTGAGCGTTTGTTCGCGTTCGTCGTGTCCACCGCCGACGCCACCGCCACGGTGACGACCCACTGCATCGATTTCGTCGATAAAGATAATGCAAGGCGCATTTTTCTTTGCTTCTTCAAACATGTTACGGATACGGCTGGCGCCGACACCAACAAACATTTCAACGAAGTCGGATCCAGAGATCGAGAAGAATGGACGATCAGCTTCCCCGGCAACAGCTTTTGCAATCAAGGTTTTTCCTGTTCCTGGGGGTCCGATACAGAGAACACCTTTGGGGATGCAGCCTCCGAGACTGGTGAATTTTTTCGGATTCTTTAAAAATTCGACAATCTCTTCTAGCTCTTCGAGGGCTTCGTCGATGCCTGCGACATCTTTGAACGTAATTTTATTTTTTTCTTTCGTCATTAGCTTTGCGGGTGATTTGCCGAAGCTCATGGCGCTGTTACCCATGCCCTTCATCTGACGTGAGAAGATGAAGTAGAGGACCAGAACGACGATAAAAAGAGGGAGTAATGTAAATAAATAGTTTACATAGTTTGGTGCTGGTTCTTCACTTTTGAAGCGTTTTTCTAAGACGACATTAAGAGGTTGGTCAGGAGCTTTGAAGAAGGCGCCGCGATTTTGGTCGAACGTGTCCCACTCTTCTTTGCCTTCAAGGTACCATTTTTGGAATTTTTCTGGATCTTGCTTTGCGAGACTTTTTGTCGACAATTCTTGATTATTGAAAAACCAGATTACGGAAGCGACAGATTTTTCTGATTTGTCAAGTTGGATACGATTGTCTTCTAATTTTGTAGAGACCTCTGCATAGCGGTCCAGTTCTTCTTTATAGTTGCGGACCGTCCGGAGTTTTCCAAGACGGACATGGTCTTCGGTCGTGTTGAGAGTGTTGATGACTTCGTTTAGTTTTACTAATGCTGTTTGGTAAACTTGAAGACGTTGCGCATTGGTCGCTTGTGCGATGTTTACACTATCAACTTCTGTCTCTACTGTTTTTAGTGATTGTTTAATGGTTTCGTTGCCGACACCGAGAAGAGGAGAACGGAAGTTGCGAACAAGCGTTCCTAATGCATTGCCAAACTCTTTTACTTCCGTATCGGAAGAATTTTGGTTAAGTTTTGCAAAGCGTTGTTCTAAATCGGTGTAGCTCACTGCTTTATTGGTAGGGACACTATTGATGACGATGCCGTAGCTGGCGCTTTCGTTCGAATGGAGGTCATCCACAACGGCATAGCCTTCGGCAGGGATTGGAATGCCACTGAGTTGAAGAAACCAAGAAACAGCATCCGACACTTTTGTTTTTAGAACATTAAGGTTTGCTTCTGCTTCATTTTTAGAGGTTTCGTAGTCATGATTTTCATTTAGCAGCTCAAGATATTTATAGCGCTTTTTCCCTTCTTCCGTTTTGCGTTCACGGAATTTTCCGCTGAAGGTCACGAGGTTGTCGTTGAGGGCAATTTTTCTACTATCTTCTGGTTGAACGAGGTCGAGATTGACGAGATTTTCTAACTGGTAGCTAAACGAAACTTTAGCGATCTTGGTATCGATAAAGCTTTGAATCATGAGAGCGAGCAAAAATGCTGCCATCAAAAACCAGACGAAACCATTGTTAGAGAGGTTTTTTTTAAAATCCTGTTTGTCATCATCCATGATTTTTCCTAAAAATATGAGGTGTAATAAAAATATGCCTATATTCGGTAAGTTTAGCAGATAGGGGTTTCAGCTTCAACTTATATAAAAAGGTGTTAACTCGATGGATATGAGTAGATTATGAATATTCAACAAGTTTTTTTCTGACTTCCCGACTAGAAATTCATGGCAAATCCCCGCTTCATCTCGCACAACGGGAACAAGCGGACGCAAGAAGGCCGGAACTTTGTGAGAGGTCCACCATTTGCTGATCGTGTGTGTGCGTGGATAACATTCATTGGATGCGCAAGGACCTAGTTGGTAATTTCCTTGCGGTAGTACAATGCTGACAGGTCCTTGCCAAAGATTTTTCCAAGAGGAGTGTGGGGGGGCTTCCGTGCATTTAGCATCTAGGTGCTTTACTGTGACTGTCCAGGGCCCGTAGGACTGGATGCCTGGAGTGAGTGGTAGAGAGGTTTTTAATGGAAGGATTTTTTTTTTCAAGATGAAAAGACGACGACGATCGATGAAGACGATTCCTTTTCCCGTTGCGACATGCCGGTCGGCAGTGCCGGTGAGGAGATGAGTGGAGAGAGACGTGTACTGTTCTCTTGAAAGCGTTAAATAGTTCTTGCAGAGATGTTTAAGAAGATGCTGGCGCTCTAATTCCTCGACAGGGAAGTGCTGACTGAGGTCGATAAAGGTCCCCCATGGCCCCTCTACCATGCCTGATAGATAAGTAGTGATTTTTCTATCGAGATAGTGCTCAAGTTCTTGTGCTTCTTTGGAGAGACGAAGTAAACTTGTGCGGACATTTTTTCCAAACTGTTTAGTCAGAAAAGGAAAAGTTTCCTGGCGGAGACGGGCACGTAAAAACTTTGTGTCATAGTTGGTATGGTCTTCAAAAGAAGAAATCTTTTTTTCTTCGATGAAATGTAGAATATCTTTTCGTGAGACATCTAGAAGAGGACGGAAAATTTTTAGGCCGTCTATCATAGAAATTCTCTTCATCGCCCCGAAATGGCAGAGCGCACTGCCTTCCATCACCCGTTTAAGAACGGTTTCCACTTGATCGTCCGCATGGTGACCTAAGGCGACAGCTTGATAGCCATATTCCTGGCAAAGTTCTTTAAAGAAAGCAAGTCGTTGGAGACGACAATACTCTTCTAGGTTAACAGTCACAGAGCCCACATCGAGCCGCTTTAAGTGGAAGGGAACTCCTTTTTTTGCGGCAAGGGTGCGTAGCGCGTCGGCTTCTTGACCGCTTTCGGGACGCCATCCGTGGTCGACGTGAGCAATCGCTATTGACAATAGAGGAATTTCTTCCAGTAGATGCAGAAGGGCGATCGAGTCGGGACCTCCGGACACCCCAATAAGAAGAGGCAAGGAGAGATCGATGCTTTCTAGCAGATTTTTTCTGACTTTTTTAGTTAACGTCATAAAAATTGCGACCGATAGAAAAAGTAAAAAAGAATCACGAGAATGGTAATCAAAAGAAAGATAAAGAAGGGAGGAAGAACAGGGAGGTTAACAGCGACTTCGTCCTGGTTGACACAGAGATTAAGCGGTGTGGATTCCGATTTTTTTTCTTCTGGGCTCGACTCTTCTTCCACAAACAAATGTTTGAGTTCCGGCACCCTACCCGCTGCGATCCATGTGGGGAATCCGGACCTCCAGACGAGTGTATCGGGGGAAAGGCGGCGATCGCGTTTAAGAGCCCGTACTGAGAAAGGCCCTTCGACTTTTTCCTCTATTTTAATATACCAAATTTTGTTCATAATTCTTATTATAACCCAAGTTGCGTATGACTA
The DNA here is from genome assembly GCA_964367715.1 of uncultured bacterium. Lineage (GTDB taxonomy): Bacteria > Chlamydiota > Chlamydiia > Chlamydiales > Criblamydiaceae > CAYIYO01. The sequence continues at coordinate 10,726 of CAYIYO010000060.1, forward strand.
TCACGGCGCCTTTGATAAGGTTTTTATCGCTGCCATGATACTGGATTTTGG
>CAYIYO010000061.1:0-10575 GCA_964367715.1 uncultured bacterium
GTCCCAATTTCCTTGAGCTTTTCTCCTACGATAGAGGCGGTTGCTCCTCCGATATTGGCATCGATTTCATCGAAAATAAGCGTGGGCTTTTTTTCTTTTCCCGCCAATAGGGTTTGTATCGAAAGCATGACGCGGGAGAGCTCGCCTCCACTGGCGCATTCGCGGACCGGAAGCTGTTTTTCTCCAAGGTTGGGGGAGAGGAAAAATTCGATTCTATCGTCGCCATGGAGGCTGCGCTTTTGTGGACTGCAATCGACATGAAACTGTGCATCCGCCATATTAAGTTCTTTTAAGTGCTTTAAAAGTTCTTTTTCTAGTTGACGCGCGGCTTTTGTCCGTGCTTTTGTTAATGCTTCTGCGGCGCTAGTGGTTTTTAGTTCGACCTCTTTTATTTTTATTTCCAAGGCAGAAATTAGCTGATCGGCATTTTCTAAAACGGAGAGACGTTCCACCGTTGTTGCGTAATATGCATGTACATCGGTGAGGGCCGGACCGTATTTACGCTTTATTTTGTTAATCAGAGTGAGACGTTCATTAAGGCGCTCTAATTTGTCCGGGGCGCATTCGATTCCGGCGAGATAGTGTTGAAGGGTGTAGGACACCTCCGAGAGTTCGACGACTGCTGTGGAGTATGTTTGTACTGTATCGGCTAACGTAAGATCTAATTTAGCCAATTCTTCAAAAGCGCGCTTTTGATGCGTAAGGACCCCAACAATGCCGCGCTCTCCTGAGAGCATCGATGAGAGGGCATTGACTTTTCCATAGCGCTCTTCCGCGTTAGAAAGAAGGGAATAGTCGGCAAATAATTCCTCCTCTTCTCCTTCTTTTAGATTTGCTTCTTCCAATTCTGCACATTCCGCGCGGCATACTTCGACTTCTCGCAAGCGCTTAGCCTCATTGAGGTAGCTTTCTTCTAAACGCTTTTTAAGTGATTTTTCTTCTCCCCAGAGATCTTTAAATGCGAAAGAAAGCTTTTCTACTTCACCGTAGGTGTCAAGAATCTCGCGGTGCTGGTCGAGGTCAAGAAGACGTTGACTTGCATGCTGCCCCACACTTTCGATGAGATGGCTGCCAATTTCCTTTAACAGTGCACGTTGGACCGCCTGGTTGTTGATGTAAATGCGCCCGCGACCTGTTGCAGCGACTTCACGCCGAATAATCAACTCTTCCGTTCTTTCATGTGCTATACCGGCACGGTCAAGGATTTCTAACACCTCGTCATTTTTGTGAATATCGAATAATCCTTCGACGACGCCTTTTTCTGCTCCGTGGCGAATAAGGTCGGCATCGGATCGATTGCCTGCGAGCAAATTCAATGCGGCAAGGACAGCAGATTTGCCGGACCCTGTCTCTCCGGAGAGCACATTGAATCCGCCTTTTAGGTGGATGCGTGCTTCTTCAACGAGGATAATATTGTAGATGGATAATTTACGAATCATAGCTGTGTGATAAAATTTCCTTTAATTTTCCGTTACTTGTCTCGATCCATTCGCCTTCAGGGTTCCATGCAGGAACAGTGAAGACCAATTGATTGTTTACATAGCCAAGAGGAATGATCTCTAAAGTAGGGGAGTGGTCAAACCGATAGATGTAGAGCGTTTGAATATTCTTTGGAGAGTCTTCTCCGGAGGAGTGTTTGAATGTCGTCGGGATAGCCTCGTTAAGGATGGCGGCAACTTCCATTTGCTGCGCAAGATTTAACGTGTAGAGGGTGCGGTTGTGTTCGATTGCCATTCCTCTAATCTCGTTTAGGGAAAGGCGCCCTTCCTTTGTCGGGGTTAGGAATTGTGCGGCGTTGATCGCCAACAAAATAAATATTGCCACGACCACAATTCCCGCCATGAAAACAGGGGTGTTGTAGTTGAAAAATGAAGAGGAAGATTTTGTGTCCATCAGTTGAGAACGACTCCTGTGGTTTTAAAATGCAGCTTAGCGACAGCACCTAGTAACTCTTTTCCATGCCGTGCAACAAAGGCGCGGCCCGCTGCAACGGTACCCGCAGAGGCTCCTTTTGGAAGTTTTACTTGATATTCTGTGGCCAATCTTTCAATCCCTTTGACGAAAGTATCGCGTGCAAGGATCGATGCTGCGGCAACTACAAGGTCCTCTTCGGCATGGGTCCGTTGTGTCAAATTGATTTGCAGATTCTTTCTTTTAAGCGCCGTCAATACCAATTCTTCTGATCCAAATTTATCGATTAAAACGTCCCGACAACCAGTCTTTTCTGCTAGCTGTTCGATGACTGTTGCGTGTCCCCAAGCAAGAAGACGATTTAAATTTTTAAATTGTGAATAAAGCTCGTTATACTTCAGAGGATTGATCTGCACAATATGATGTGCACACGTGTTACGGATCCCTTGTGCAACTTTTGCGATGGCAATCGCACTCATTTCTTTGGAATCCTTTACACCAATCGATTTAAGGAGTGCGATCTGTTCGGCAGTGGCATAGACACCTGCGATGCATAGTGGCCCAAAAAAGTCGCCTTTGCCTGATTCATCAATTCCCATGTGAGGATGAAAAGTGGCATCAACGACCAGACGTTTGTCTTTATCTTTGTATTTGTAGTCGAAATTTTTAAGGATCTCGGGTTCGAGAAAAAATTCGATGAATTCTTCTTTATTTTTTCCTTGCACCATCAGCTTTCCCGACTTATATAGGGTACAAGAGAGACCTGTTTTTTTTCCGGAAAAGAGAGTGTAGAGGGGAGTGGAGATTTCAAATCCCTGATCTTTAAGTCCTTGCAAAAGTTTGCCAGACAGTGATAGATCCAATGTAATAACGTATGTGTTGCTGCTCATGCACGAAAAATACATGACTGGCAAATATTAGGCAAATCCCACTTTTTAATTCCCTTGGGTATAAATTTAGGTTTCAGTATAAGAATAGGTACAGGAGTCTATAATTTTATGTCCGAACAAACCACTCAAACCTCCCAGATAGGGGAAGTGTTTAAACAAAAACGTAAAGAACGCAACCTTTCTCTCAAAGAAGCAGAAAATGCAACCTCAATACGCATGAGCTATCTGCGCTCAATAGAGAATGGCGAGATCAATAAATTGATTTCTCCAGTCTATGCAGAAGGATTTGTTCGCCAATACGGAATTTTTCTAGGGATCGACGGCGATCAAATTATTAAAGACAATCCTGAAGTCTTCGGAAAACGCGTGGCCCAAGAGTTTGCGTATGGCATCGGCACTCTAGAAGTGCGCGACAATCCTAGCGCAGGTGTAAAATGGCTTCCTAATGCATTATGGATCGGTGCATTTGCTCTTCTTCTGATCGCTGCATGGTACATGGCACGGCTGTTAGAGGTAATTTAATGAAGCCCCCTTTACGGCTTCCTTCGGTTTTCTACGGTTTTTTGATGGGGTGTGCCGATATCGTCCCTGGAATTTCTGGAGGAACCGTCGCTTTCGTTATGGGATTCTACGAACAGCTTATCGCTCTTATAAAAGGCATTAACCCGCTATTTATTTCTTTGCTATTGCGTCTTCGTTTTAAAGAAATTGACGCCATCTGGCCATGGCGATTTGGCTTAGGACTCCTCTCAGGGTTTATTTTAGCGTTTGCGCTTCTCTCTAATTTTTTAAATTTTTTACTTAATGATCCACTTTATCGCGTCTATCTCTACTCTGCTTTTTTAGGCCTTATCGTCGCTTCAATCGTCTTCTGTGCAAAACAGGTCAAAAAATGGCGTTTTAGGTATTGTTTTCCTTTTATTCTAGGTGTGGGCAGTGCGTGGCTATTGTCCGGAACCTCCCTCATGCCCGTTACGAATGAACCTTTATATACCGTTCCTTTTGTGATAAGTGAGCAGTCTCCTTATCCTCTCGTTAACTACGATCAAGAAAATCAGCAGTTGCAGGGGATCCCCGAAAGCACGTTGGCGGCAATGGTGGCAAAGAGGGTGATTGCACAAGAGGCGACAGTCTTCCGCGTCAATGATGGTGCAATGGATGCCGCCTCAAGCGTTATCGCCCACGTGGAATTCTCATTTTTTGATCCGTGGATGATTTTTTGTGGGGCTGTTGCGATCAGCGCGATGTTATTACCCGGAATTTCTGGTAGCTATATGCTCACTATTTTAGGGGTGTATCCTTTGGTGATTGCTGCCGTTGCCGATCTCTTCTTTGGGTTGCGCTATCTCCGCATTGAAGGAGATGCTCTTCTTTTGTTGGGCAATATGTTGATTGGAATCATGCTCGGCGCCGCCGTCTTTTCACGTCTCATTGCGTGGCTATTTGATCGTTATCGCGACGTGACGATTGTGGTGCTGATCGGATTTATGGTCGGGGCTTTGCGGGCGGTATGGCCATTTTGGACAGTCGAGTTTTTTTTATCTCCCCTAAAGCCTGAGCAGGGGCCACGTTTGCAACTTCTTGAAGCCTATTTGCCTGATGTGTCCTCTCCGTTATTTGTGGGAGCCCTCGTTTGCGCCTCTGTGGGATTTTTACTGGTTTTTATTTTAGAATGGCGCGCCACTTCGGCAACTGTGAATTGAGTTGGATAATAAATAAAATTATTTATATGGTGAAATTTCTGGAGGAAAGCACATGCACAAAAGAAATATTCCTAACTATAAATATAAGCAGCGTAAATCTTCTCCTGGCCCTACCTGGTCGAATGAAAAAAAAGGCGCTGAGCTGAAAAAATTTATTACAGAAGATACTGAGTCGAGCATGCAGATCAGTACCAAAACTCAGATGCCGGACGAATTAAAGTCGTACGATAACCTCGCCTACACCTTTCCGCCTTATATGATCGTAGGAGTCATTATAGGGATTATGTTCCTCTTCCTTCTCTACATCTATTAAAGGGAATTCACTTGTGTATACTTTGACCCATTTGCGATGCGGGAACCCCGGGGCTTTGAGATCGTCTAAATTCAAAATTTCAGCTGCTCCTCGGTATACTATGGCTCGAGGGCCTTTTTGGATCCGTGTAAGAGCGCAGCAAGAGCTAAATTATGGCGCGTTTTGGGAAAAGTCAGCTCCATTTCTTCCAACACATCTTTCGCTCGTTTTCTTAACGAATTTTGTCCGACAGGACAGCGGCACATGATACGCATAAATCCTTCGTCTTTGGCAAAGGCGCGAATGTCATCTTCCGGAACATAAATAAGGGGACGGACGATCGTAATGCCATAATGTTTCATATGAATTTTTGGCATATTTCCAGCAAACTCGGCTTTTTGCAACAAATTCATTAGTAATGTCTGGGCGCTGTCATCACGATGGTGGCCAAACGCGACGGTATCCGCCCCAAGCTCTTTTGCCGCATCAAAGATCAATTTGCGCCGCTCACGCGAACAACTGTAACACTCTAATGTTTCCAGCTTTTGGGTTGATTCCTTCACAATAAAAGGAACGTTCAACTGATCACAGATTTGCTGCAAATAATTAACGTTGACGCCGGCTCCACAAGAAAACTCCCCATTTACCAAAATGGCACTGAGCTTAAGAGGCGGAATGCCGCGTCCTTGGATCGCTTTGAGCATAAACAGCAACGTTAAACTGTCTTTTCCGCCACTCAGCGCAATAGAGACATCCGTTACACCATTGAACATGTCAAAGTCATACACGGCTTTACGTACGCAACGCTCAATTTTTTTGCCGTTACTGCTCCAAGGAGGAGCGGGAAAAGGAAGTTCCATATATCCAGAAAAGGTTTTGTTTTTAAAAATACGATCTCTATGATATCTTATGTTTTCCTACTAGGTCAAGACCTAACAAACGTAAGAAAATAATTTAATTTAAAACTGAGCAGTTATGGAAAAGAAAATTGGACGAAATGACCCTTGTCCTTGTGGGTCAGGAAAAAAATATAAACAATGCTGTATCAAACATCCTACGGCTACAGGCGCAAAAAAATTCAAAGCTAAGCTTCTCAGCCAAGCTCCTCTTAAGCAAGCACCGGACCTGATGGAACGCACGTTTGGTGCCGCAATCTCTTCTAGCACAAGCACAGAAAAACCTCCTATGCCCTCAGCAAACTTCACGGCTTTTGATCCAAAACAAGAGAAGAAAGAAGAGAAGGACTAGGGATGAGACAATCTAAAATAAAAATTTGTCCTTCTATTCTCGCAGGGGACTTCGGCAAAATCTACGAAGAAGCAAAACGTATCGAAGAGTCGGGCGCAGATCGTCTCCATATCGATATCATGGATGGCCATTTTGTTCCCAACTTGACGATCGGCCCACAAGTCTGCGCGGCGATTAATCGCGCGACCACGATGTTTTTGGATGTCCATTTGATGATGTATAATCCGTTTGATTGGATCGAACGCTTTGTCGAAGCTGGGGCTGATCGCATCACTTTTCACTTCGAAGCAACTGAAGATGTAGAGGATACAATAAAATTTATCAGACGCTGCGGCATCAAAGCGGGTCTAGCTTTTTGTCCGGAAACTTCCGCTTCTTTTGCATTAAAGTACTTGGACATGTGCGACCAGATCTTGCTGATGACCGTTCAACCCGGCCAGGGAGGACAAGCCTTCATGCCCGAAGTATTGGAAAAAGTGCAGATGTTGCGCGATGTATGCACGAGGCTCGATATTAGAGAAGGAGGGGTGACTCCTGTGAAAGGATCTGTCGAAGATCTTGAACTGCGTCCTTTTGATATTCAAGTCGATGGAGGCATCAATAGCGAAACCGCGCGTGCATGTATTGATGCAGGAGCCACCGAGCTTGTTGCAGGAACATTCTTATTTAAAGCGCACGATATGGCGCGTGAAGTTAAAGCATTGAGACACTTAGGGGAATAACACATGGTATTGAGCAATCAAGTCACAGCAGGAATGATCGTTTCCGTCGCGGATAAGCTGTATCGCGTCGAATCCGCTGTAAAGGTGACAGTTCCTAAAGGGACTCCTTTTATAAAAACGAAGCTACGCGATTTATCTTCCAACAAAATTGTTGAGAAAAATTTTAAACCGACCCAAAATATCGATGATGTCGCGTTAGTCGAACGTCCGATGGAATTTTTGTATTTAGAAGGAAAAGATTACCTTTTTCTTGATACGAAATCCTTGGAACAGGTATTGATACCAACGCAGATTGTCGGCGACTCCGTCAACTTTTTGAAAGAAGGGGTAGAACTTAAAGCCTCTTTCTACGGAGAACAGGTATTCGCTGTAGAGCTTCCCCAATTTTTAGAGTTGATGGTAGCGAAGGTAGAAGGAGAAGAAGGACGTTCCACAGGCAACGCCTCGCGCCTTGCTGTGTTGGAAACAGGGGCGAAAGTCGAAGTTCCTCCTTTCATTGAAGTCGGCGATATCATTAAAGTAGACACGGTCACAGGCGACTATATCCAACGCGTATAACGGAGAGGTTTCAGTGGAGCTTAAGCATATTAAAGAATTGATGGCAGCAATGGGCAGAACAGGCACCACGCGTCTTGTCATTAAGAAAGAAGAATTTGAGCTTCAGTTGGAGCGTATCGGCGACGGCACTTATCGTTTTGGCGAGCCAATCAGTACGGCAGAAGAGCAGATGATGCGTGAAGAGCAAATCCTTCGCCGTGCCGACTACACATTTGGATCCGCAACAATGGTCCCTCCCTCCGCAGGATTGCAACGCCACCCTGCAAGCGAACCTTCTAAAGAAGGGCATCAAGATACGAAGCATTTAATGATAAAATCTCCCATGGTCGGGACTTTCTATGCGGCGGGATCTCCCGAAGATACCCCTTTTGTTAAGGTTGGGGACATTGTGGAAGAAGATACTGTAGTCTGTATCATCGAAGCGATGAAGGTGATGAACGAAATTAAAGCCGGCATCGCTGGAAAAGTGGCAGAAGTCCTGGTTGACAATGGGCACCCAGTTGAGTTTGGAACACCCCTTTACCGTATTGTGTAGGCTATGCAAAAGGTTTTAATTGCTAATCGTGGCGAAATCGCCGTCCGTATCATCCGCGCATGTCATGACTTGGGCATTCAAACAGTGGCGGTTTATAGCGAAGCCGATGCCGAAGCACTGCATGTGCTCCATGCTGACGAAGCCATCTGCATTGGAGAAGCTCCTTCCCAAAAATCGTATCTTAAAATACCCAATATTTTGTCTGCGTGCGAAATCACCGGCGCCGACGCGATTCATCCTGGCTACGGCTTTTTAAGCGAGAACGCAAACTTCGCCTCTATTTGCGAAAGCTGTGGCCTCACTTTTATCGGCCCTTCCGCAAAAGCAATCATGGCTTTGGGTGACAAAGCAAAAGCAAAAGCGACAGCAAAAGCAGCGGGATGTCCTGTGATTCCTGGTTCTAATGGTGTGGTGCTCACATTAGAACAAGCATTGCTAGAAGTAAAAAAGATAGGATATCCTGTTTTCATTAAAGCCGTTGCAGGGGGTGGGGGAAAAGGGATTCGTATCTCCTATAATGAACAAGAGTTCCCAAAACTTTTTACGGCGGCACGGACAGAAGCAGAAGTAAGTTTCGGTAATCCTGATGTCTATCTCGAAAAAATGATCGTCAACCCACGTCATGTCGAAGTCCAAGTACTAGGCGATAAATTTGGAAACTATATCCATTTAGGCGAACGTGACTGCACGATTCAACGACGCCGTCAAAAATTGATCGAAGAAACTCCAAGCCCTGTCCTTTCTCCAAGAATTCGGCAACGTCTCGGCGACGCCGCCGTCAGCGTAGTGAAAGCAGCTGGATACTACTCTGCGGGCACTGTCGAATTTCTATTAGATAAAGACAATAATTTCTACTTTATGGAAGTGAACACCCGTATCCAAGTCGAGCATACAGTTAGTGAAGAGTTAACGGGCATCGACCTTGTGGTTGAACAACTGCGTATTGCCCGCGGAGAAAAGCTCCAACTAAGGCAGCGAGATGTGACCTTTAATGGTCATGTCATGGAATTCCGCATCAATGCAGAAAATCCCTCCAAAAATTTTGCCCCTTCGCCAGGTCTATTAGAGTATTATCTTCCTCCTGGTGGTCCACATGTGCGCGTTGATAGTGCATGCTATTCAGGATACAAAATCCCTCCCAACTACGATTCCATGGTTGCAAAACTGATTGTGAAGGGCAAAGACAGAACGGAAGTCATTGCCCGTGCAAAGCGCGCCTTGCGTGAATTTCATATCGGTGGTGTGCACTCCACAATCCCTTTTCATTTGTATATGTTAAATGATAAAAAATTCATTGAAAATGCGTACAATCTCAATTATATCGATGGTTTAATCGACGATGGATGCTCTTTTACGCTTGAATAACTGCTGAAAAGTCGCTGATTATTAATAATTTCTGCATCTTTTTCTAGTTTTTATGCAATCTTTACACACACTTAACACAGTTCCATTACACTGTCGTCAAATCAAAAATATATCTATTCAAAGGGGGGACGATGAAAAATATGAACTTATTGATGATTTGCGCACTAGGAATTTTATTTACAAGTGGCCTTTGTTACGCGGAAACAGAAGAAAATTTGGCTTCTGCTCAAAAAAGAATGGAGATGCGTCAGACATTTGCGATTGAAGATGGCGAGCACGTTCAAGTAGGATCCCGCGCATTACCCCATGGGGAAGAAGTTCAAATTGAGGAAGAGCGCGCTAAGCTAAGGGAACAAGAAGAATGTTCTGCAAAAGAAGAGGTGCTAAAAAAACAAAAAATAGCACTGTCATTTATGCCATCACAAAAAAATGATGTGGTCACCAAAGGACAGTTTTTCTATTCCCATCCAGGTGCTCTTTACCACCCAATTGCAGTCACACCTGCGTGCGATCAACTGACTTTGAATGATGGCTCTGTATGGAGCGTTCACTATTCCGATCGCAACAAACTCCTCAGCTGGCTCCCTAGTGATACTGTCGTGATCAAAGCCAATGATGGCTGGTTTACTAGTTACAAGTTTATGCTAATAAATCAGGTTTCAGGCGACTGCATTGAAGCCAATATGCTCGAAGGTCCACTCTACAATGGGATGTACTCTCATTGGATTATCGCGATCGATTCCTATAATCAGCAATTGATGTTGGAAGATGGAACGATTTGGCAACTTTCTCCGGCTGACACTGCAATCATTAAGTATTGGCTGATCAATGATACGATCATGATCGGAATTAATGATTCCTGGTTTTCAAAGTACGATAGCATTTTAATTAATGTTAAAATGTTGAACTATGCTCGCGCAAAAAATTCGCTCTAAACAGAAAGAGAAAGGAGAAAAAATGAGTTTTCCAAGAGATATTTCTACTACTGGTCGTGTGATTCCTGGAAGCGGCGTAACAGAACAACAACGTCTACAAGCCGCTCAAATGAGAGGAAGAGTTTATTCTGATCGAATAATCCCTACAGAAACTCCTATTCCTAGAACACCAGGAGGCTTAGCTGTTGTAGCACCAGTAGGAACGGCTGCACAACAATTAAGAGGTAGAGTAGATGTAGCGGCCCCCATGGCGCCTCCTCTAGAGACTAGAGGAAGAGGGATGCAAGTTGTGGCTCCCATTGCGACAGCTACTTTTGGGACGTTAACGACTGTGACGCGTACAACTTCTGAAGGGAAAGTCATTCCTGGCCAAGGCCGTCGTTAGTCATCTTTATACCGAACGTGACTCAAAATTT
>CAYIYO010000062.1:0-10287 GCA_964367715.1 uncultured bacterium
GTATCTGAGCTTTTCCAACAAGATGAGGGACTTGATCTTTAGTGATGTACTTTACCTGATCCTGATCCTGATCCTGATCCTGATCCGGATTGGTTGTTAGAAGACGGACTTGTTTCGGATTAACTTTTTGGATTTGCTCTTTCGTCACTAAATACTTGACTCGGTCATCAGAAACGTGAGGCACCATCTCCGGTGAAATCCAAGATGTCCAGAGGCCTTCTTGAACCTCGCTAGATCGTGCAATTCCTTCAAGCTTTTTGATTAAAGAAGGGTCGGTAATTTCTTCAATTTGCTCGGGAGAAATATTTTTCTGATATTTGCCAGGAATATCTCTAATGAAGTTTCCGTGAATATTTCTGCATTGGTCTTCACTAAATTTTTCAATTAGCTCAAGACATCCTGCTCTAGCGGCTTCGCTACTCAAAGGTAGATTTTTAATTTGATCCGGGGAAAGGAATCCAATTAGTAACTCATTATCATTAATACGCATGATCAATTCTACTGGAATTGCTCCCACTTGCCATTTTGCGTTAAATTTCTTATACAAACCAGGATTCACAAAAGGAATGAGCTTTCTCTGTTTTGTGGTAAGAGCTAATGCTTGCTTTTCCGAAAGCATATACTCGATGCGCTCTCCCTCTATTTTTTGAATTTGCTCCCCATTTGACAAGTGCGGAACAAGCCCTACAGGGAGCCATTTCATTTGATCAGGCGTCAAGTGAGGAACTTGATAAGGCTGCAGATGCTGAAATTGGTGTTTTGTGATTAAACAAGCCGCCTCAATTGCAGAGTGTTCAGGATAAAGCCTTTTCAACCTTCTTTTAAGCTCATCAGAGAGATTGTTTTCATCAATTCCTAGATATTTAACACGCTCGATCCTTAAATCTTGAATCTTGTTCGCATCAGTCAAACACTTTGTTGCTAGCTCACTGCCCGGATCATAATTGCCAGTATAGGCATTTTCTCTTTCTTGACGCCTTTTGGATTGATAAATAAATTGTCCTTCAATCTCGCCATCGTCCTTTCTAGAGACTTGAATCAGCGTTGAGTTCGATTTAAACAAAGCGTGTTGCTTAGGGTCAGATTTTGTTTTAATACTTAAAAAACGAATCTTGAATTCTGAATTATCTTTTATCCAACGCGTAAAATACATGCGGTTGAGTTGTTTATTGAAAAAGCTAATATTTCCATTAAAGGCGTTGATTTCAACCAATCCTCTACGAATTTGTTCTTCCTGTGCTGGAAACGGCTTAGAATGCACTCCTGCAACAAGCAAAGAACCATCGGGCTGGATTAACCACACGTCGTGATTAGCCTTAGCATCTGCATACTGTTCTTCCAAATGTTTCCGCATTTGTCCTGCTTGGAATTCTGACAAAAGCAGCCAACGTATATTTCCGTTGGAATCCCTTAAAGCTAAAATTTGATTGGCGGGGCGTTGGCATTGATGAAAAACGGGAAGCGTTAACTCATCATTTTGAGAACGCTCTTGTGCATGCGTATAAAAATAGTGATGTGTACCAAATATTGGCTCTTGAAAAATGTTTTGATATGGTTTTCCATATTGGTATTTTTCCATTTGTGTGGATAAGTGACAAATTGAAGAGTTGTTATCAGTTATTTCTCCTCTCAATAAGCTAACCAAGAAACCAGAATCCGGTTCGCCTCGATTTTCTACCAATGGAGGTCCTATACGGATTCGGTTATAACGATTCAATTCGTCGTCGATATCTTGAGCGACCTCTACCTCAACGTTTACCTCTTGCTCGACTTCTTGTTCGATTTCTTGCTCGATTCCAATAGGACTGCTGGCATGCGTTTGCGTTGTAGGGAAGCAGTTGCTCATACAGATCCAGGCTTTCATTTCATCGGCTTTCGCATTGAATTGTTCAATGCTTTGCTGATCTGCCCCAGACCGAGAAAATGCATTAATTTCTTTATCGACGAGAGCTATTAACATCTCTTTTGTCTCAACATTGCCTTGTATGCTGCTGTGTTGTAAGAAGGGATTTTCTTCCATCCTGTTGACAAAATGGGTTTCATTATCTCTTACTGTTTGGATAAAATCCTCTCTAAATCCTTCGTAAAACGTATTTTCCAATGCTGAAAGGACGTTTTTGATTGCTTCTTGACGAGGAAGATGGCGAATTTGTTGAACAAAGTGACGGACCATTGCATTTGCGCGATGAATGGATTGCACTTTGTGGGCGTTTCTTATGAAGGCATCAACTGAAAGACCTTCACCTGCTGGAAAGATGTTTTTTGTTTCGGTACTTACTACGAATACCACATCTTGCTCTGAACGGAACTGACGTAAACGCATCACCCCCTGCGTCAAGGTACGCATCTTTGTTTTTTCATCGAATGTAATTAAATTGACCGCATTCGGAAGCTGACGAATGTCTGTTCCTGTTGTGTGGCGTTCATCATAGTAAACAACATAATTTTCAGGAGAAAGGCCATGCGCCTCCAGAGATTCAATAGAAGAACCCGCTAGACGTTCAGGTTCTGTGCTTCCTTTTTTCCATACGTAGAGAGTATTTGGTTGATTTTCTCCGGGACCTTGGTGGAAGAATAGGACTCCTTCAATCGCCGGATCAACCGTTTTTTGTTGATCGCTCAGCGAAGCTTCCTCGTGTTGTTTTTTCTCTATGAATTTAAGCCATCCTTGTGCGACGGCTTCATTATTTTTAAATATTTTGAACAGACCGCCCGTTTCGATGATCCCGCGAATATTTCGATGTCCTTGACGGAGAGATCTCCAAACATTTTCAAAAAATTCAATCACAGAAATTGGAGTGGTCTCTTCTTGAAAATTGACCACTACAATTTTGTCTGGAGTTGCGCGTTGGGAAAGCTTATCTAGGATACATCCTTCTGTTCCCACGTCTGCTTGAATATTTTGCGCCAGGCTTCGTCTGTACCCTTTAGCGTTCCAAGGAGTCCCTGACATGGCTCTTGTAGAGGCAAATAGATCGACTAAGTCGAGCCCGTTGCTTGTTAGCCTTTCTGATGCATAGGTGACAAGAGAAGCAACATGCTCAAATTGCATTTGAATCCTTGTTGTCGGCCCTTGTGAAACATATTCTATTGCGTCTTCTATCACACCCGGTTCTTCTATTTTCCCGAGATCGACACCAAAAATTTCCATGAAATCTTCGTATTCTGCTGTATGCTCAAAGACTTCCCCTTTTTCTTGTACGTAGTACAAGGCTCTAGAGCGGTTTTCGTTAGCTATTTTTAAGATTTCTTCTCTTGTAGGCTTAAATGCAACTCCCCATTGGTACTGGTAGCAAGCGGCTTCCCAATGGTAGCCAAACTCTGTGGTTGCAGGAGTATTAACAGCTAAATAAGGGACGATTTTCCCTGTTTTATCTGCATCTGGGGAAGGTCCATAGTGCCTCCCGCCTGTTTTACTGAGCGTAGAAGGGAGAAGATCAAGAATAAAGTGCTTTGCTAATGCGATTAAATTTGCCGCTTCTTTTACTTCTTCATCGTGGCTTTGATACATCCCTTTGATGTAATTAACGAACGCTAAATCGCTTTCAATACTCTTAAATTCGGCATCTGTTAGGGTTGCTTTTCCTAATTGCTCTGCGGCGTCTGCTCTATTTAGCGGTTGAGTATTCGTTGCTAATTCTTGAACAAATACGGGGATTTTTCCCGTCGCATAACGAATAAATGACTGCCTATAGTCATCTGGAAGGTAGTCATTGACTCTGTTAAAATTATCAAACACATGCGCAGCAATTAAAGGGGCGACAAACTGCTGGTACGTTTCTTGTTTTAGGAGATGTTGTTGATTTGACTGTAGCTTCACCAATTGACTGATAGTAGGAGCATTTGTTAATCCGGCAACGCGTTTGTTGCTTGTTAAACATTTGAAAATTTCCATTAAAAGTAAATTACGCGGTAAGGTGACGTGCACTTTTTTGCCATCAACAAAATTCAACTCTTGGGCACTGTCAAGGATTAGATCGACTTCATCAATAAGCGCATCGGCAGACATTTTTGTCATTTTAATGAAATCAAAAATCAGCTTTGCTTCCCTCGCTAGAAGCTCTTGTTTTTCCAAAAGAGTATGTCGTCTGTTTCCTAAAGAATTTATTACTCCAAAAGATTTTCTTTCTTCCTGCGCACGTTCTAATTCCCGGCCTACCGCTAAAAGTTTTTGGCTAACCGTTGCGAATTGGCGGGTTAAGCTGAGTAGCTGAAGTCCTAATCCTTGTAACGTTGTCGGCGTAACAATTAGCGGTTGCTGTCTTCTAAGTGCAGTTTCAATCGTTGTTCTTAGCTGCTCCAAATGGTGCCTCACAAAGCGTTGGCGCGGGATGTTAAGAGGGATCAGCGTTTTACCAAACGCAGCCTTCATCGACTCACTTAGGTTGGCTGCTACCGTCTGAAATAAGGCCGGAGGAACAATAAAACAGGCCAATCGACCTTTTCGTTGTGAGGAGAGCTGCAAGAGGATTGTTGCAATTACAGAAGTTTTTCCCCCTCCCATGATCAATTGGATGACGATGTCTTGAAAACGCGAAGGATTCGTCTCTTCTAAAGTTAACATTTTTTTAAGAAGATCGGTCTGCTTTTTAAAAGGAATAATTCCAGATTGTCCAGAAAAAATTCGTAAAGTCACCTGTTGTTCTTGGTCAAATCCATCAAAAAATGTTTTGGCGGATAATTCTTGTGCAAGACATTGGCAGAGGTAGCGGCGTGTGGGGTCTTCAGCATCTTGGATTTGCTGAATCTTTTGTGTGTAAGAGCTAATGCGTTTGAGTTGTTTTTCATACGATTTACTATCTGCAATTTCGATAACAAGAGCGGCAATAGCATCTAAGTCATCTTGCTCAAGATTTGGATTTCGCTTTGAAAGAGCTGTTGCATCATTAGCGAGGATAGCCTGAATGCAATCTTCATAGGAAATCAATGCGACAAGGCCTGAGGCTGTTCGGGATAATTCCACTTCACATCTTGAGATTTCGTTGCTGTTTTTATTGACTAGAGCAAGAAGGGAATCCATCTTTTGAATTCTTTCCCTATTTTTTGCAAGACGCTGCCCCTCTATCTGTTCATGCAATTTTTTGCAATTATCGGAAGAAATTGTTTGTTGTGTCGCCTGATTAACTCTTTTTCCTTCTTCGCAATCTGCGATGAATTCTTCAAGATCTTGTGCTAATACATTGGTATAATTACTGTCTTGAGGGCTAGTTGGTGGATGTTGGTCAATAGTGTTCGATCGCTCTTCCAGACTTGGTATCTCATACAAAAATTCTTCTTTTAATCCAGTTAAAAAATCCCATCTTTCTTCTTGTGAAGCAAGTACAGTATTAAACGACCGTTCTTCATTTTCTACAGGGACCCCATACTCAATTTCTTTCCTTTGGGGGGAAGGAAGGGTCTTCGGTTTCGTTAAAAAAACGTTTCCTGATTTTACTTCGTGGCGAAACTCTGAATACCAGTCCGTCAGGTTTTGAATATCCTTATTTCGGTTAACACTATAAGGAAAATGGTTACGATGCGCGCGCACTGTCATAAAATCCAGGTAAACGCTATTGGGAAACCATAATTTCCACATATTTAATTTGTAAAGCAGCACGCGTTTTGATGTTTCAACACCTATGGCGTCTTTCACGGCCGGCAAAAGGCTCCAACTTTCAATTATTTCTTGTGGTGGGATATTTTCACGGGTAACATAAAGAAACCTTTGCATTTGTCCTATTATTGGATCCTCAATCAATTTAGGGGCGCTATAATTAGTACCCTTCGTATATTTTGGAGTATTTGCATCCTTAAATTTCTGATAGCCGTCGTCGTTTAAAATACTTTGGATTGTCTCTGTGCGATTTAATAGAATAGAATTCTCGATAGGCCCAACCTCTGCTACGGGCCCTCCCATTTGTTTTAGAAATGCAAGCCTTTCTTCTAATTCCTCTACTTTTTTAAACAGGTCGTAATCCACTACTTTTGTTTCTTTCGATCGATTGAAGCTACGTTCTTCTGTTGTTTTTAAGCAATGGTCCTTCGCCTCTTTGATGAATATTTCGAGGAGGTAAATTTCATCTTCTTTATTTAAATGAAATTCCTCGGGGAGATTTTGTAGCGATTTAATGATTGTTACAAAATTAGAAAGACAATCAATAAGCTCCTTTTTTTCAAAATATTTTTCCACCTTCTCATTCGAAATAAGATCTTTTTGACGTAGAACTAGGACTAATGCATGTGCTTTTAGAGCGGAGCTCTTCGAATCGCTTGCAGGTAATTTTTGGATCATCTCTAAAATTAATAGAGCCGTCGGTGTGATACTTTCTGTTGGCTTCACTCCTTTCAAAATTGCCGTTGCTTCTTCCGATTTCATCTGAGATAAATAGATGTAGGCAAGGAAAAGCTTACTTTCTGTGGTTGAAGGGATAAGCTGGCGATCCACCACTTGATAGGTGAAGTAGCGGTGGAGTTTTGATTGGTCGACTTTTTTTACAGCGATCCTAGCAACAGGTTCTGCTTTCCAGACGCTATCTTCATTTTCGATAGTTAGAGTGGAAGAGTCTTTTATTTTTTGAAAAGGGACAACTATCATTCCCTTATTACGGGATTTTGTGGATTGCAAATAAAGATAGTTCGGAGTTGTTCCTAATAATCCCACTGGCATCCTCTTCGGCAAATAGTATCCTCTGTCTTCTAAGAAGACCAGTTTTCCTTCCACAAGAGTAAACATCAAAGGCTTGCCATCAAAAGAGGAGTAACGGGAAAAGACGACTTCAGTCAACTGTTGCTGACGGTGAAAGGTGATCACATTTTCTGGCGCATCAAAGCGTTTGATCCCTTTAAGGAAATCCGTATTTCTTTTTTCAACGAGAAAATTAATTCGGGGGCCATCTAAATCGGGCGCACCGGTCTCTTTATCTGCGTTGACGACCTCTCCATTTGCTAATACTGCATAAATAATATTTCCTGATTTGATATCAGTGATCAGTCCTTTTACTTTTATGCGATTTATTTCGACAGAAAATGATTCAACAGGTGCCCAGTAGGCATTTCCGTGAAGAATTGAAGTGAGATTTAAAGAATCTGTGTGGTGAACATATTCGAACCACTTTTCTTGTCCATCGATTTTTCTTTGAATGCGATACGGATAATATTGATTCTCAGGAATGACAAGAGAGAACATTCGATGCTTTGTGTCGCTAAAGCGAATTCTTGTATTTCCTTCGATCTGATAGAAGAAGGCAGGGCTTTCGCCGAATATTTTTTTAAAATTGTCTTCCCTTTCCCAAGATTTATTTCGGGCTAGTCTTAATTCG
Organism: uncultured bacterium; assembly: GCA_964367715.1. Taxonomy (GTDB): domain Bacteria; phylum Chlamydiota; class Chlamydiia; order Chlamydiales; family Criblamydiaceae; genus CAYIYO01. Next base: position 7,299 of record CAYIYO010000062.1, read on the forward strand.
CCTGCGTTTCCATACACTTTTCCACGAACAACATCTATTTTCCATAATCCATTAGTAATATAAGGAGCGCCCTCATCTGCAAGATGCCATTCTGTTTCAGAATTTTCCAGTTCTAAAAAGCCACAAATACTATTTCCAATTTGGCTGATCAACGTCGAATCTGAAGAAGGATCGAAAATTTTTGCTGTTAACGAGAAGATGAAACTATTGACTAAGTCAATAGAAAATGGGGCTTGCACCTGCTCTCTAGAAATGGAAGCGAGCTGATGGGCTGCAAGAAGAGAGAAAATAGTCTGATAATCTTCAGTATCCAACTCCTCTTGAGGTTTTATTGAAAAATAGAGAAGAGAGTAAAAACATAAGGCCGACTTATCGACTTCGCTCACTCCTTTTTTACTGAACAGCGCTTTGATTGCTTCTGTTTTATTTAACTGGTTGGACAACCCCTTTAAATATTCAGCATCCTGACCGGACTGCACTTTATTAGCGGTATCGGCAAGATATTTTGAGAGGTAAAAGCTCAATTCTAAAAAGAAAAACACCCCTGAAAGATTTTCTTTTTCTTGAAAATAGGCCATGCCTTTGTTGATAAAAGTTTTTGCATTTTCAAAAAGAGCGGGATCCTCTGCGATCCGCGACCCGATTCCAAGTTTTAATTTTTTCCCATTCGTGTATAATGAACGAAAAAGGTAGTTAAAAACCTTTTTTTGAAGCGCAGGAGTTGACAACGCTTCCATCTCTTGCATGAGCTGAAAAAAGATCTGGCTTGGCGATAATTTCCATTCATTTAGCGGACGGGCAATCCTTTTTTCTAAACTTTCTGAACTAGTAGTCTTGAGATGCTCCGCCTCATAAGTTGAGTTGTCAGGAATAGGGATGGCTCGAATTTTTTCCCTCGTAAAGGAATTTGAATCCTGAAATGGATTAAGAGTTGACTCGACTTCGACATATTCGAACCCTCCTTCATTAAAAAAACGGACCTTTCTTTGCACAGACTCTATAAAATGAGTGTCTCGATCAGTGCTTAAAAACAACTCGCGTGCGAAAACCAACATGAAACGGAAATCATTGATATAGCCGTAATCTGTGTCAGATAATAGAGACTCACCTTGGTTAAATTCTTGTAGGAGAAGCATTGATTTTAATCTTGGATTGGCATGGTGAGCGATTTCATCTCGTTTAAAACGCTCCTCCACTTTACCTTCAACATACGCATTAAAATCAGGATTCGATCCTAAAAGCGCTTCCCACAAGTGAAAATTATTGTTTGAAGCAAATGCTTCTTCAATGAGCCTGGCTGTTAAACAATGACGATTTAGTTTTTTTTCGCTTGAAAAGATCTCTTTTCCTGCACTCTTTCTAAGATAGTTTAACGCAGATTCCAAACGGTCGAATTGACGGATATCTAAAAATTGTAACCCTTCTCTTGTTAGTTCCGAAAAAAATGTTGGAACAGAAAAACGGAATAAAATCCTTTTGCCTACTTCGTTGAATGTTTTTTCTTCTATTTTAACGCAAAGCAAATGCACTACTGCATAAATCGGAAAGAACGTTGCACATACTTCCGCTAAAGAATACTTTTCTTTCATGTAAGTGCTTGCTTTCATCGTTTCCACGATTTGAATCAACAATTGCACCGATTCTTTCAACTCTTCCTTGGTAAAAGATTCCCAAAAAGTCGGTTCTAAAGAGAGTTGAGAGACAAAATGGTCTAGGCACGCTTTAAATGCGTGTACTCTGTAGTTAACAAGGGTGTCGTTTCTTTTATTATTTAAATTTCCTAAACTGTCTAACTGCTCTTTTGTTTCGCTGCAGAATGCAATAAAAGATGTTGCAGGCGCATTTTGATCAATTAAAGGAAAAGCTGGTAATGTGACCTTTTGAAAATCCTCTCCTCGGACTCTTAAATTAAAATTTAAATTAATATTTTTTCTAGAAGTGATTTGCGAGTCCGTTTCTGTCAATTCAACATCTGAAGGAAGCTCAGCGTTCTTTCTTTGAGTTTCGACCTCCTCTTCAAAAGCGTTGACTCGATTTAAAATGTCTTGGGCTGTGGCGCGTGCTTCTTGAACTAAAACGTCATACTGTTCAATGGTTTTTCCATTTCTTATTAATATTTTTGTTGCCATTTGTTTGAGCAAACGACGATCTAAATCTGCCTCAGGAGTATCTTGATTTAGGGTGGCCTCAAGAGAGTGATAGGTTTCAACTGCAATTTTTATTTTGAATTCAAGCATCATCCTTTTGTAGAGTTCTGCCGAGCATTGACTTCTTATCCACGCCTTTATTGCTTTTGGCAGTCCCGTTTTCCCCGCACTTCTATTTTGCTCGTGTATGGTTTCCGACGAAATGCGGTATTCTTCAATAAAGTGCAATGCATAAACAATCGGCCTTACACCATCTACGTAAGAGTCACTTACAGAAGCAGTCCCCTTTTTTGTCATTTCTATCAAACATTCGATGAAACAAGGATTGATTCTACCTCTTTCTTTAAACAATAGAATTTCTTCTGGAATATTCTGATAGTGGACCGAAGGAGCTAATCGTTTTTCATATCCGTCGATTAAAGTGTCTGTAATGGGGAGCTCTGTCGAGGGATAAATAGAAAGGCTGAATTGATTATTCTGTTGGCGTGTAATGACGTAAATAAGAGCATCTTCTTTTGAAGTCCCTACCCCCCCCCATGCCGACATAAAGGTAAAAGATTCACCAGCACTTAACCCTTCTATTTTTTTTCCCTGCGTTTGGGCCTCAGTCTTGAGACTTTCAACAAAATCCGTGTCTACGATTCGTTCTAAAGAGCTGCAGTACTCTAGAAGACCATCTAACCCTCTTAAAATTCCATCGAAAGATACTTTTTCATTTCCGTTGACATTATTTTTAAAACCTTCCACCAGCCATTTCCAGATTTCAAAGGTTTTGAGATGTGAAAGAGATTCATTCCTTTTATCGTCGTTTAATGCATCTCCTATCAAAGAAGGTCCGACTC
>CAYIYO010000063.1:0-9707 GCA_964367715.1 uncultured bacterium
CTGCTGCAAATAGGGGACTGCGAAGCAGTTGCTATGTCACGTAGTGACTACAGCGGTTAGCCACGGGTGGTGAGCGCAGCGAATGAACCCGTGGAAATGTTAATATAAACCATTGAGCTGCAACGCAGCGGCAAGAATAAAATAGCAGAAACTGCCGAGAACTACCGATTAAGACCCTGATATAACGCGACAAACTCATCAAGTGACAATTGCTCGGGACGCAGTTGGGGATCTTTACCGATTTCTTCGAGAACGGCCATGGTCCGTTCAGGAGGATACAGGCCCTTTAAAGAGCTACGCAACATTTTACGCCGATGTTCAAATGCGGTGCGCGTAAGAATAAAAAAATTACTTACGCTTTCTTCTTCTAAAACAGGAGGATGAAGAAGCAATGCAACAACAGCAGAGTCCACTTTAGGCGAAGGAAAGAAACACTTACGTCCGACAAAAAAGCAATACTTGGGTGTAGAATAAAAATCCAAAAATACAGTCAAAGAGCTATAGTCTTCTCCACCAGCCACTGCAGTCATGCGTCGGCCGACTTCTTCCTGTACCATCACATATAATCCGCTAAAGAGGGAGTTCATTTTAATGAAACGCGCCAGTAAAGGGGTCGTCAAATGATAAGGAAGGTTAGCAATTAGCTTAACTTTTTGATCCCCTTTGCCCAACGCACGTAAGGGTTCAATGATATCGACTTCAAGTGCATCCCCATGAATGACGCGAAGATTTTCTCCTGTAGGATCCAATCGTCCCAACGCTGCAGCATACGTATCATCTTTCTCTACAGCGACAACTTTGGCTCCGCACGCCAACAATGCCTCGGTCAATGCCCCCGGACCAGGACCAATCTCCACAACAATATCGCCAGCCACAACTTCCGCGCTAGCGATTGTGCGACGAATGATATTTCCATCGATAAGAAAATTTTGAGAAAGGGATTTCTTGGGGTGAATGCCGAGTCCATCAAGGAACTCGCGCAATTCTGTCGGTTTATAAAGGGCCATTGATCACTTTAGTGTAAAAGGCTCAAAGCCATCGGGGATTGCAGACGTAATGTCACTATCTTTAACGTGATAATGTTCTCTGAGTTGTTTTAAGTAGGCAGCTGTTTCTTTGTCCATTAGCTGATCTAATAATTTATCTTTTAATTTGTGTTCTAACGAATTAAACGATTGGACTCCACCAGGAACCATCTCTTTCATAAAGAAAATACGGAAAACTTTCCCTGTATCGCGACGGCTGCTTTGGGCGGTTGGGGCGCTATAAATTCCTGGCTTAAGCTGAGAAAGAACTTCTTTATACGCTGAAGAGACTTCTTTTTCGGAATGAGAAAATTCTTCAGAGATATTGACGCTATGCGCATTAACAATATTTCCGAGTTCATTTAACTTGTTTTTGAGTTGATTGATTCCGATAAGGTCTTCAGTAAGAAGGCGATAGGCGATGTTTGCTGTCTCTGCACCGCGGCTAGCATCGTCGTCACGAATGGAAATCACATGGTATTTCCACTGCGAGGGCTCAATATTTTCTTTTGCATACGCTTCGTAGGCGCGGCGGATCACTTGAGGGGTAACTTTTCGCATCGCTTTATTTTGGACGCGCATAAAAAGCATGCGACGTAATACGATATCGCCTTGAATGATGGATTCCGCTTCGGTAAATGTCATTCCCAACTTGTCAAGTGTCGCAATAATATTGGGACCAAACATGGTTTCCATTTCTTGGCGCACATCGCCATTAGAGACTTCAATTTTGGACGCTTCTGCATCCGCAAGAACTAATTCTTTATCGATAAGATCGCGCAGCATCGGCTTCCACTGTGCTTGATAAAACTGGTAACGCGCCTCGGCCGATGATGCATATTCAGGGAATTGTCGATAGAAATGGACGTCCATCTTTTTCATCACATCATAAACAGACAATGGCTTTCCATTAACAACAGCTAAAATACGGTTGTTCACATTGACATGGCGTTGACGGGATTGTCCCATCATATAGGTGTCAGCTCCATGCACAAACTGGCTACACAATAAGGTCGACAAGGTCGCTAAAATAAAATATTTTTTCATAGTACGGTAAGTATAGCTTCTCGTTCTTTTTTTGAATAGAGATTACGCCTTCATTTTCATCGCAGCAGAAAAAAATCCGTCCATCCCACCAACAGAAGGAAGCGTTTCTAATGGAGATCCGACCAATACAAGGTCATACGTTTTAAGAAAATGCGCAACCTGTAGCGCATTTTCCTCTTTTAAGAGACTACATGTGGCAAATACAATCGTTCCTGTCGGCTTCAAATAACTCAGTGCCCGTTCAAAAATTGTCCGCTGCTGGCCAAGAAGACGCGTCAACGCTTCTGTGGTAAAATTCCACTTCATGTCGGGATTTCGTCGTATCGTTCCGGTTCCTGTACAAGGAGCATCCACAAGAACCCAATCCATCTTCTTTTTCAAAGACTTCAACGTCTTGCTGTCGTGCTGAATCACCTGCCCATTTTGAATTCCTGCACGACGCAGCCGAAGCTTTGCTTCTTGCAACGCATAGGCGCGGATATCATGCAAATAAAGCTGTCCCTTCCCCTCGAGTTTCGGAGCAAGCGCCAACGCTTTTCCACCGGAACCCGCACAGAAGTCCAAGACCAAATCTCCCGGCTTCGCATCGACCATCTCCGCAACAAGCTGGCTTCCCTCGTCCTGCACCTCAAAGAGTCCTTCTTTGAATTCAGGCAATTGGAAAAAATTTAGACGGTGCGCAAATTGGATCCCATAAGGAGCGATCAGAGTAGAAGTGACTTCGTAGGAATCTCTCCATCTAGCAATCAGTGCGTCCCGCGTCGTTTTTAACGTGTTGGCGCGAACCGTTGTCGGCGCCGGAGTATTGCTCGCCAAACAGAGCTCTTTTGCTTTATTCATCCCGTGGCTATTGACGATAAGGTCAAACAACTCTTGAGGAAAGCTCATGCGATGATGCAAGGGAATCGTCTCATTATCAAGATGTGTCTCAGGAGAAAAATCCAGAAATAAGGCGAGTCGCTGTTCCCAAGAGTGATCAGCCGTCGGTAGCTGATCAAGTAATCCCTGCCAACGCAACAACGCATAGGCTGTCTCGGCAATATAGGCGCGGTCCTTCGATCCCAAAGCGGGATTTTGGCGGAAATATTGATGAATCCAGCGGTCCATCGGCACCCATCGAGTCGCCATTTGAACGGTATATCCATCAAGAAGTTGAAGAAGATGATGTTCTTTAAAAGATTTTTTTTCCATAGAGTTAATAGTATATTCGATTTACAAATTTTTATCTATCAAAGAATTGTTGTGTAAAAAATCACAGATCAGGTAAAGATTGTAAAAAATAACTTGGTACTCCTAAGGCACGTTTAGGGATATCATAAACTTAAGGAGTTAGCACTATGTCAGGTATATGTTCGTTTACCGTTCTTTTAGGTCGTATCTTGTTGAGTACCTTTTTTATATGGAATGGAATCAGCAACTTATTTGGTCTTGATGAAGCAATAAAGCTCGTTGCGGGTGAGCAACTTCCTTATGCATCTTCAATCGCTCTCGGCGCAAGCATCCTAGAAGTGATCGGTGGCCTATCTCTTTTAATCGGATACAAAGCACGTTTCGGAACAATTTTGTTGTTGATCGTTCTCATTCCTACAACAATTATTTTTCACGACTTCTGGGCACAGTCAGGAGACCTCTTCCATCTTCATAAGATGATGTTCTTTAAGAACGTCAGTCTTATTGGTGGTCTTCTTCTTGCTCTTGCTGTTGGACCAGGAAAATGCGCGTTTGATAGCAAATGCTGCAGCACCTCATCCTGCACACATTAATTTTCTTTGTTTTTTAGCGTCGTCGCATATGCGGCGACGCTTTTCTTAATAAAATTTCCTATTTTTTAAAATCAATTCTTTGCTATGTTCGTCGGATATGAACCATTCTCTTTCTAAGCCACTATTCTATCTTCTTATCACCACCTCTTTGATCGTTGTGGCATTTGGTCAGCCTGCATGGATGCCTTGGCTAGGTCTCTTCGCTGCTGCATCTGGCCATGCGATTTTTTGGCGCGCCGCTTTCTCCCTGTCCTCGCGTAAACAAATTTTTTGGATGGCAACGCTATGGTTCACTGCAGTGCAATGGATCCAACTCTCCTGGTTTATCTCCCATCCCTACTCTTACATCTATCCTCTGCACTTCCTCCTTTCTTTTTTAATGGGCCTCCAATATGGATGCCTCGCCTTTTTTATCACTCCAGTCACGATTCGACGAATCTCCTCAATCGCCGGCATTGCCGGATTCTGGACATTAATGGAATGGATCCGTCTCTTTCTCCTTTCAGGGTTTACGTGGAATCCCCTCGGTCTTGCCCTAACAGGAGCTCTCATTCCTCTGCAGGCCGCCTCCCTTGTCGGCATTTATGGTCTTTCTTTTTGGGTAATATTTGTTAATATGCTTGCCCTTCGTGCCTGGGAAAACCGAAGGAAGATATCCACTTTCCTTTGGATTTTATGCGCTTGTCTTCCTTATCTATACGGAGCTCTCCACCTCCAATGGCATGAACATGCGAGCAAAGACCACCAAGAAAAAATGTCAGCAGTTCTAGTGCAGACGGCATTTCCCGCAGAAGAATCGATGGGGATGAAACAACTCGAATTTCACTCTTTTGTGTTGATGGAGTGGAAGAAAATTTTTGAAATGGTCAAGCCGCAGATAGGAAAAAAAATCGACCTCTTAGTGCTGCCAGAGTTTGTTGTTCCATATGGAACATACACGTTTGTCTACGAATTCGAAGCAATAAAAACAATGTTTCTAGAGGCATTTGGAGAAGGTATTCTTAAATCATTTCCGCCATTAGAAATTCCCTTTGCCCTTACACGCAATGGTCTCAACGTCAATAACGCCTTTATCACACAAACAATCGCTAACTATTTTGGCTCTTCGATCCTCATTGGCCTCGAAGATGTAGAAGAAAATGAAAAAGGGGAGCGCGAATATTTTAGTGGTGCCCTCTACTTCACTCCTTTTGGAAAAGAACCTATTCCCATCCAACGCTACGAAAAACGCGTTCTAGTCCCGATGGGGGAGTACATTCCCTTTTCTTTTTGCCGCTCTCTTGCTGCCAGCTATGGCGTCTCCGGATCCTTCACATGTGGAAAAGAAGCGAAAATTTTTAAATGTAAACACATTCCTTTTGGTGCCTCGATCTGTTACGAAGAAACATTTGGCGATCTCACACGCGACATTCGTTTAAACGGCGGACAAGTTGTCGTTAACCTCACAAGCGATGTGTGGTATCCCGACTCACGCCTGACATGGCAACATTTCGACCACGCACGTTTACGCACAGTAGAGACAGGGATTCCTCTCTTACGTGCGTGTAACACGGGAATCACCTGCAGTATCGATAGTGTGGGGCGAGTGATTGATCTACTTCCCGAATATAATTCCGATGGCTCTTGGTATGCGGGATCTCTCTACACGCAAGTTTCTACCTATGCCTATTCCACTCTCTACACTTCCGTTGGAGACAGTTTAATCGTTGCGATTAGCCTGTTAAGTCTTCTTTTCTTTTGTCTTCAACGCAAGCAACGTTCTTAATATTTTTTTATTCTACCACAGAGCCCACAGAGAACACAGAGACAGCAACAAATTCGTTTGGATAACATCTATACACAAGTGAATTCAAAAAGCCAATTTTTGATTTCACTTGTGTATAATTAGCTCTTGCTGTCTCTGTGTTCTCTGTGGGTTCTGTGGTAAATTTTTTTAATAAAAAAATTGTTAATGCTATTGTCTGGGGTTGAGCCAAATGTGATTGTAAAAAAGGTGTTGATGATTTAAGATTAGAATTTTATAGATTCTAACTTAATTTTAATTTTGGAATAATGATTTGGTAGTCGTTAATTCACGCCTTTCTACTCTTCCGCGTACACAAAAAACTCTCAAAAAAGAAGTCACTTTTTCTGGGATCGGTATTCACACGGGCCAATGTGTCTCGATGAAATTTTGTCCAGCAAAGGAAGGGGAGGGGATTTTCTTTAAACGCATCGACCTTCCAAATCATCCGATCATTCCCGCCTCCATCGAATATGTGTGCGACACTGCTCGTAGCACAACAATCGGCATCGGTGATGTCCGTGTTCATACAATCGAACACGTTCTCGCCGCCCTGAGCTCTTACGGCATCGACAACCTTTGCATTGAATTATCCAATTTAGAACCTCCCGTTGCTGACGGGAGTTCCCTCGAATTTGTAAGAATGATCGAAGAAGCCGGAATCCAAGAGCAAACAGGAACCGTCGCCGTCGTCAAAATCGACCAACCTGTGTACTGGTCAGAAAAAGGCATTCATCTTGTCGCTCTTCCTTTCGATGGCTATCGCATCAGCTACACATTAAATTATCCCGATACTCCCGCACTGAAAAGTCAATTTCAATCGTTTGACATCACTCCTTCCGTTTTTAAAGAACAAATTTCCCCTTGTCGCACCTTCTCTCTTTATAAAGAAGTTTCCATCATGATGGATCATGGATTAATCAAAGGAGGAAGTCTCGACAATGCCGTTGTCATCAAAGACGATGTCATCTTCAGCAAAGGTGGTCTACGCTTCTCAGACGAAATGGTGCGCCATAAAATTTTAGATATGGTCGGCGACCTTTCGCTCATCGGATTTAACATCCACGCCCACTTTATCGCCATCTGTTCCGGCCATGCCGCAAATTTTGCTTTTTCGAAAAAAATTTTCCAATATATCACGGAGAAATGCTAATGGCTTCTAGCACGCAACCGCTCTTTGACATCAAAGAGATCATGCAAATTATCCCTCATCGCTACCCTTTCCTCCTTGTGGACCGCATCCTGGAAATGGATAAAGAAAAAGGAACAATCCTCGCTCAAAAAAATGTGTCGATGAATGAATCTTTTTTTCAAGGGCACTTTCCCGGTGCTCCCTTAATGCCCGGTGTCTTGATTTTAGAAGCACTCGCACAAGCAGGCGGCGTCCTTGTCTACTTAAAAAGTCAAACGGGCGACTCTAAAATTGCCGTGATCATGAACATTAAAAATGCAAAATTTAGAAGTCCCGTTCGCCCCGGCGACATCTTAAAATTAAAATGTGAAGGCATCCATTTTAGCAGCAAAGGCGGCCGCATCCAAGCCACTGCGTATGTCGACGATAAAATTGCTGTCGAAGCAGAGATGGGGTTTGCCTTAGTGGACAGATCTCAAATATAATGTGTGAATGAAAACGGTAGTGAGCAAAAAATAAGTTTATAAAAGAGTGTGCCCCATGAAAACAGTAAGTGATAACAGTCAACTCCATCCAACAGCAATGATCGAAGACGGAGCCCAAATTGGCAACAACGTCATTGTGGAAGCCTATGCGGTGATCAAAAAAGGGGTCACATTAAAAGATGGAGTTGTCATCAAATCCTTTGCTTACATCGATGGCAACACCACCATTGGCGAAGGAACAGTCATCTTCCCTTCGGCTTGCATCGGCACAAAGACGCAAGACCTAAAATTTAAAGGGGAAACAACCTACGTTAAAATTGGAAAAAATTGCGAAATCCGTGAGTTTGTTACGATCAACTCTTCCTGCGAAGAAGGTTCCATCGTCGAAGTAGGGGACGACTGTCTTATCATGGCCTACTGCCACATCGCCCACAACTGCAAAGTCGGCAACCGTGTCATCATGAGCAACAACGCCACCCTCGCCGGGCACGTCACTGTCGAAGACCATGCCATCATCGGCGGCCACACTCCTATCCACCAGTTTGTCAATATTGGATGCCACTCAATGGTAGGCGGTCTCAGCCGCGTCACGCACGACATCCCTCCTTACACGATCGGCGGCGACATCCCTTACCGCTTTGGTGGAGTCAATATCATAGGTCTACAGCGTCATCAATTTTCCCTTTCTACACGCCAAGAGCTGACTAAGGCATTTAAACTGTTATACCGTTCGAATTTGTCGCTTAACGACGCTCTTAATCAATGCGAACAAGAACTAGATCCCTTGCCTGAAATTAAACATTTAATCCAATTCTGTCGGAAAACTAAACGCGGTCTCATGAATTGCAATAGCGCTCTTCCACAAAACGAAGAACCAACGAATAGCTAGAAGGATTCCCATGAAGGTCATTTTCTTCGGTACACCTCCTTTTGCAGCCGATGTACTGACATATTTAATCAATAAAGGCGTTAACATCGTCGCCGTCATTTCTAAGCCCGATAAACCCAAAGGGCGCTCAGGGAAACCTGTTGCCACACCAGTAAAATTGGTCGCATACCAACACCACCTCCCTCTCTTTCAACCAGAAAAAAGTTCTGATCCTGACTTCGCGTCAGTTCTACAAGACTTCGGCGCCGATCTGTTTGTCGTCGTCGCCTATGGAGAAATCTTAAAACAGGCAATCCTCGACATGCCCTCCCGCGCCTGCATTAACCTCCACGCTAGTCTCCTCCCCAAATACCGCGGTGCCGCCCCTATTCAACAATCAATCATCAACGGCGAAACAGAAACAGGGGTAACGATCATGCACATGGTCAAAAAGATGGATGCCGGAGACATCATCAAAACTGTCTCTGTTCCTATCGGGCCCAATGACACCTATGGGGAACTCCAGCAAAAGCTGTGCGAAAGTGGCTGCAATCTCCTACTAGAAGTCATCAACGACTTTGAAAAGGGGATAGAGGCTAGACAAGTCCAAAATGAAGCACTTGTCACCCTCGCACCTAAAATAGAACTGGAAGACTGCAAAATCGATTGGAATCTTCCCGCCACAACTCTCCACAATCTCATCCGCGGAGTCAATCCCGCTCCTGCCGCATGGTGCGAAATTAAGGTGCGGGGCGAACTCAAGCGGCTTAAAATTTTTACCACTCGTCTCCTCGATGATGTCCCCCTCTCCTCACCAGGAACAATCCTATTAAAAAATAAGCAAGGCATCACTGTCGCCTGCGGAGAGCACGCATTGCTCCTCACAGACCTACAGCTAGAAGGGAAAAAAAGAATGTCGGCTCAAGAGCTCCTCACCGGTTTAGGAACTGCCGAAATAAGCTTTTAAAAATAATCAAGTAATAGAAGTCATTATGATCATTAGCAGCCTTGCAACATCGGTCCGCTCTCTTCCAACCGCACTTTCTGCAGTTGGCCAGGTTCTGTCGCCTATTGTTCAGGTTGCCCTCCCTATCCTCGCGAATATCTTTAAATTTTGCCAAATTCCTTACTTTCTAGGCATAGGCACGAAAGAAATCCTATACGACACAAAAAAATATCCGCTAGGCTCATTTAGACAAATCCTCAGCTATGAAGTGGCCCACGGACTACTTATGCTCAGTTGTGGGTTATGCGAAGTCGTTGCCATCATTCATAGGGTCGGTCTCATGACGATCGCAACAACAGCATTATCAATCATTGGCACTGTCAGCAGCGGATGCTTCGGTCTGGCCAGCTTCCTAATGATCTGCGAACAAGTCCGCATTCTCGTCCGTCTGATTGGTCTTGAAAACACCGAACAAGACGAAAAAACCAAAGATGCGCTCTTTCGCGCTAAAATCAGTGCTGTCATGGCCCTAGTCTCTGGGTTATGCTACCTAGTCGGTGTCGCCCTCGCCCTTTTCGGCGGCCCTGTCGCGATTTTGGTCCTTTTTATGCTGACTGGACTCTGCGCCGGCGGATTAAAAATATTATTTGACTGGTAT
>CAYIYO010000064.1:0-9495 GCA_964367715.1 uncultured bacterium
AGGCCTCCACTCCGCTGCGCTGCGTTCCGACCTTCGCTGTAAGATGCCGGCTCTTCGAGCCTGATGCAAATTTTTACTTACTTTGGACTCCCAAAAATGCCAAAATCCAGTATCATGAAAGCGATAAAAACCTTATTAAAGGCGTCGTGATAGTTATACGCAACTTGGGTTGGTCTATTTATGAATAAGAAGGTTTTACATGAGCGATTGCTCGACTAAGGCAATTTCTTCTTTTGAGGGGAGGTTACCATTTTCTTCGAGACGATAAGGCGTGCCAAAGGTGGCGGTGATAGTAGAAAAGGGTTTAGGGAATTGCATTTTGTCCCACGAATTGAGTTCCCAGTAGCGGCTAGCCGACCAGCTGAAGGGGATAATATAGGCGTTAGTTGCTTTTGCGGCGTGGAGAGCGCCCGCTTTCACTTTATAGCGCGGACCGCGCGGACCATCGGGTGTGATCACAACGATTTGGTTTTTATTTCTTAATGTATCAATGACCATGTTTAGTGCTTTGAGACGATCGTTATGGGGGACGCGGATGCTGTGTCCGATGGAATAGCTCTCAACGATTGTAGAGAGGAGTTCTCCGTCTCGACTTTGGCTGATGAGAGCAGCGTAATCAAATTCGCGTGCACAGGAAAATAAGAGTTCGGGAGTGATCGCTAGACGATTGTGCCACAACAATAAGATGCATGGGGATTCTTTAGCCCGTGATTTAAATGGATCGATTCCTTCGATGTGCACTTTGCATGTTTTAAATAGGAGATGAAGGAAAAAGCTTCCAATGTGCGCGCCGATGGTGGGGAGTGTCTTGTGTTTGAGGTGGTAATACCATTTCTTTATTTGCATTGCAGCCCCCGCTCTAGGATTGCTTGAGCGGCATTTGCGGCGGCATTGTGGTTGCCGAGAAGTTGGGCGATTGCGTGGCATCCTGCAATGCATTGCTGGCGGGCTTTTTGATCGGAAATGAACGCTTCAAGAGCGTTTGCGATATCATTTACGCAAAGATTACGTTCATAGAATTCGGGAAAGAGGGTACGCGTTGCGAGGATATTGACGATGCAGTAATGGGACATATTCAAGCGAATGAGATATTTAGCGATAAAACGATTGATCCAGGAAAGTTCGTACATGACAACGGTGGGGCAGTCATGAAGAGCGAGTTCTAATGTGACTGTTCCGGATTTTGCTAGTGCGGCGACGCTTGCTTGCATGAGCTCCTGCGAGTACTCTCCTGGAATTAAAAATAAATCTTGTCCTAGGTTCAGGGTGGATTCTCGCACATGTTTCATTATCTTATCGAGCAGCCGTTCATTTGCATATGAAAGAGCGAAACGTAGATTAGGATGCTGTCGCACCAGTTGTTCGGCGACGGCAAGCTGTTTGGGAAGATTGAGATCGATTTCTCCTTTTCTGCTTCCGGGAAAAAGAGCGACGAGAGGGTCGGTGTCCACAAGGTTGAGTTCTTCTTTCCAATTGCTTCTGTAGACGAGGGAGTTGATCCGTTCTTTTGTCGGATTCCCCACATAACGTAAAGGAAGAGAAGTATGAGAATAATATTTTGCTTCAAAAGGATAGGTCGTAAGGAGTAAGTCATAGTGCATGGCTAGAGTGTCGGCACGTCCTGCGCGCCACGCCCAGACAGTGGGGCTTACATATTGAACAATTTTGCCTTTATAGCCTTTGCTGCGTAGGGTCTTTGCTAGATGGAGATTGAATTCGATGTAATCAATTAAAACAACAGTATCAGGGCGATTGTGAAGGATCCACTTCACGATGGCATTGCGTTTAAAAAATAGACGAGGCAGCGCAAGAAGGACATCGCTGAATCCCATCACAGCGAAATCTTCCATTTCGAGAACAGGCTGTACGCCAGCAGTGCGCATCTGTGGTCCTGCGACGCCGCTTATTTCTAATAGAGAATTTTGCTTTTTCAATGCGTGACACAAATCAGCCCCGAGCTGATCCCCGCTGGGTTCTCCAGCAAACATAAAAATTTTAGAGGAGGAGCTCATGAAGCCGCCTTTTTTGAGCGGTGGATTAGCATAAGGTTGCGGATGTACGGAATGAGACTTAATGCTGGTCCAATTAAATTAACGGGATCTTTGATCTGCGCAAAGTAGAAAAGGCAAAGAAGGTCGCCAATGAGACTGATCCACCAGAAAGAGGGGCTCAACGTGCTTTTTTTATTGCGTTCTGCATTCCACCATTGCACCCAAAAGCGGCTGGCAAAAAGGACGATTCCAATGAAGCCGACGATATGCCAATAAAAGCTGAGGTAGAGGATACGGTGCTGAGACCAGGGAGAGAGGGGAATGCGAAACCAGTGGCTTACCCCTTCAAACACCATTCCTTGGGCCAGGAAAGCCAGAGCTGTTAATGCAATAGTGGCAAAAAGAAGGAGAAATACCGTTTTTAATGAGGCATGTTTTTCTTTCATTAAGTTGATGTTACGCCAGGAGATAACAGCATTGCATCCTTGTACGACACACACATGAAATTGCAGTTGAATTAAGGCATGCAGCATCAACAAGACATTTCCTAAGATGGAAAGTTGCCAAAATTTTTTAGTAACAACACTTTCTTTTTTAATTTCGCTTTGAATCCATTGCAGTAATGCGCGGCCTCCAAAGGCAGCGGAGGAGAGGAATCCTAAAGGATAAAGAACTTCGCGCCATTGTTCTGCATTCGCTTCAAAAATCACATCATTTCCTTTTCTATTTGATAGCCAAGGTGGCGTTTTCTCATCCAACGCACAGCAAGCATATCTGCAACGGTATTAAACGAACGATTGAAGAAGTTGTATTTGGTTTTTCCATGTGTACGTGGACGATGGTTAACGGGAAGTTCGTGGATGCGGAATCCTTCGTTATTGAAAAGTGCAGGAAGGAAGCGATGCATCCCATTAAAAAGTTTAATGCGCTGCAAGCAGGAGGCTCGATACAACTTTAATGAGCAGCCGGTATCACTGACTCCATCTTCGCATAGGCGAGAGCGGATTTTATTCGCGAAGAACGAAGGGATTTTTTTTGACCAAGGATCTTTCCTATTGTGGCGATAGCCGCAGATGAGGTCGTAATTGTCTGCTTCTTTGATCAAAGTGGGAATATCGGCAGGATCATTTTGTCCGTCCCCATCGATAGTGATAATGAATTCTCCTTGTGCATTGCGGAATCCGGCATCGAAGGCGCTGGATTGTCCATAGTTGCGGTCGAACTTTAAAATGCGAAGATAGGGACGGCTTTCTGCTAGGCCTTGAAGTATTTTTAATGTGTCGTCGGTTGAGCCATCATCGATGCACAGTAGTTCCCAAGCAGCGCCCACACTCGCCATTACCGGATCAATCTCTTCAATCAAGTGGGTGATGCTTTCTTCTTCGTTTTTTAAAGGAATAATTACGGAATATTTGGGCTTCATATGCAATCCTTTTCTGTAAGTTAAGAATAGTATAAACGGGGTCTAATATTAAAATCCACAAAGTCGAGTCTATACCGTTCGTGGCCCAAAAATCAAATTTTGAACCACGAACCGTATATACACAAGTGAATTTAAAAACCGATTCTTGATTTCACTTGTGTATAATTATAGCAAATGGGATTTTACCCATTCAGCACCCGCTTTAAATATTTCGGAAGAGGTTCCATGTCCTTTGTGTCCGATCGAAGGAGAAATAATAAGTTCGACAGCAGGGGAGCGGTGTCCCTGTTGGTAGCTAGCTTCTGTCAATTCCTCGATAAAATGAAAACACTGTTTCGTGCCAACGCGATGGTCACGATTGCCGATATAAAAGCGTAGGTGGCGTCCGACAAGAGCGGGCACCTGATGAATCAACGCGAGGGATTCTGCGAGCGGTGTGCTTCCGTGCAAACGAAATTCTTCCATCAAAACAAGTGTTGTTAAAGGGGCGAAGGCGACGATAGTCGTGAATTGGGAAACCCGTGCCGCCAGCTGGCAGGCGATGAAGCCTCCGCGAGAAAGTCCTCCAACGGCCATCTTATTGGCGTCGACATAGCCTGCGTGGATAAGAAAATCGATATTTTCTTTCGCCTGCTCTAGGAATTTTTCAAAAAAATTGGTTCCGTTTCGCAAGGCGTCTCCCCAAAGGGTCATCGCCTCATTTGTTGCGAAATCGCTTCCATGGTAGGGCAATGTAAACGAAAAGCAGCGCACTTCGGTTCCTTGAAAGGACTCAACAGGAGCGCAGAGGGGAGCCAGCGTTAAACTTTCCTCTCCAGACAGTGCAAAATAAAAAAAGGAGGGAAGGGGTCCCTTCTCTAGCGAAGGTCCGAGATGAAAAACGTCTAATCCTGAAGGAGTGAGAAGACGGTCCATGTAGCCTCTTTCAAGAAGGTTTGGTTTCGTGGTGAGGACGCGGGTGATGGTGCGACCCTTGCTTCGCAGGGCGCTGACTCAAGTTTTTCCAGGTTTCGTACGTATCGGCAAGTTTAGGATCATCCATTGCACGTAAACGTAGAAACTGGAGTGCCATCGGGAACTCTTTGCAACGGATAAGGCGTGGCTGTGGATGACGTTTACCCGAAAAAGGGGTAAAGCGGTATTGGGTGGACAAAATAAAGCCGACACCGGCTGTCATCCGTTTTGTGAATGTCGCAAAGGAAGAAGTGACGAATCCTTGCACGATCGCCCCTGTCAACAGAATGATGTCGGTGATGTGAGGAGTTTTCCCTTTATCAAGAAATTGTTTTTTTATTTCTTGTTCAAGGATAGGGAATAGAAGGCATGAGGCGAGGACATCGCGGTCGAGGGGACGTTTACTATTGCGTTTGTTGACGACATCGGCCTGGTCTAGAAAGTCAAATACACGGTCCCCTTGATCGGTGTCGAGGAAATGGGTAAGGCAAGGAAAGAGCAGTTCTAGCATCCCCGACTCGTCCATTAGTTCGAAGAAGGTGGCGGCAGAGCCCGACTCAAGCATGCGCAAAATTTCTTCTAGAATGCGTGCGGGAGAGCTTTTTTCAATTTCATCGACGCATTCGATAAGAGCGGCTTGGCACTTTTCTTCGACTTTAAAATCAAAGCGGGCCTGGAATTTGACAAGGCGAATCATGCGCACGGGATCTTGCTTGAATCTAACGATGGGGTCACCGATCGTTTTAATGACGTTATTATGCACATCATCCCAGCCTCCGACGTAGTCGATGACTTCGTGACTTGCCGGATCATAAAAGAGGCCGTTGATGGTAAAGTCGCGGCGCAGCGCGTCTTCCTCAGGCGTTCCCCATTGGTTATCGGCAGTGATTAATCCGTCGGTATTTTCCCCTGCACGGAAGGTGGCGACTTCGATGATTTTTGGTCCGAAGCGGACATGAGCGAGGCGGAAGCGACGGCCAATAAGTAAACAATTTCTTTGAAAGATGCGTTTTACCTGCTCGGGGCGGGCGGAAGTGGAGATGTCGAAATCTTTAGGAATTTTTTGCTTTAGCAGGTCGCGGACGCTGCCGCCCACGAGGTAGGCTTCAAAGCCGGCTTCTCTCAGTTTTTCGATGACGAAGAGGGCGTCGGGATCGATCAGATGAGTATCGATGTCGTGTTCAGTGGCTAGATATGTCTTACGTGTCACAGTTATAATTACTTAGGAGTGTTGATGTTACCAGTGAGGTCCGCTTCAATGCTAGTCGATTCCCTCTCTTAAAGTCAAGTCTTTTACCTCCTGCAGAAGGCGTATCAACGATTGGATTTTCCTTGATTGCCATCGAGGAATCGAGTAATTTATACGTATTAAAATTGAGATTGAAAAGGGAAATACAATGAGTTCGACACTGGGATCAAATAAAATTTTTGGAACGGACGGCGTTAGAGGAAAAGCCAATGAATATCCGATGACCGTTGAAGTAGCATTGGCGTTAGGCCGAGCGGTAGGGCGGATGTTTAAGCGCCACAATGGACGGCACCGCGTCATCATCGGAAAAGACACGCGCCTTTCGTGCTACATGTTCGAAAATGCGTTGATTGCAGGCATGTGCTCCATGGGCCTCGATACATTGATGGTCGGACCCCTCCCTACTCCAGGCGTCGCTTTTCTTACGCGTGCCTACCGTGCCGATGCCGGTGTCGTGATCTCCGCTTCGCACAATCCTTTTTACGACAATGGAATTAAGTTTTTTTCTTCTGAAGGATTTAAATTCTCTGAGGAATGGGAGAAACAGGTTGAAGAGTTGATCCTTACCCGTCATTTTGAAGACTGCTTACCGGGCGACACGGAGATTGGACGCAATTTTAAAATTGTCGACGCCGATGGACGCTACATTGAATTTGCCAAAAGTACATTTCCTAAACACCATTCGCTTAAAGGGTTAAAAATCGCCCTCGATAGCGGGAACGGCGCCGGCTACCGGGTTGCTCCTCTAATTTTCAGAGAACTCGATGCGGAAGTCTTCGAATATGGCAACCGCCCTGACGGTCTTAATATCAATAAAGGATGCGGCGCGCTGCATCCAGAATATGTCCAATCAAAAGTCTTAGAGCACCAAGCGGATGTCGGAATCGCACTCGACGGCGATGCCGATCGAGTGGTCTTAGTAGATGAAAAAGGACGCATCATCGACGGCGACATGATGGTCGCAATCTGTGCGCGCGAAATGAAAAAACGCGGCATCCTAAAGCACAATACCGTGGTCTCTACAGTCATGTGTAACATGGGATTCCTCAAGGCGATGCGCAGAGAGGGAATAGAAGTTGTGCAATCGCAAGTGGGGGATCGTTATGTTATCCAAGACATGATCAAAAAAGGCATCAACCTTGGCGGAGAACAAAGTGGCCACGTGATTTTTTCTGATTGGAATACAACAGGAGATGGATTAGTCACGGCGTTGCAAGTGTTAGGAATCATGGTGACGACAGGCACGACTCTAAGCCAACTCGCGAATGTGATGGAGAAATTTCCTCAAACAATCGTGAATGTAAAAGTAAAAGAGAAACTCCCAATCCATTCTCTCCCAAAAGTGGCACACGTAATCAAAGAAGTAGAAAAACTTCTAGGCGATTCCGGACGTATCTTTGTTCGCTATTCCGGAACGGAAAAGATTTGCCGAGTGATGGTTGAAGGAGAGGATGACAATAAAATAATTGAATATGCGAATCGCGTTGCAGAGACACTGAAGACTGAAATAGGGGAATGATATGTGCGGAATTTTTGGATATATTGGCGGAAAAGAAGCGGTAAAAATTGCGATTGAAGGACTGAAGCGCTTAGAGTACCGCGGCTATGACTCTGCAGGGATCGCTGGCGTAAAAAACGGTCAGATTTATTCCGTAAAAGAAGTAGGAAAAGTGGTTGCTCTTGAAAAAGAAGTGGAGCGCGAACAGCTTTCTCTTGACGTCGCGATCTCCCACACCCGATGGGCAACGCATGGTTCGCCTTCGCAAGTCAATGCCCATCCTCACTATGATATGAACCATTCCCTTGCTCTTGTTCACAACGGAATCATCGAAAACTACTCCTCTCTACGCGATGAGATGCTCTCAAGAGGCATTCGCTTTGTTTCGGAAACAGACACAGAAGTGGTGGCGCATCTGATTGCACATTTCTACCGCGGAAATCTTGTCGACGCCGTTCAAGAGACAATGAAACTCCTTAAAGGAGCCTTCGCGATCGCTGTGGTACATAAAGAGCATCCGGATATGATCGTCACAATCAGTCGCGATGCACCAATGGCGATTGGGATGGGGACAAATCAAACATTCGTCTCTTCAGATTCCAACGCCTTTGCTGCCTACACTAAGAATGTTGTCTATTTAGAAAATGAAGAAATCGCTATTGTCAAAAAAGATAAGGTCGAATTCTTTAATGCCAAGAAAGAGGCAATAAAAAAAGAGGTCTTAACTCTCAGTATCGATGCACAAGAGATGTCCAAAGGGAAGTATGAGCACTATACGTTAAAAGAAATTAACGAACAGCCAGTGACAATTCGCAACGCCTTCAGCTCGCGCTGCCTCGACGAATATGGCACCGCACATTTTGAAGGCATCATGAAATATGCCCAACAGCTGCATTCCGTTGAACGCATCCTTATCCTCGCCTGCGGCACCTCGCTGCACGCAGGATACGTCGCCGCGTATACCATCGAAGACAAGTCAGGGATCCCTGTACAAGTGGAAATTTCCTCGGAATTCCGTTATAAAAACCCTGTCGTCGGAAGGAATGTCCTTGTCATCGCCATCAGCCAATCCGGCGAGACAGCCGACACGCTTGCCGCGGTGCGTGAACTGAAATCCAAGGGCGCCACGATATTTGCCTTATGTAATGTTCAGGGTGCTACGTTAGTTCGTGAAGCCGACTACACGCTCTTTTTATATGCCGGACCAGAAATCGGAGTCTGCTCGACAAAAGCATTCACAAGTCAGCTTGTGGTCCTTAACCTGTTTGCTTTGCTACTAGCGCGTATGCGCCACATGTCAAAAGAAGACGGACAGGCCTTTTTACATGCACTAAAGCAAATCCCCGATCAAGTTAAACAAGTCCTTGAAGGCTCGCCCCATATCGAATACTTAGCAAAGAAGTATGCGCATTATGAAAACTTTTTCTTTTTGGGTCGCTCCCAAATGTATCCGACGGCATTGGAAGGGGCGCTTAAACTTAAAGAAATTTCTTACATTAATGCCAATGGATACCCCGCCGGCGAAATGAAGCATGGTCCGATCGCTCTCATTAATGAACAATGCCCAACCATCGCCCTCTGCGCAAATCATCGTACCTACGAAAAAATGCTCAGCAACCTTATGGAAGTAAAAGCCCGAAAAGGTCCTGTTATCGCGATCATCGAAGAAGGGGATGCCGGCGTTGATAAGATCGCAGATGACATCATCCGTATCCCTTGTACGATCGACGAATTGTCGCCCATTACCTCCACTGTTGTGACTCAGCTATTTGCTTATTACGTGGCATTAGAGCGCGGAACAGACATTGATCAGCCTAAAAACTTAGCAAAATCCGTCACCGTCGAGTAAAAATATGGGATAATCTGCAAGCCGGCTTTGACCTCCTTATAAAAAAATTGAATCACGTTTGGTATATACACAAGTGAATTCAAAAATTGGCTTTTTGAGCATGTCAAAGCCCCGGGATTGACCGATCGAAAGTCGGTTCATATTATTAATATTAAACGACTTTCGATCGGTCAATCGCGGGAGCTTTCACATCGCTTAAAAACCGATTCTTGATTTCACTTGTGTATAAGTGCGTGTGATGCGTGCTTACCGTTTTTTATTTTTCAAATAGATTAAGAGTAGTGCCTCGTATTGACAGCTATCGCATTTTTTACGATAATGGATCCCTTTGTATCAGGTTCAAGGGGCCGTTGGATTTTTGCATTTTTTGGAATCCAAAATAGGTAGGAATAAGGTAAGCAATAGGTAAGGAATAACGATTTGCATCAGGCTCAAAGAGCCGGATGCAAATCGTTATTCCTTACCTATTGCTCCTCGGTATATAATTATATTTAAAAGGAATATTTTATAATGACTAATAAACAGGGGACG
>CAYIYO010000065.1:0-4139 GCA_964367715.1 uncultured bacterium
AATTTATTTTATAGCTTGACGCGTATGCGCGGCAGCGATGAAAAACTTATGACCGGTTACAAACATATTCAAATTTTAGGGAAATAAGAGGGTGTGGTTTTTCCGCTAAATGTGCTCATCTTGCGGAGTTCATTAACATTTTGTAGAGGAATAAAATGGAGAGACTCTTCGTTAGAGATTACACCATTAATTAGAACTGCCAGGCGACGCTTATTGTTTTTATTTAGTACTTTTTTTACCAATAAAAGAAAGCGCTCGTAGTCGAGTGTTTTTAGCGCTTCAATGCGTTGATTATACCATCCAAAATCTGCTTCGTATTCAAATGCCAATGTATTGAGAAGAATTCCCATTTCATTCAATGTGGTCGCTGGCTTGGATAGCTTTGTGATCAAGGCTGCTTTAATTTTTTCGAATCGTTCTTTAGGAAGAGCGCTCGTTTCTAATTCTTGTAAAAAAGATTCAATGAAGAGCTCAAAGCGCGCAAGAAGGTCGCGCGGCATATGTGTGTTGGATTGCACAATGAAAAAAGTGAAGAGATGTCTGTCGAGCTCTTGCGCTGTCGAAAAAACGATATAGCCTGTTTGCTGACGTGTGCGCAATTCATTAAAGAAAGGTTCAGAAAGTGCCTGTGCCAAAACTTCCTGCGCGGCATAGCTTTCGATACTAAAGGGAAGGGTTTCGATCGCAAGAAGTGCGGCATTGCCTTGTGCAGCTGTCTTTGCTTCGATCATAAACGGACCTTTATCAGACGGAAGGTTGATGATGGCACGTGGATCTTTATTTTCAGCAGTGTAGAAAGCGCTTGTGGCAAAACTATTAAAAAGGTTATCTGCCATCAGTGTTGCATCGGATCCTTTGATATTTCCGAAAATCGTTCCTTCGATGTAAACAGTAGAAAAGATATTTTTTGCATATTCTTGGAAAGAGTCCATCGTGAGGTCCCGTAGGGCAACGGCTTTATCTCCGTTAAGTGTGAACTCTTTGTTTAAAATGCTTTTAAGGAGTTCTGATGCCTGTTCCCAGGGTTTATCCATCGAGGCATTCATATACTCTCTTAGAAGCATTTCCTTATAGACAGCGAATTTATTCAGGGGCAAAGTGCCATTGTGAATTGCGTCGTTCAGAGTTTTTAAAAGGGTGTCGGCTGTTTCGCTATAGCCCTGTACCGTTAAGCGGATTCCATTATTTTCTCTTTTTACTTCATAGTCGAATCCCGCCATCTGCGCCGGGTAACTATAAGGAGAAAAGGCGTCGTTCAATGCTTTGACATAGAGATCGGCAAGCACGACTTTTGTCGGATCGCCGGCAGTGACTTGTGGTGTTAATAAAAGGAATGTCATCGAGACTTTCGGGACGCGAAAAGTGGTATCTTCTGCCGTATAGACGATCCCTCGCTCGCTTTTTTTTGCTATCGTTGGAGCAGGAAGGATAGAGGATAAGGGAGTTGAGGCTGTTTCAATCAACGTAAGGTTTTTTGGAATGAATGGATTTTCGTTTGGGAGAGTGATGGCAGGATTGGGCTCAGCACGTCTCCATTCGGTTAGGGTGGAGTCGGGAATCGACTGAATAGCATAAGGGACTTGAAGCCGCTCTTCTTTTTCATCAAATAAAATTTTTGTTTCTGACGAGGGCGCAAGTAGATAATAGTGCGCACGCTCAGGAGTGAGCTCTGCAATTAAAGTGTTGATTGCGTCAGCGTCGTAGCGTTGGACGATTTTCGATTGTTCTGGATAGGTCGCGAGTGCTTCATCATTTAGTTGCATGCCATTTGTCATCAAGATCATAAATAGTTTTTCACGTTGCTGATAGTTGTAATTAATGGTTTGAACTTGTTGAATCTCCTTAAAAATAGTTTCTGGAACACCTGTTTTTTTAAGGAGTGCCAGAGTTTGAAAACAGGTAAGGATGACGTTGTTTACATCAGTAAGGCCTTTTTCTGTGAGTCCAATCTCCAAAAATAATTCGACATTTTGACCTCCCAACTTTGATCCCCCGCAGCTAAGAGAATCTGCAAGTTTTTGTCTTTTGAGTTCGGCAAGAATGCTTTCCTGGCCTTCGTGACCAAGGACATGACACAAGAGAGAGTCGGGTTTTGTCTCTTTCATCTCGGCAAAAGCAGGAGGAAGCTCCCAAACAAGAAGAAGCTTGCGCACATCTTTAATGGGTTCGATGTAGACGATTTTTCCTTTCATCGTATGCGCTGTGGACGGCTCTATGCTGGTAAATTCCTGTTTGTTGCGATTCACAATCGCACTGAAATCGTTGACAACCAATTGCTCTAGCTCTTTGAGAGGAAGGGGAGAGACAATCATGAGTCGCATTAAATTTGCAGAATAATTTTCGTTATACCATGTGCGAAGCGCTTCTTGTGTCGTATTAAGAAGGGATTTACTATTTCCCATTCCAAAGCGTTGGTTGGGATGCTGAGGATTCGCCAATGCCTTGTGTACGTACAGCATGCGGATGTCGTCGCTTTCTAAATTTTTCGCATACTCCTGATCGATGGCGCGAAGTTCGCGTGATACTCCGGAAGGATTAAATAGAGGATCTTTAAAAAAGGAAGAAAAGCGATCGAGTCCTTCTTCAAGCGCATTGTTGTTAATAGTAAAGGCGTAGCTTGTGTAGACATTGGTTGTAAAGGCGTTCATCTCTCCGCCGTGATCTGAAACATACCGTTGGAAGTCGCCTTCAATCGGATACTGTGTTGTCCCTAGAAAAAGCATGTGCTCAAGAAAATGTGCCATTCCTGGATGTTCCGCAGGATCGTTCCAGCTTCCCACGCGCATTGAAAGAACAGCGCCCGATTTTTCTGTTTGGGGATCGGAGATAAGATACGCTTCCAATCCATTATCTAGACGCAGCTTAAGAGTTTTTCGATCTGCCAGCGAAGGCGTTAGGATCTCAATCGTGCGCTGATCTTCAATCACTGTTGCAGCAGATAAAATATTTAAAGAAAAGCAAGTGAGGAGGGGAAGAAGGATCGATTTCATAAGGCCTTTGAGGAGATAATATTTTTTAATTTTTTCGGTCAATGTAAGGAGGAGGAAAGTTTTGCTGAACAATATTCCAAATGTATTTTGCTCTTAGTTTACGTTGTGTTTTTTTGTCAACTTCTTCCATGCCAGGAATCGACTCCATTTCGATCTCTTTGTCGAAAACAAGGTGAACAGGTGCACATTGAGCAAGGCGGCGCTCTCCTAGTTCCTTTTCTATTGTGTTAGGAGGGGGAAGCAGATGATGGGTCGCCAGCGTTAAAGGATAAAAATGGGTGGGACGTTGCGACTGCTTTGCAATTAAGCGGAAAAGCTCGATACTTTGTGGATCAAACGGAGCGATAATAAGAGTTCCATCTTCACCTAATCGATCCCTTCCACCGCTGGGAGCCACATAAATGCATTTTCCGCCCTCTGTAAAAAGCTCTTTCATCTTTCTCATGACGCGCTGGTTGTGTAGCAGCTTTTCTTCTTTTTGTTCAGGAGGAAATTCCACATATTTTTTCGAGTAGATGCAAAGGAGGTTGCATCCCATGCTAAGGGGAACTGCAAGGGGATCGGCTGTGACGCGGTTGCCCGCAACAAAAATCATTTCTTCTGTCAACTTAGGATGGGTACGATCTAACAGTAGACTAATGATTTGAGGATCAGGTTCTGTTTGGTGATTACCAAAAAGGACGACATTATGCCCACGTGCAATCTGTTCGACAATTTTGTCTACATAGGCAAGCCCTACGACTTTCGACTCTTTAAAGATGATCAAAGGATGAATGAATTGCTGTCCAAAGCGAAAGTAATCGAAAGGAGTGCGCACCCCGCGATGATAAGGAGGAAACAGGAAAGGCTGTTCGAGCTGTCTTTCAATGCAGGTGAGATATTGGACAAAGAGGGACGAATATTCCATGATTCGTTTTCCTTGCGACGAAAGGGCTTCTCGGTAGCTTTCATAGAAATTTTGAAGAATGTACGCGATCTTTGCGGTGATCTTACCTTCTTCTTTCGAAGCCTTCAGGCGTTCCATGAAATCCATTCTTTTCCCTTTGTCAAAACATAGTATTTCATTTTACCAAAGAGATCAGAGAGAGCATAGAGATCCACTAACGAAAAAATCTCTCTGTTCTCTGTGGTAATTTTTTATGTTTTTAT
>CAYIYO010000065.1:4239-8711 GCA_964367715.1 uncultured bacterium
TACATCACTCTTCAATTAAAGCATTATTGATCGTTGAATAAAATTGGAATTCATTCACATGGACACTGTCATTAGGTTCAAACACAAGATGCGCATTTAAACCTTCTGCCAACTCCAATAAAAATCCTTTATCGATGACATTGAGATAATGATCGAGTTCAGGATGTAATACAAGTTTGATTCCAAATTGTTCTTTGCATTTGATCACTTTCTTTAACGCACGTTCAATATCGATCGAGACGCTTTCATGCGACTTTACCATTCCTGTACCAGAGCAGTACGGGCAGTTAGTGAAGACGGTCTGATGCAAGCTTCCGCGGTGGCGTTGGCGCGTCATTTCCACAAGTCCAAACTCGCTCATTCCCAAAATCGTACATTTTGCGGAGTCGTCTTTCATGCACTCTTTTAAACGTTCCAACACACGGCGCTGGTTTTTACGTAGGCGCATGTCGATGAAGTCGCAAATGATCAAGCCGCCAATATTGCGCAAACGCAGCTGGCGTGCGATCTCTTCTGCGGCTTCCATATTGATGCGAACGAGGGACTCTTCGACATCCGCTTCGGAGTTGCTGTTTGTGCTGCGGCCGGAGTTGACGTCGATCGTATGCATTGCCTCAGTACGATCAAAGAAGAGGTAGCCTCCGCTATTCAACCAGATCTTGCGGCGTAACGATTTTTCGATTTCGCGCTCGACGTTAAAGCGTTCGTACATCGGAGATTTATCACGATAGTATTCTAAGCGTAATGCGAGGTGCTCTCCGCCGTAGCGTGTAAATAATTTTTTGCAATAAAGGAAGGTTTGGTAGTCATCGATGAGGATGCGGTCATAACGGCGGTCAATCGCTGTCAACATCGCCCGTTTGATCAGTCCTGACTCTTCAAAAAGCAGGGTGGGCCCCGACGAATTTTGGAATCCATCTTGAATATTTTGCCAGTTATTTAATAGCTCTGTCGCTTCTTCAATCAGTTGCTCTTTTGAAGCCAACGCACTAGCTGTTCGGCAAATAAGTCCCATGTCTTGAGGCATCTCAAAGGAACGGATCAATTTTTTTAGTCTGTCCCGTGCGCCTTTGTCTTCGATTTTACGCGAAACGCCACGATGTGACGAGTTAGGGAGAAGGACAAGGTAACGTCCCGCGACAGAGATGTTGCACGTTAAGCGTGCGCCTTTATTTCCAATCGGCTCTTTGACGACCTGGACAAGTACTGGTTGTTCGGGTTTTAAAAGCTGCTCGATGTCCATGTTTTTTGAAGTTTTCTCTGCGGCTTCTGGAGCATCCATGTCAAATTGGATTCCATACAGCTCTTCTAGCTTCTTCGTGTTTTCGATAATATCCGAGATGTGGATGAAGCCGTTTTCGTTTTCGCCGATGTCGATAAATGCCGATTGGATGTTATGTAAAATGTTTTTTACATAACCCCGGTAGATGTTTCCAGTTAGCTGGCGCTCTTTTTTTCGTTCCACAACGAGGTCGTGGAGAAGTCCGTTTTTTAGGCGGGCGTAGCGAATTTCTTTTGATTCGATATTAAGAAGAATCTCTTCCATGAGGGGTCCTATGCGTTTATTGTATATGGTTGAAAGAGTGTGCAGGGTATAAAAGGGCATGATGACGAAGAAATATTTAAAAAATATCTTTTTCGCAACACGAAATATTTAGAGATAATCCCATCGCTAGGATTATACCAAGGAGCAGCTTAAATTCAAAATTTAAGCTGCTCCTTGGTATAGAAAAATAACGAACTTTATGAGCCCTGCAGCTCTTTTTAAAGGGAAGCACCTAGAGAGTGAGTTAACGCCAATAGTTACTGCTCTTTAAAAAGACCTTGTGACGGTATCATAATCGATTTTATCGATGCGAGCAAGGATAAATAGACCTCTTTTTGCTTTTGTTTAATGTAAGAAAATATTTTATGTTTAGTACTGCCTTTTTCCTAGATAAAAATCCTGTATTGCTTTAAAGTTAGAGCGTTCTATCATATTTTTAGGCAATTGTTATTATGGATGAGTTATTTAAAATTTACGTCGAACAGTTAAAAAGCGGCACCACTGAGGAAATCTCAGCCACTTTCCCCTGCGACTTCATCGAACAAAAAGATGAAGAACTCGCCTTCGACAGCCCCGTTGTGGTCACAGGACAAGCTTACCTTGCCGATCAAGAACTCATCCTCCATTTCGATATCCACACCTCAATCGAAATGCCGTGCTCCATCTGCAACGAACCCGTAAGACGTCCAATAGAAATCACCAACTTCTATCACGCAGAAGAGCTAGAAAAAATAAAAACAGGAATCTTCTGTTACAACGAAATCGTCAGAGATGCTCTCTTACTTGAAGCCCCTCACTTCATCGAATGTTGCAACGGAAAATGCCCTGCAAGAAAAGAATACGACCGTTTCTTTCACCAGCCGGCTGCAGAAGAAAGTCCTGCCCTCGAAGAGGGGGGCTACCAGCCGTTTAAAGATTTGAATTTATTATGATTTAAGGAGTTTACAACATGCCAGTACCACGCAATAGACACTCGAACGCAAGAAAAAATTCTAAGCGTTCACACCATGCAAAAAAACCTAAAGCATCCCTAAAATGCAGCAACTGTGAAGCTCCAAAACGCCCACATACACTTTGCAGCTCATGCGGCGCTTATGGAAATGGTCTCGTTTACGCAGTAGCAACAAGCGAATAAGACGGGTCAACAGTCGGCTAAATAATGTGAAGTGCGGCGATTTGACGCCGCTTTGATGATCGCGGCTTGACGCGATCTTAGAATAGACTTCTATACCACGGTTCAGGTAAATTTTGGCATTTTGGCTGAGTCAAAATGTCAAAATTTACCTGAACCGTGGTATAACACGTTAATAGGCCTGGTGCTGCGTCAAGCCGCAGCATACTAAAGCGGCGTCAAGCCGCCGCACTCCAAAAAAAGGGGCGGTCATGCGAATTGGAATTGACATCACAGGAAGCGATCGTTCTCCACTCTTTCTCTTTGAAGCAGTTCAACTCGCCGCTTCGCAATTCACTTCCCATGATACTCTTGTCGTTTTTTGCGCCGTTTCTGATGCCAATCACCTCTCCACTCTTTCTTCTACCATTCCTTCCGGCGCCTCCATCACTTTCGAGACAGCGACGGATGTCATTCTTGTAAATGAAGACCCCATTGCAGCAGTCACCCGAAAAAAAGACTCAACCTTAGCAAAAGGGATGAAGCAACTCGCTTCCAAACAACTTGACGCATTTGTCTACGCAGGAAATACGGGAGCCTTAATTGTTGCTGCCCGCCTTTTCCTTGATATGCTTCCCCGTATTACACGACCCGCTCTCCTCGCTACTCTTCCAACAAAGAAGGGATCCGTCGCTGTCATCGATGTCGGAGGAAATGTCTCCTGCAAACCCCTGCATTTGGTCCAATTTGCCTTCATAGGGGCCGCCTATCAATCCTGCTGCCATGGAATAGACGTTTCGCGTGTAGGCCTCTTAAATATTGGAATAGAGTCCATAAAAGGAACGCCTGAGGTGAGGGAGGCTTATAAAAAGCTCGTCCAGCTATCTAAAGAACCAGGCGCTATCCCTTTAAATTTCGTGGGAAATATTGAGGGAAGAGAGGTCTTTCAGGGCGGAGTTGATGTCGTGGTCACCGACGGCTTTTCAGGGAATGTCCTGTTAAAGACAGCAGAAGGGATCTCCGATTACCTGTTTGAAGAGCTCAAAAATAAGGCCTCTAAATGGGGAGAATTAGCTCCGGCCGAACTTGAGTCCTTTCATAAACGTTTTTCTTATGCCGAATACCCCGGAGCTATTTTATGTGGGGTAGATGGGGTGGTCATTAAATGTCATGGGGAATCCTCCGTTCCAGCTCTATATAATGGCATTCTAGGGGCAGCGCGCCTCGTTAAAACCCAATTTGTATCTAAATTAAAAATAATTATATAATATATCATAATAATTTTATTTTTAATTTACTTTTTTATTGAATAATGTTATTATTAATTAATAAAAAAAGGAAAAAATATGAGTATAATTTCTCCAGAATCCCTGCCATATGCCCCCCCCTAGTGAAGGAATGTCTACAGGTGCTAAGCTTTTGATCGGCGCAACAGTCGGGCAGTTAGGAGTGCTTGCTGTCACCGTCATTAGTCTTATCGCCCTACCCGCCATTGCCCCCGCCCTTTTGATGGTCGCCGGTGTAGTTAATACTCTTGCTATCGCCGCATTAATTGTAAGCGTCTGCATCTTTATTTTCGAAAAGCCTGCTGCTGTTGCTGCTCCATTACAGATAAATAAGGGTGATGAAGGAGGTATGCTCGCTAGTGCAGAGCCTTGGATGGATGAAAATTCTCAAGAGATGTGGAATACTCTTGAATTTCTCGAAGTTATTAAAGATACGTGACGAAAAAGCAAATTAATCAGATCAGCTTATTTAACCCAAGTTGCGTATAATTATCACGGTGCTTTTGATAAGGTTTTTATCGCGGTAGCG
>CAYIYO010000066.1:0-8508 GCA_964367715.1 uncultured bacterium
AGCGCTTCTTCTCTATGGGCATAATTGGAACGTTGATCGAGAGTAAGTTTAGCATCGAAATAGCCACCTTCCCAGGGTTCGATACACGTGTCTAAATAAAGGACATTCTTTTCTTGACAGAGATTGATGAGGGCGATGCTTGAAACATTGACTGAAAGGTTAAGAAGGAAATCGTTTTCATTAAGAATAGGACCGAGCACCGTCTGATAATTTTCAATTGTAAGCGCTTTGTTGATAAAGGAAATTCCGTGCTGTTCTGCCACAGATTGTCCCCTTTCGTCCGCACTGATGATCATAATTTCTGATCGGGAAATATCAAAATGGCGGAGGATAAGAGGGAGCGTGCCTTGGCCGATGCTGCCGAATCCGATGATGACCAGTTTGCCTGACATCCGCTTATATTTCTTATATTCCGTGACCATTTTCCTACCACCTTTCAAACAATAACTTTTAATAGACGTAACAAAAGATTTTATCTTATTTACCAATAAATAGGCATCAAAAAACAATTAAAAAATCTTTCATCATTTCATCTCTATTTTTGTTATTTTCAAAGAAAATTCCTATCGGACGGCAGGTTCCTTATGCGTATTTTTTTTATAGAAAACGGTCGTTTTAAATGCAATGAATTGCCATGATGAAACTTTATGATTAATCAAGGAGATTCCAATGAAAGCGATGGTGATTGATTCTTTTGGCGGGCAGGAAATGATGCGGATGGAGGAGATACCGACACCAGAGCCAGCTCCGAATGAGGTGCAAATTCGCGTTCGTTATGCGGGGGTTAATCCTATTGATTGGAAGATTCGAGAAGGGTATTTAAACGATCGCTTGCCCCATCATTTCCCTATTGTCCTAGGATGGGATGCAGCGGGAGAGGTTTCGGCTATTGGTATTGATGTTAAGGACTTTAGAGCGGGCGATGCCGTCTATGCGTATTGTCGCAAGCCCATGATTAAGTTAGGAACTTTTGCAGAATACGTCTGTGTCGAAGCGAGCCATGTTGCATTGAAACCAACGAATATCAGTTATGCAGAGGCGGCGGGGATTCCCCTTACTGCGCTTACGGCGTGGCAGGCCTTGTTTGAGTTTGCTCAGCTAAAAAAGGGGCAGACGATCTTAATTCAAGCGGGTGCCGGCGGAGTCGGTACGTTTGCGATCCAGTTTGCCCACTTATTTGGCGCGACGGTTTTGACAACGGCAAGTGCAAAAAATCATGGATATGTGAAAGAATTAGGTGCCGATGTTGCGATTGACTATACAAAAGAAGATTTCATTACGCATGTGAAAGAGCGCTATCCGCAAGGAGTGGATGTTGTGTTGGAATCAATGGGAGGCGACACCCTTAAAGAGAGCTTGGAGTGTGTGCGTGAGGGAGGATGCCTTGTATCTATCTCTGAACACATCGACCAGAGCTACGGAAAAGAGCGTAACATTAAAACAGGATTCGTTTTTGTTGAGCCTAAAGGGGATCAGCTGAAAAATATTACGCAGTTGATCGAACAAGGGAAAATTGTGGCTCCTGCGGTGAAAGAGTTTCCTTTGGCCGATGCTGCGGGTGTGTTAGAGCTGAATAAAAAGGGACACACCCAAGGAAAGCTTGTCCTCAAGGTAAATTAGGGATTTTAGATGTCTGATCGATCAATTTTTATTGGGGCAACCGGGCAGGATGTGGGAAAAACCACACTTTGTTTGGGAATTATTGCTGGATTAAAAAAGCGGTATTCTCGCATTGGATTTATTAAGCCTGTAGGACAGCAACATGTCACCGTTGAGCCTGGTGTCATTGTTGATAAGGACGCCTATTTATTCAAAAAATATTTCAACATTGAGTCGGGTTGGGAACAGATGAGCCCTGTTATCATCCCTTCCGGCTTCACGCGCGAGTTTTTAGATGGCGCTGTCTCGGAATCAAGCTTACTCAAAAAAATAGAAACAGGATATCACTCCATCCGTTCTCAACACGACTATACCGTTGTCGAAGGGACAGGACATGTTGGAGTTGGATCCATCGTCGAACTCTCTAACGCAAAAGTTGCTTCTCTTCTCGGACTAGATATGGTCATCATCGCTTCTGGAGGATTGGGATCGGCTTTTGACGAACTTGCGATGAACATTGCGTTATGCAAACAGCATCGAGTCAATGTGCGCGGAGTGATCCTCAACCGTGTCTACGATGATAAAAGGGAAATGATTAGTGAGTATTTCCCTAAAGCGTTGAAGCGATGGAACATTCCCCTATTGGGATGTGTCCCTTACGATTCCTTTCTTAGTAAACCTTCAATCCAAGATTTTGAGGCTCTTTTTAATACTACGCTGCTTTCTGGAGCACAGCACCATTTTCGCCATTTTGAAAGCGTACGCTTGTCTGCGGGCTCCGTCGATACATATAAAAAAGAGATGATTCCTAACGAGCTGATTATCACCCCGGCAAGTCGCGAAGAGATCATTCGTGCAACGCTCGACAAGCACCGTGAGGTGTTTGCTTCTGAAGGAAAGGATTTTCGTGGGGGAATGATATTGACTGGACGTCATCCTCCTAGCGAGGCAATCATCGAAGAGATTCGCAGCGTCGACATTCCAATCCTTTACGCTCCTATCTGCAGCTATGATGCGATGAAGAAGATCACTTCTTTTATTGCTAAGATACGATTAGAAGACGTATTAAAAATAGAAAAAGCGATCGCTCTTGTCGAGCATCACATCGATTTTGATCTTCTCTGCAAGCCTAGCTCTTGCTCTGCTGTTATCAACTGAGCGAATAACGGATCTGGCGAAAGCGTGCTCATGCATGCTCCTGTCGGACATGTGCGCAGAACCGGACAACGTTTTTCGAAGTGACGTCCGTACGGACATTCCCCTTGATAAAAGAGGTGTTCTTTTCCTTGGGGCGCATATTTCTTTGCTGAGGAAGGACCAAAAACACTGAAAGTAGCGACTCCAACCGTTGCTGCGAGGTGAAGAGGGAGGGAGTCGACAGCGATGACAAGACCCATTTCCTTCATGCGATTCTGTAAGAGCGGAAGAGGCATATAATCCGCCACCATCGAACATTCTGAAAAATGCGTATGCAGGGCCTCACAATATTCTTTTTCTTTTGCATTTCCCCACACAAACAAAAATTCCCCTTCATATGTTGCTGAAATCCTCTCCAATAAGCTTTTCAATGTAGCAAAAGGAAGCTGTTTATTTTTCCATGCCGAGCCCGGACATACCATGAATTGAAAAGGATCGGACCTATTGTGTAATGGAAGAGAAGGAGCACAAACGGGAGCATCGTCGTTAAAATAGCGTTGTACCAGAAATAAATAGTCGTCGCGGATGTTGTTTCCCTTAGGAGGATTGTACTGTTGTGAGGTAAAAAGACAGTTAAGGCCTTCAGCTACAGTGGATTTTCCGAATCCTACTTTTGTAGAAGCATTTGCAAACAAAGTAATTAATCCCGATTTGGTGTTGCCTTGAAGATCAAATACCAGATCATATTTTTTCTTTCTGAGTTCCTTTCGAAAACTATTCAACGCAGAGAAAGTCTGATAACTCAAAGGAGAGCGTCGCCATGTTTTTGTGTCGATAGTGAGAGTGTTGTTGACGGCAGGATGCTCTTTTACAAGAGCTTCAAAAGGCTTTTCTATTACCCAATCGATTGTTGCATCGGGATATTTATTGCGTAGATAGGTTAGGGCGGGAAACGCGTGGATGATATCCCCTAACGACGATGCCTTTACGATCAATATTTTCATTTTATTTCTTCTCTACGTTAACACAAAACCAATACGTCTGGACTGTAGGAGCCTTTGTAGAGCTAAACGCAGAGGCGCAGAGAGATTCTACGTCTGCAATCCAAGGTCCTGCATTGCCCGGAGCATATCATCTGGTATAGGCGCTTGCAAGCACAACATCTCTTTAGTGTGTGGATGCCGTAACGTCATTTCTAATGCATGCAACAAGCAGCGCGGGGGCGTGTAGCGACACATAAAACGCTCTCCATACAGATCATCTCCAAGGATTGGATGCCCGCTTTCGCTGAGATGAACACGGATTTGATGCGTGCGCCCTGTGAGTGGAGTGCAACGCAAAAGGGCTGTTGCTGACGCTGCCGCCCTCCTTTCTACCTTCCATTCTGTACGTGCTCGACTCCCCTTTCCTTTTGGAACGGATCCCCAAAAAGGACGCCCCCCTCTTTCCCCCCTCTTTGCTAACTCATTCTCAATGTGGCCTTTGTTAGCGCTGGGAATCCCATCGACAATGGCAAGGTAACTTTTTTTTACCTGCAACTGTTGAAATTCTTTAATCAAGCGTTGACGCGTGTCTTCATTCTTAACAAAAATTAAAATACCGCTAGTGTCGCGGTCGATACGGTGGCCTAAAAAAAGGTTCTGTTCGGTTTTCTGTAGGAGAGCCAGCAACTGTTCAGAGGTGATTCCTGGAGGCTTATTGTAGATAAGAAAGAATTCGTCCTCAAAAAGGAGGGAGACAGAGTTTTTTTGTGCGCTTTTTTTAGAAAGGAGGCGCTGCGCAGCATCCGCATCGAACACAATCCGATCCCCTGCGACAACTGTTGCAGAGGCAAAGCGCTCCTTGCATCCGTTCACTTCACAGCAATTGCGTTCAAGTGCCGCTTTAATTTTCCGTTGAGAAAAAGTGGGAAGACAGTCCGACAAGAACTGCACTAATTTTTTCCCTGATTGTTCTTTAGAAACCGTCCATTGGGGCATTGTTATACCGCCGGGAATTGCCTTAGAAAGCGCAGGTCATTTTCTGTGAAGCGCCGTACATCGTCGATGCCATACTTCAACATATAAAGACGTTCGACGCCCATTCCCCAAGCAAAGCCTGTGTATTTTTCTGGATCGATGCCGGCATTGCGGAGAACTTCTGGATGGATCATTCCTGCTCCAAGCACTTCGAGCCAACCTGTATGCTTACAGATATTGCATCCTGCACCTGAACAGCGAAGACAGGCGACATCGCCTTCTAGCCCAGGTTCAACAAAAGGGAAATAGCTGGGACGAAAGCGTGTTTCGACATCGGATTTAAATAATTTTTTTATAAATTCATCTAAAGTGGAGATTAGGTCAGCAAAAGTAACATTTTCATCGATGTAAAATCCTTCGACCTGATGAAAAAACACGTGGGAGCGGGCAGTGATTGTTTCATTCCGATAAACTTTACCGGGTGAAATCACGCGCAGCGGGGGTTTTGATGATTCTAATACGCGGGATTGGACGTTGCTTGTATGCGTACGCAAGAGAGTTTCTGCGTTGACGTAGTAGGTGTCTTGCATGTCGCGTGCAGGATGGTCGGCGGAAAAATTTAAGGCTTCGAAATTGTAATAGTCGGTTTCAATTTCAGGACCATATTCGACGCTAAAGCCCATTCCTGTGAGAATGTCGATAATTTCGTCCAGGGCTTGTGTGATGACGTGTTTGCGACCGGCGAAGTGACGGCGTCCCGGAAGAGTGATATCGACACTTTCGCTTTTTAGACGTTGGTCTTCTTCGAGAGTGACGAGATGGGACTGGATGGCTGTTACTTGGTTTTCGATGGCAACTTTAAGGTCGTTGATGGTTTTTCCAAGAAGGGGTCGTTCTTCTGTGGAGGCATCTTTGAGGGCTTTCATGAGGTCTTGAATCGGACCTTTCCTTCCCAAGTATTTGACTTTTAAAGCTTCGATATCAGCCGTTGTACGAACCTGTGCGAGGTCGTCGGCGAATTGTTTGTGGATGAGATTGATTTCCTGCTGCACTTCGTTCTCCGCGCTAAAAAACTATATTTCGTTGAAATGCAAAAAAAAAGAAAGCCTGTCAATGACAGGCTTTCTACGACTAAGCTAGGACCGCTTTCGCACGTCCTGCTACGACGGCAAAGCCGACAGGATCGTTGATTGCCAGGTCGGCTAAAATCTTTCTATCAAGCTCACATCGCGCTTTATTCAATCCATGAATAAATTTGCTGTAAGAGATGCCGTTGATTTTCGCAGCGACAGCTATACGCGTTGTCCACAAGCGACGAAACGTACGTTTCTTTTGCTTGCGGTGAATGTAGCTAAACATTAACGCGCGTTTTACAGCTTCTTGTGTTAAACGAAGGTGGTTCTTACGATCCCCCCAAAACCCTTTGGCTCGTTTATGGATTCTTTTTTTGCGACGATGAGAAGCGACAGCGTTGGTTACTCTTACCATTGCTCAATACTCCTTATACGCACATCAAGCGTTTAAACGTCTTCACCATCGATGCATCCAGTATACCTGCACCTCTGAGTTGGCGTTTGCGCTTTGCTGTTTTCTTTGTCAATATGTGTCGTTTCCCAGGACGTGCAAATTTTAGCTGTCCTGATCCTGTACACTTAAATCGGGCCGCAACGGCCTTCTTTGTTTTCATCTTCGGCACTGTAATACTCCTCGAATTCAGCTCGATTCGCAGATTTTCCGAGCCGATACTTGCTCGGCTTATTCCCCACCCTCAGAAGCATCTTCGGGCGTATCAGCCTGCTTCAGGGAATCTTTTTTCTTTTTTACTCCCGGTGCGAGGACGACGGACAAGATTCGTCCCATCATCTTCAAAGGTGTTTCCAACGTTGCGATGTCGCTTAAGTCTTCGCACACTTGACGCACGAGATTTTCCCCATACTGAGGATGGGCCATTTCTCGCCCACGGAACATACACGTGATCTTCACTTTATTGCCCTTTGCAATAAAATCACGCATCTGTTTGACTTTCGTCTCCAGATCATGGGAATCGATATTTGGCTTAAACTTTAGCTCTTTAACCTTAACTTGGTGCTGAGCTTTTTTATTTTCCTTCTCCTTCTTTGTTTGATCATATCGGAACTTGCCGAAATTCATGATCTTACAAACCGGAGGTGTGGATGTCGGGACAACCTCAACGAGGTCTAGTCCCGCCGCTTCGGCCATTTCAAAGGCCTCTTGTGTCGAGACTACGCCTACTTGTTCGCCTGTTTCACTGATCAGACGGACTCTAGGAACCCGAATTTGCTTGTTGATTCTCAATCCGTATAAACTCCACTTAAAAAGAGTTCAGAACCGTTATGCTTTTCAGTACAATTGCTGAAGGAGCTCTTCGATTCCGACAAAACGCTCTGCCGACATTGTACCGGTAGAGCGGATTTCTGCAACATTCATTTTCGCTTCATGACGATGTTCTAGCAACCAGGCAATAAATCGTTCTAGCGAACCCCAGAGTGAAAGTACAACAACCATTTTTTCTGGTTGAAGAGGATCCACTTCCAGGGCAACGTAAGGTCCGGCCCAAGGCTTGCCGTAGCAATCGGTCAAGTAAAGCGTTGCTACAGGAACGTTTCCTTCTTTTTGAAGAAACTCAATTCCGCAGCTCTGCAGCGCTTCTGTTAAGAGGGCAACCGCAGATTGATTCTGTATTTTTTGCTTTTTAGTAGCGATCTTATCACTGCCAATTTGCCAATTAAACCCAGATCCTAAGATAGTATAGATTTCTGTGATGAATTGCAAGGAAGAAATAAGACATTCCTTCGCATTTAATGGGGTACAATAAAAGCGTGCTTCATCTTTAAGGTAGTGGGAGGAGCGCCATAGTCCAAGCCATTGGTGGGAAGGGGCGGAGCTGGCGACGACAAACTGCTCCGCAAGGGCTGCTCTTGGCATTTTTGTAAGCTGGAGGTAGGCAGAATGCGCTTGTTTTTTTGTTTCTGCACCATTTTCTGGTGTTTCAATAAAGGCGCATCCACGTAATTGAAGGAGCTGCTTTCCTTTTTCACAAATTAAATTTTTTAATTTAAGGCCCCTTGGAGACCAATAACATAACCCTTGGGCATCAAAATGAAAGAGATCGAGTTGAGGACCAAGCACTTGGTGCGTGTATTTTTTTGCTTCTCTTATTTTTTTCAAAAATTCTTTTAACTCTCTTTGCGAAGGAAAGAGAGTTCCTGTGACGCGAATAACTTGCAAGGATTCAAGTCCTGGATACTCTACCTCGCGCTCTTCAACCTCAAGAAGCTTGATGAATCCGATGTCCTTAAACTTTCCTTCAAACGCAACCGCACAAAGATCATAAAAATTTTCTATTTTAATGAGCTGGACTAACGAATCAGACGAAACGGCGAGCTGATCTGCAAGATAAGGTTGATGCTGGTGCTCAAAAAAAGCGACCGCATTTTCACGGATCATCTCCGTGGTCTTTCCAGAGATCTCACTGGAGAGTAATCCGCGCACTCTTTCTTCAAGATGGATAAGACCCTGTGCATCTAGCGTCTCATTCTCAAGAATAAAGTCGAAAAAGAAGCCGTAATCAGACGCCTCTCCCCCAACTACATAAGCATGGGGAAAAAGAGACTTAATGGCAGCGCCTACCAGCTTGGAAGCTAAGTAACGCAGATTTTTAAGTGAATAGGTCATAAGGAAAGAAAATTGGTGGGATATAGCTGACTCGAACAGCTGACCTCCACGATGTCAACGTGGCGCTCTAACCAACTGAGCTAATACCCCACACTCGTTTGATTAAGCGTCGATTCTA
>CAYIYO010000067.1:0-7960 GCA_964367715.1 uncultured bacterium
CGGCTGCCCAAATCCAAAAAATCAGTCGGAACAAACACAGAACCGTGCCCACGGAAATTTATAGCCTCAAGTATCTGCGAATCAATGCTTTTTAGTTGTTTCTTCATGTAAGAAATAATACCCTATTTTTCTTACAAAAAGCAAGAATTATCTGAAATGGAGAATCTTCATATGGCCAATAACGAAATCGGCCCGAATCTCAACACCTGCTTTAGGAAGTTCGATGATCTCATATCCAAAGTCATAATATATTTTAAAAAGGTTATCGTAGAGCTCCAAAGCCTCTTCAAAGGACTGTTTTCTTTCTGTCTTTTCCTATAAATTTTCCTACCCTGCTAAATATGAATGCTAATGAGCGCACTGTCGGTCTTTTATACCGAGAAGCAGCTGAAATTTTGATTTGGACCAATCTGA
This sequence comes from uncultured bacterium, assembly GCA_964367715.1. Lineage (GTDB taxonomy): Bacteria > Chlamydiota > Chlamydiia > Chlamydiales > Criblamydiaceae > CAYIYO01. Next base: position 415 of record CAYIYO010000067.1, read on the forward strand.
AAGCACCCGCGGTTCCCGCATCGCAAATGGGTTAATATTGCTAATATTGACCCATTTGCGATGCGGGAACCCCAGGGCTTTGAGATCGTCTAAATTCAAAATTTCAGCTGCTCCTCGGTATATTTTTCTTTCTTATCCAGGCCTTCACTCCGCTGCGCTGCGTTGCGACCTTCGCTGTAAGATGCCGGCTCGAAGAGCTGATGCAAAAGTGAATCCTAGCATAACTATGGTTAGCTAAATAATCTTCCAAACTATAAAGCAAAAGCAAACTTTTACACTCCACATGCTCATTAAAAAATTTTCATTAGATATTGATCTTTAGATATTTATGAAATAATAAATAAAAACATAGAAAAAAAATTGTATTAAATTTAATATAATTAAATTTTAAATAAAAAAGGGAATTTTATGAAAATAAAGAAAATATTTTTCACAATACTGTTTGTTTTATTGTCAGCATCAACTTTACAGGCCGCCAATGGAGGAAATGGTGGAGAAGGTGGTCATTCTCCCGGAAGCGCCGGAAACGGTGGAAATGGGGGAAATAGTAAATCTGGAAACGGCGGACATGGAGGAAATGGGGGCCACGGTGGGGTTAGTGCTGGAAATGGTGGTCATGGTGGAGATGCTGGATGAAAATTTTGATTTTGTATGGGGTAATTCTTTTTATGCCATTATCTAATACTCTATTGTATGCGGAAACTGGTGGAAATGGGGGTCGCGGAGGAAATAGTGAATATGGAAATGGCGGACATGGCGGACACGGAGGAAAAAGTAATTGTGGCCGAGGTGGAAATGGTGGAAATGGTGGAAATAGCCAATATGGTAGAGGAGGAAATGGGGGAAATGGTGGTGAGGGGGTAGAAAATGGAGGAAAAGGGGGTCGAGGAGGGAAAGGACCAGCTGGGAGCGGAATGAATGGAAAGGATGGTAAAAAGATGAATAAGGAAAACAAATGAAAATTTTAAATATTTTTTATGTATTAATTGGGATTTTTACAGTTACAACGATTTCATCCGATGCACACGCAAGACGGGTATCTTATTCTGTTGACGCTTCTAGAGCAAAAGATGGGGCGCACGGCCTCCCAGGATATTTTGAAGATGGAGAACATGGTCAAAATGGAGAAGATGGTAAAAATGGACAGGATGGAGGCCATGGAGGAAATGGCGGCTCAAGTACCAATGGAAGTGGGGGCGATGGAGGAAATGGTGGCGATGCTGATTAATTAAGGTCGCGTATGCGACCACAGCGTTTATACCGAGGAGCAGTTGATAAGGTTTTTATCGCTGCCATGATACTTGATTTTGGCATTTTTGGGAGTCCAAAGTAATTAACGATTTGCATCAGGCTCGAAGAGCTGATGCAAAAGTGAATCCTAGCATAACTATGGTTATAACACGGTTCGGGTAAATAATCTTCCAAACTATAAAGCGTAAATAACGTTTAATTATTTATTATCATTGATAGCAGAGGTTCTGGATAGAGCGAAAGTAAGAGAATGCTTACGATCGCGACTCCCCCTACAATTGCCGCTGGCAAAGAGTAGTGGAAGGCTTTGTCCTCTGCAAGGGCGTCGGTCAGCATCACTCCAATAATTCGTAAGTAGTAGTAAGCGGAGAGGATTGTCGTCAATAGAGCCACTCCTGTTAAAAGATAGTATCCTCCTTCAAAAGCCACTTTAAAGAGATAGAACTTTGCGAAGAATCCGGCTGTCGGAGGGATTCCTGCTAAAGTCAGGAGACAAAGAGCGAGAATTCCTGCCAAGAGAGGTGAGCGATGTAGCAGCCCTTTGAGATCGTTGAAAAGTGCACCTTCGGTGCGGTGATCGATGAAAGCGAGGACGGCGAAGCATCCAAAAGTTGCAAATGCGTAGACAACGAGATAAAAGAGGATTGCTGATAGGGAATCCGGCATTTCTGCGACAAGTGGGAGGAGTAAAAATCCGGCGTGGGACATTCCTGAATAGGCAAAAAAGCGACGCAAGTGGTTTTGACGTAGTGCAACAAAGTTTGCGTAGAGGAGTGTTGCAAAAGCAAAGAGAGAGAGAGCTTCATTCCATACCGGATTGAAATTTGGCAACGAGAGTAAAAAGACAATGATAAAGGCGGCAAAAGCGCCTACTTTGGTTCCCACTGCCATGAATGCCGTGACAGGAGTGGGAGCACCCTCATACACATCGGGCGCCCATATATGAAAAGGAACGACAGTCGCTTTAAAGGCTAATCCGATCGTGATAAGTGCGATGCCTCCCATGAATAGCGCTTGAGTAGGGAGTGTGTGTAATTGCTGATAGCCTGAAAGAAGAGAGTCAAATTGTGTCGTGCCGATGGAACCATAAATGAGAGCGATGCCATAGAGAAGAAAAGCGGCGCCGAGAGATCCCATCAAAAAGTATTTGATTGCTGCTTCTTGAGAAATTTTCCATTCCTTCATGTAACCGCATAGAAGGTAGAGAGAAATGGAAAGCATTTCTAGCCCCATAAAAAGCGTTAAGAAGTCGGCGGAGCTCCCAATAAGAAGGAGACCAAAAAGAGCGCAGAGAAGGAAAAAGTAGTACTCCCCTCTTGATGCTTTAAAACGGTGAAAGAAAGCTGCAGCAAGTAATGTGGCAGCGATTCCAATGATAAGAAAAAATGTGTTAAAGAAATAGGCGAGCGCGTCGAAGCGGATCCAAGGGGTGACTAATGGATTTGTGCTGGGTGAAGTATAAAAATTCGCATATAGAGCAGTTGCTATCGTGATCAGAGCAACAGATGACACATATTTTTTTGAAAAATGAGTTACAAAGCTTTCTAAGAGTAAAATAAGAAGAGCACCCGACAGAAGAATAAGCAAAGGGCTGAGAGCGAGAGAGTCTGTAAGAGAAAATGTGGTGTTCATTTGTGTAGCTCCAATTTTTCCACTGCGGGAGTGACGAGATTAATCACAGGTGTAGGGTAGATTCCGATCCATAAGATGAGTAAAACAAGGGGTAGGGCAATCAGCAGTTGCGGGATTTTAATGTCCTTAGCGGGATAACTAAGGGGTGAAGGCGTTTCAAAATAGGATTTTTGCATCCAACGCAGCATATAGATTGCGGATAAGACGATAGAGAGAGAGAAAAAAGCGGTGAGCCAGGCGTTGCGGGCAAAAAGACCTAAGAAGATGAGTAACTCCCCTACAAAATTATTTGTTCCGGGCAATGCGACTGAAGCAAGAACAAAGAAGAGAGTGAGCCAGCAAAGGAGGGGAAAATGACTTGCAAGCCCGCCTTGAGTGGAAATTATGGTTGAGTGAAGACGTTCTTCTAACCAACCCGCGACAAGAAATAGAGCCGTGATTGTCAAGGCGTGGTTAATGGATTGTAGGAGTGCTCCTGTTTCTGCGAGTGGATTCATCACGAAGAGACCGACGAGAATGAAGTTGACATGGGAGAAGCTGGAGTAAGCGATCAGACGTTTAAAGTCCTTTTGTGCCCATGCGGCGAGGCCTCCATAAAATACACCTGCAATGGCAAAGCCTAGAAGAAAATGACTCCATTCCATTAGTAGAGAAGGGAATAGGCCGATGCCGATCCGAAGGATGCCGTAGATTCCCGCTTTGGAGAGAATGCCGGCGAGAAGGATTGTTCCTGGAGTCGAGGCTTGACAGTAAGTGTCGGGTAGCCATGCGTGGAATGGGAAGAGAGGTGTTTTTACAGCAAAGGCCAGTAAAAAGATGGCAAGGATCCAAGGGGCATAGGGAGTTGTTGAGGCAACTTTTTGAAGAAGGTCAATGTTGAAAGTTCCTGGATTATTTTCTGTTGCTGAAGCGAAGAAGAGAGCGAGGACAGCGGCGACCATTAGTGCGGAGCCCGCGATCATATAAACGAGAAATTTTATGGAGGCTTCATGGCTTTTTGGACCGCCCCAGATGTGGATAATGAAGTAGAGCGGGATGAGCATGGCTTCCCAAAAAATTGTGAATAGAGCAAGGTCACGCGCGAGAAAGAAGAGAGTAAGCAGCCCTTGAAGGAGCAGGACTAATCCAAAAAATAGGTTGGAAAAAGAGAGGGATGTCGGATTGACGGCGAGAATGCTGATCGGAATGATGATGGCTATGAGGTAGAGAAAAGTCAGGGAGAGCGAATCCATCGAAAGGAAAAAATTGATATGCAAAGAGGCAAGCCAGGGAGAGTTTATTTCTTTTCCTAACCATTCGTTTTGACCGTAAATGAGAAGAGCTAAAGGGAGAAGACTTAAAATAAAAGCGAAGGACTTTGCTGTTTTTCCGGAGAGGAAAGAGAGAAAAATAAAGGCGAGTAGAGAAGTGATGAACGGGATAGCAACTAGTAGCGATAGAGTAGACATAGATCTCCTAAAAGACAAAAAAGAGGATTAATATTGCTATCCCGAGTACCATCCAGGCCGCATAGGAGCGGATTTGACCGCTCTGTATCTTTTGCAGAGTGCCGGCAGTGTAGTGAATGAAAAGAGCCGAGCTGTTGACGGAGCCTTCGAATACTTTAGGTTCAACAAAAGTTACAATTCCTTTTGATAGCGCGCGCAAAGGAACGACAAATAGGTTCCAGTAGAGTTCATCAAAATAAAATGATTTTTTTAATAAAGTGATATTCTTTCCAAGGCGGTCGCGGTAGCGCAAATAAACGAGTGATGTCAGTGTTACACTTAATATTGCAGTGAGAGATTCGATCGATAAAAAGCTGTCTGCGGGCTCGGGAACAGGAAGCGTCACCCCTACTTTTGCGAGGAACCCTTTTAGTGCAGGAATGCTTTCACAAGCCGATCCGAGACATCCTCCAACCATTGCAAGAAATGCTAAGACAAACAGTGGAAGGATCATGATCCAAGGGGCTTCTTTTAATTGTTTTAGTAGGGTAGGTTCGACGTGTGACTCCCCTCTAAATGTCAGACAGTAGGCGCGCATCATGTAGATTCCTGTTAGCATCGAAGCGAATAGACCGATGGCAAATAGCGTGTGGTATCCCATGAGCAGTTCTTCTTCTAAGATGAGATCTTTGCTGAAGAAGATCGCAAAAGGAGGAATACCTGCTAAGGCAAGTGCACCGATTAAAAACAGCCAGTGCGTTTTTTTGAAGATTTTTGAGAGACCACCCATTTTCCCCATTTCTGTTGTGCCGTGCATCATGTGGACGACGTTACCCGCAGATAAAAAGAGCAGGGCTTTGACAAAGGCGTGGGTTGTTAGGTGAAACATCGCTGCGTAAAAGGCGCCCGCACCGCATGCGAGAAACATGAGACCCAGCTGACTCAATGTGGAGTAGGCCAGAACGCGTTTTAGGTCCGTTTGTGCTAAGGCGCACAAAGCGGCAAAAAGGGCTGTGGTGCCACCGATGATTCCTACAATTTGTAGAGTCAGAGGCGTCATCAAAAAGAGAACGTTCAGCCTAACGATGAGGTAAACGCCGGCGGTGACCATCGTTGCCGCATGGATGAGGGCCGAGACAGGTGTGGGACCTGCCATTGCGTCGGGAAGCCATACGTGAAGAGGGAGTTGTGCAGATTTTCCAATTGCCCCGACAAAAAGTAATAAAGTCAAAAGCGTGAGGATCGGAGCGCCGAAAGAAAACTCATTTCCAACGCGAGCGGATATTTCATGAATGTCTGTCGTGCCAAAAAGAACCAGTGTCAATAAGAGACCTAATAGAAATCCTGCATCTCCAATACGGTTGACGACGAATGCTTTTGTAGCGGATTGTGCAGCGATGGGACGTTCGTACCAGAATCCGATTAAGAGATAGGATGCCATCCCTACTCCTTCCCATCCCACAAAGAGAAGGAGGAGATTTTCTGCTAGGACAAGAAGAAGCATGGCAAAGACAAAAAAGTTTAAGCAGGCGAAATAGCGTGCAAAGTCCCTGTCGTGGTCCATGTATCCTGTCGAGAAAAGATGAATAAGGAATCCTATGCCTGTAATGATAAGCGTCATTAAAAGAGAAAGGGGATCGATACAAAGAGTGAATTCGGCATTAATCTCTGCGAGAGGGATCCAGTTAAACAGCAAAAAAACCTGTGGAGCAAGAGCATTTTCAGTATAAAAATTCAGTGTCCATAAAAAGGAAAGGAAAGAAAGGAATATTGTTGTGCAGCCGATCACATTTGTGAGGCAGCGACCGATCCAAAAAGAAGAGAGTAACAAGACAAGAAAGCCGCACAAGGGAAGGAAAAGGCCAAGATAAACAATCGATTCCATTCTATCCCCTCAGCGTATTGTATTGATCGATATCGACGGATTGTTTGGAACGGAAAAGATTGATGATGATGGAGAAGCCAACGGCGGCTTCGGCAGCGGCGACCACTAGCACGAAGAAGACCCACACTAAGCCAATAGCATTTCCCCATGCATAGGAGAAGGTCACAAAGAGAAGATTTGCGGCATTGAGCATGAGTTCAATCGACAAAAAAAAGATCAGCGTATTGCGTTTGACTAGGACGCCGATCAGCCCGATCAAAAACATTGCCATGCTGATAAAAATCATCAAAGAAATATCCATTATGCCTCCTTTTTTCCAATGTAAAGGGCGCCTACGCCAGCGACAAGGAAGAGTAATGTCATCGCTTCAAAAGGAAAGAAAAAATCTAGATATAGGCTTCTTCCCAACGATTCAACTGTTCCAAATCCTTCTGGCAATTGCCGTTGGACGTGTTCCCATGTAAGCAATTGTTTTCCAAATAGCACTAAAGACAAAGAGAATGCCCCTGCTGCAGCCATCCGTAACAAAAAAGAACTTTTGTATGGAAAGCGCTCAATCTGTTGGTGGGCATCTTGGAAGAGGACGATGACAAACATAAAGATCACTAGGATGGCGCCCGCGTAGACCAGGACTTGCATCACTGCGATGAATTCTGCAGAAAGTTGAAGATAAAAGGCGGCGAGTGCGAGAAGAGTGAGTAAAAAGGAAAGGCAGGAGTGCACTGGTTTTCTCGCGAGGATGACTCCTAAGGATGCTAAAATCAGGACGGTTCCTAAGAACCATTGGACATAATTTGATGACACTTCGATCACTTGTTAGATCTCCCTATTAGGATCGCGACCCGAATCGCCTGGATTTTCTTCCGTCAATTTCTCTTTGGTAAAGATAAGAGATTCGCGGGTGTAACCGGACAGTTCATAGTCATTTCCTAAAATGATTGCTCCTGTAGGACAGGCTTCTTCGCAGTATCCGCAGTAGATGCAACGTAACATATTTATTTGAAAATCGGAAGCATAACGTTCGCCGTGTGAATGCTGCTCTTCTGGAGTATTCTGTGCGGCCTTAACATAGATCGCTTGTGAAGGACAGACGATGGCACAGAGTTCGCAGCCAACACAGCGCTCTTTTCCATCTGCCCATTTTGTCAGGTAATGACGACCACGGGAGCGTTCAGGAAGTTTTCGTTTTTCTTCTGGATAGCGTAGCGTGATCGGGCGTTTGAACGAATATTTTAAGACGATAAAAAGTCCTCGCATCATGGAGAAGACCCTAAAGAGATTTTGAGAGAACGTTGCTTTCATCCAATTGACGAGGTGGAAACCCAGTGCTTTAGCTCTGGGAGGAAACCTC
>CAYIYO010000068.1:0-7708 GCA_964367715.1 uncultured bacterium
AAAATCCTTCAGAAAGTGAGAAGAAAAAAGAAGCTGCAGAGATGTATGAGGGTTGGAAGGAAGAATGCTTATCAAACGCAACCAACTCACAGACAGGGACTAGCTCTCGGTTGGATAAAAACGTTTCAGAAATCCGTATAGGAGAAAAAGAGATTTTGGAGAAAAGGGATCATCGACAAAACACCAGTCTTGATTTAACAAAGCCCTTTTTTCTTACTGTTTCCGGTGGGAAGGACTCTAACAAATATGAGACGGTGGAGATGGATGATGGTAAAATTGTGATTGTTTCTAGTCAATTTTTGGCTGATGTGAAACGGGGTTATCCTATCGGAGGAACTGTTTTTACAATTGATGACAGTCCAAAAAATATTGTACAAAAATTAAGAGAGTTAGGGATAAGTGATGAAAATATAATATTTGTCACAGAGCATTATAATCAAAGTTTGCTAAGCAATCCAGGGGCGTTATTAAAAAAAGAAACAGGTTTAATTTACCGTAGCGATGAATTCAAATTGGATTTAATTAATGAAGGCGGGAAGATCGTTGTTAAAGGAAGTCTAATTCTACAAAAAGCTCCAGAAATAGGGGATTCAAATGATGTAACACCGGAAAAGGATGAAGAAGATTTTAAACCTAATTACATAAAAGTTGATTTTTTTGTGACGCACTTGGAATCCAATCACACAAATTTAAATAATTACCATTATTATTTTCACCCTGTTCAGGATACTCCGCCTGAATTGTAAGTCTTTTCGATAGAAGCGTAATCTGCGTTTTTTCTTCAGAACGTTCTGCCATAGCGAAGCGCAAATATTTTTGTTTTCCATGAAAATTTAGAGATTCGAATAGAGTTATCTAAGTTTAAGCGTCCTGGATAATTAATTCGATATCGTTTCCGCAGATTTTAGTGCGCGTTTTTTGATCAGGTGTAGAATTGCTAACGTCGCGATGCTGATACCGATCGATAGCAGTAGCGAGACAGATAGCGAAATCCATGGCGACGAGTCTAGTAGAAATCCACATGCCACATAGCCGACAGAGCTTCCCAAGAAGATGGGGATGGAATAGATCCATTGCGTCTTTACGTGGTCGAGATAGTCGCAGGCGGAGCTTGTGGTGGCCATGATTGTCGTGTCGGAAATGAGAGAGATGTGGTCCCCACAGACGGCACCCGAAAGGATTGCGCCGAAGATCGGGAAGAGGATGGGTAGTTGTTCCATTTGGGCGGGAGCTTCGACGTTGACGAGGGACATCACCATCGGGATGGCGATAGGGAATAAAATTGCGGCTGTTGCCCACGAGCTTCCGAGTGCCAAGGAAATGAGTGTTGCATTCCAGAAAAGGATGAGGGGCAGGAAAGTGATGGGAACGGCGTCGGCGAGCAGAGAGGCGAGCCATTCTCCTGTACGTAGATCTTCTCTGAGAAGGCCGCCAAGGGTCCATGCTAGGATAAGGATGATACTTACAGGAAGCATCAAGATGATCCCATTGTAGCAGACTTTGAGAAGCTCAAACAGAGAGAATTTGCGCGTGGCAATGTAGTAGGCAGCAGAGAGTGCGAATGAAGAGAAGCCTGCAGAAAATAGCACTTGAGAAATAGGTGATATTTGCACAGTGTCTAACAGAGAGTTTTCTCCTCCTAAAAGATGGTAACCGCCGAGATATAACAGAAAGAAAAAGGTGGCGAAGAGGAGGGATCCAATCGGCATCATGAAGTCGAGCATCGTCGACGACTTTCCTTTGCTTCCTCTTTCTTCATCTTGGACTTTTAGTGGGCACTCTTTTCCTCCGCACACATTGTTTGTTTGTTCGGCAATTTGTTCGTGGGCATTCATTGTGCCAAAGGTGATTCCCCAGCGGACAATCATCCATACGGATAATACTAGAGTGATCGAATAAAAAAGGTAGGGAAGGATGTTGAGGTAGACCGAGTAGGGGTTGGCGAGGAGAAGGACGCCGTCCTGATGGACCATTGCAACGCCATTTTCTGTCAGGAAGCCGATGATTGCTGCTGCCCAGCTCGAGACGGGAGTGAGCATTGCTAAGGGGGCGGCCATGGAGTCGGTGAGGAAAGCGAGTTTGACGCGGGGGATACGAAATTTGTCGGTGATGGGGCGCATGACCGAGCCGACGGTGAGACTGCTGAGGTAGTCGTCGATGCTGAGGCAGTGGGAGAGGATGAGTGATGCGGTTTCGGCTGCTTTTTTGTCGCGAATGGAATTTTTGGCGAAGGCGACGAAGGCGGAGACAGCGTTGGATTGGCGGATCATTTCGATGAGGATGCCGAGGAAGAGGACGAAGGCAACAATAAAGAAATTTTTTGCTAGAGGAAATGTCTCGACTGAGGAGAGCGCCCATAGGCCGGTGTTGTCCCAAAGGCGATTGCCGACGATGGCAAGTGCGTCCATGAAATTAAAGTTGGTGGCGATGAAGGCGGCGGCGAGGACTCCAATAAATAAAGAGGAACGAATTTTTTTTGTGGCGAAGCCGAGGAGAAATACCAAAAGAGGAGGGATAAGAGAGGCCCACGACATCATATGAATAAAACTTTGGTTTTTTAGTTTAAACTACGGATAGTTTATCAAACCAAAGGGTTTTTTTCAATAATTAATAACCGAACCGTGGTATAGTAGGAAACCCGGCATCGTTCCATGCATTCATTCCCCCTGTGACGTTGGCGACTGTATGGTATCCGGCTCTTTTTAGAAGGGAGCTAGCGACGGCTGAGCGGTATCCGGAGGCGCAGAAGAGGGCGAGAGCGGTAGTATGAGGAAAGGTCGGAAGGGGGCTGTCTCCTAAAGGGAAGTGGTGAGCGCTTTCGATATGGCCGTTGTCCCATTCTTCTTTTGTACGGACATCGATGAGGAGAGGCGGATGATTTTCCTGAATTTGACAATAAATTTCTTTAATAGAGGTGGTGACGATATGGTCCGTCGGAAAACCTAACGTTTTCCATTCTCCAAGCGCGATGCTGTCGGCGACGAAAAATCCGAGTATCGTAAACCCTCTTTTACTTAGCGCTTCAAGGATTCCTTGAAATGAAATAGCAGGTAACAGAAGAACTACAGGATGTTCCTTTGGGATAAGTGCTTCTATCCAACCGCCGCATGTGGAAGTATAAGGAATATTAATACTGCGAGCGATGTGTAGCGAAGCAAACTCTTCTTTGGAGCGAAGGTCGAGGAAAAGGGTGTTTTGTTCGAGAAGAGTATGAGTGTCGGTAAGGGAAAGGGGTGTCATTTGGTTCTTTGAGTAATTCGGGTAAAAAAATGTGTCGTATGGCCTATCTTTTTACCCGAATATCCGTTTGTGGGCAAGTCCCTTTAGATGGTGAGCTTATTATAAAGCCAACCTATTAGGTAAAATCCCACGAAGCCGTCAACAAAGCCATAGACTAGGCCGACGAGGCTTCCTACGTAGCTGACCTCAAATCCGGGATAAACAGAAGACAGCATATGTAGCCATTCTCCTCCATATCCTCCGAAAAAGAGGTTTGCTAAGGTCATTAGGAAGACGCATGCACCCCATACGATCCCTCCTGCAACACCTAATCTTTTTGCATTAAGCATAAAGAACTCCTTGTTAAGGAAACGCCTCCTTCGACTCGTTTCCTATCTTTAGTATAACATTAAAAATATTTAATTAACTAATTTAATGAATTTTCATAACTAACATGCTTTATCCGAACCGTGGTATAACGCAGAGACCCAGAGAAAGAGGGAGGTGTTTTTTAAACGGTTTTACGTGAAATTTGCGGTGAATTAGGGAGATGGCGTATAGTAGGCGAAAAGAATCAGGAGGATGGTAAGATGGAAAGTATGAATCCTACACTAACAACCAACACATTTAAAGGGCACGGATACATTAGTTCCGACACGATGACCATTCAGGGCGTTATTTGGAAGACCATGCTCTGTTTGCTGTGCGTCTTATTGACGGCGGGATGGACGTGGATGCAATATTATAAGAGTGGCGGAAATGCGGCTGCGTTGTCACCATGGATGATTGGCGGGGCGATTGGTGGATTTGTGTTGGCGATGATTACCGTCTTCAAAAAAGAATGGTCGCCTGTGACTGCACCTTTGTATGCACTGGTGGAAGGACTTTTTGTTGGGGCGTTGTCGGCGATTATGGAAGCGTCGTTTCCTGGCATTGTCATGCAGGCGGTTAGCTTGACGTTTGGAACCTTGTTTGCGATGCTTGCTGCTTATCAAACAGGGTTAATCCGTGCGACAGAGCGCTTTAAGATGGGTGTTGTTGCAGCGACAGGCGGAATTGCTGTCGTCTATTTGGTGACGATTGTGCTTGGATTTTTTGGAATCAACGTTCCATTTGTGTTTGCGGGAGGAACGTTTGGGATCCTTTTTAGTCTTTTTGTTGTGATCGTTGCTGCATTGAATTTCATTTTGGATTTCGATTTCATTGAGCAGGGAGCGCGTTTAGGTGCACCGAAGTATATGGAATGGTATGCTAGCTTTGCGTTGATGGTGACATTGATTTGGCTGTATATCGAGTTTTTACGTCTTCTATCGAAGATGAAAGAGCGTTAATCGACGCTTTTTCCCATTGATTGACCAACAAGGCAGCGGATCTCGTTGCCTTGTTGTGTCGCTTCTAGCAGATCCTCGTCGAAAACGATCTTTCCTTTCTCAAAAATCACAATCAGCGCGGAAGCTCCAAAAGAGAAATACCCTTTTTCTTCTCCCTTTTTATAGGTTTTACCTGGATCACTTGTGTGGAGAATGCTGCCCACATTGGTTGCTCCTACTTCGATGTAGAGGACTTTTCCAAAAAGAGGAGAGCTGATCTCGGTGATGACGCGTTTATTTTCAGTGAAAATGTTCAAATGTTGTTTCACGGCAAAAGGATTTACCGAATAAAGAGGCCCGTTGATCAAACGAGGAATTGCATGTGTTCCGTCGCAAGGAAAATGGAAGCGATGGTAGTCAGAGGGGCAGAGACGGGCCATCATTAGAGATCCGTGCGCGTAGCGTTCCGCCAAATGTTTATCTTTTAAAAGCGCTTCTAGACTGAATTTTTTTCCTTTGATAATGTATCCATCGCACGCAGTTAAATCCTGATAAAAGTAGTAGCGTCCATCGGCAGGGATGACTGCAGGAGCATCGTTGAGTGGACGCACTTCCGGTTTTAACTTTCTAATAAAAAAGTCGTTGAAAGAAGAAAAGTGTGCAACAGGCACAAGGAATTCATTGGAATCAATCTGAAAGCGAGTGATGAAAGGCAGAATCTTGCATTTTGTCCATCGCTGTTTTTGCCACCAGCCGTAGGTGGCAGAGACAAAGGGCAAGCGGGCGGAAAGGGTGCCGAGGAGAGGTCCTAATCGACCCGGACCATACAAAAAAGCGAGGGCTTTTGCGCCGTAGACAGATTCAATTTTTTTATTACCATCTGCTCTGTCGATGTAGATGAGGGGATCCATAAATATTACGGCTTTGGGAGGGTGCGTTTGTTTGCCACTTGAGCGAAGACATGGAGTTCGCTTAAAAATTCTGGAGAAAATGCGTGTTCGAGGTGAGTGGACTTGATCTTTTCATTTAGGCGAAAAGCAGTTCTCACCATGTGAAAAAGCAATTCTTTGTTGTCGGCATCCTGAAGGTAAAGCTGCTGCAATTTTTGATAGTCTTCCACCTGCTTTTTTAAGGCGGTTGCGTTTTCGAGAGTTTGCTTTGTTGCTGAAATTAAGGTGTTCAAGCTCTCGAGCTCTTTTCCGATATTTGTGGAGGCGCTAGAGATTTGCGGCATTTCAGTAGAAAAGGCAACACCGCAAGACAAAAGTGTGATTGTAATAAATAAAATTTTATTTTTCATAATGAAATACCATAAATCGTTGAACAGTAACAGTAACAATCGATAATTTAAAAGTCAAAAAAATTAAGAGTATGGTATCATCCTTGTCATATGGAATTTACACAACAACTTTACAGTCCCGGCGAAACAATTGCCGCTATTGCAACGCCGCCTGGAGAGGGCGGGGTTTCGATCATTCGCATCAGCGGAAACAATGCGCTTGCTGTCGCTGCGGCCATCTTTTCTGGTCCTGTGCACACTTTCAAAACACACACCGTTCATTATGGAAAAATCCTTAACGAAGCAAAAGAGCCTATTGACGACGGACTCCTCATCCCTTTTATCGGCCACCGCTCGTTTACCGGTGAAGATACCGTAGAAATTCATTGCCATGGAGGATCCCTCCTTACGCGCCGTGTTCTTGACGTGATTCTTCGATCCGGAGCCCGTGCAGCGCTTCCAGGGGAATTTTCTTTTCGCGCATTTATGAATGGAAAAATCGACTTAGCACAGGCAGAAGCAATCCAAGAGGTGATTGGGGCAAAGAATGAGCGTGCGCTTGATGCGGCAGGTGCGCAGCTGCAGGGACGCCTTTCCGCGCGTATTTCTACTTTCCAGCGCCAGCTGACAGAGGTTGCTGCTGTGTTAGAGGCGTGGGTCGATTTTCCTGACGAGGGACTTGAATTTGCGACGATGGATGAGATCTGTGCCCAGATTGAACAAGCGAAAGAGTCAATGGTGTTATTGGCAGATACTTTTCATGAAGGACGTATCATTCATGATGGGATTGCGCTTTGTTTGGCCGGAGCGCCCAATGTGGGTAAGTCCTCGTTGATGAATGCGTTGTTGGATAAAGAACGAGCGATTGTTTCTCCTGTTGCAGGGACAACACGCGATGTGTTGGAAGACCATTTGCGTTTGAATGGACTCAATTTTCGTTTGATTGATACTGCAGGGATTCGCGAGTCCGAAGAGATTGTGGAGAAAGAAGGGATTCGTCGTACGCGCGAGTCGATGAAAAGTGCGGATCTTATTCTTCTTGTGTTGGATGCCTATCGCGGTCTAGATAGCTTTGAAAAAGAATTGTTGGAGCAGACCGATCCTAAGAAGACAATTGTCATTTGGAATAAGATGGATTTGCAGCATCCCCCGTTGCCTGCGATTTCACTGCCGCATGTGGTTACATTGTCTGCGAAAGAAAAGCAGGGACTCGATACCCTTCATAAAATGATTGATCGAGTGATATGGGATCGTGGTCCTCCTTCGTTTGAGGAGGCGTTAGTCACAAATATTCGCCATAAAGAATCGTTAGATCAAGCCATCATCTTTTGTGACAATCTGTTGCAAGGATTGCGCACAGGCGTGTCGCCCGAATTTGTTGCGATGGATATGCGTAGCTGTTTAGGTGCACTGGGTAAAGTCATTGGAACAAACGTTGGCGAAGATATCTTAACAGCGATTTTTTCAAAATTTTGTATTGGAAAATAATGAAAAAGAAAGAGAAAGCGGAAAGGATCCGTCAAATTTTGGCAGAGTTATTTCCTAATCCGGGAATTCCTTTGGAGCATCGCGATCCTTTTACGCTTTTGGTTGCTGTGCTGCTTTCCGCGCAATGTACTGATGCGCGCGTCAATCTGGTGACTCCGTTGCTTTTTAGTAAGGCTGATACGCCTCAAAAGATGGCGGTGCTTCCTGTAGAAGAGATTCAAGATATCATTCGCACGTGTGGGCTCGCGCCGACGAAAGCGAAAGCGATTCAACGCTTGTCCGAAATTATTGTCGAAGAGCACGGCGGCAAGGTGCCTTGCTCTTTTGAAGCGTTAGAGGCATTGCCAGGGGTCGGACACAAAACAGCGTCTGTTGTAATGTCACAAGCGTTTGGCCTTCCTGCATTCCCTGT
>CAYIYO010000069.1:0-6550 GCA_964367715.1 uncultured bacterium
ATGCAAATCGCTATCTACTTCATCAAAAATGCCAAACTCCAGCATCGCTATCGCGATGAAAACCTTATCAAAAGCACCGTGATAATTATACGCAACTTGTGTATAGCGGACGAGTCCTCCTTGAAAGTTTTCTAAAGAGTCGTTATCTTTTCCATTAAAATAAGGACAGATGACGATGAAAAGAAACAGCAAAATGGTGTCATTAAAGGCAGGGTATCTCTTTCCAGAGATCAATCAACGCAAAAAAACATACCTAGCCGATCATCCACTTGCTAACCTAATCAGTATGGGAATTGGCGATACCACCCAACCCCTACCCCCTTTCATCACCGCTGCTTTAGTAAACGCTGCCGAAGGATTAGGAACACAATCAGGATATTCCGGGTATGGTCCCGAGCAAGGAAATCTTAATCTAAGAGAACGTATCGCTAATGTTTTTTATCCAGATACAATTGATGCGGAAGATCTTTTCGTTTCAGATGGAGCAAAGTGCGATTTAGGTCGTTTGCAAATGCTTTTCGGTGGAGAGGTTTCCATCGCAGTGCAGGATCCTTCCTATCCCGTTTACATTGAGGGAAGCATAATTAATGGGGTTAAAGAGATTGTACGAATGCCCTGTTTGCCTGAAAACGAATTTTTTCCTGACTTGTCAAATACTCCTCCGACAGATCTCATTTATTTTTGCTCGCCAAACAATCCTACCGGAACTGCTGCTACACGTGAGCAACTTACCTCTCTTGTTGCCTTTGCTAAAAAAAATCGATCGATCATTATTTTTGATTCTGCTTATGCACACTATATCCAAGATCCTATTCTTCCTCGGTCCATTTACGAAATAGAAGGAGCCAAAGAGGTGGCGATTGAGGTCGGATCATTTTCCAAGCTGGCCGGATTTACTGGAATTCGCTTAGGATGGGTGGTAGTGCCGAAGGAGTTAAAGTATGAGGATGGAAGCTCTGTTCGTGCGGATTGGAATCGTTTAATTTCGACGGTTTTCAATGGAGCTTCTAATATTGCCCAAGCAGGAGGTAGTGCTGTTTTGGAAAAAGAAGGAATGGAAGAAGTTGAGGGGCTTATTTCATTTTATTTAGAGAATGCACGGATGATTAAAGAAGCGCTTGAGGAACGAGGTGAGGAAGTGTTTGGTGGAGAAGATGCGCCTTATTTATGGGTCCGTATTAAGGGAAAAAGCTCTTGGGAAGCATTTCAGCATTTTTTAGAAGAAAATCATATTGTCACCACCCCAGGTTCGGGCTTTGGAGAAGGAGGAGAGGGTTTTGTCCGGTTTAGCGCATTTAATCGCCGAGAGCAAATTTTGGAGGCGATTGACCGATTGAAAGTGTTGGTGTAGAAAAATAAGCGCAGATCAAATTCCCAAATTTTGAATCACGAGCGGTATATATCTTGTTAAAAATAATTTTTTTCTTTATCCTCTCTATTTTTAATTAAAAAATAGGAGATTTATGGCTGTTCCCGTCTTACACTGTTATAATTATGAATTACAATTAGGGCAAACCTATCTCAAAGACATCTTTAAGAAATATGGTAAATTTTTACTTCAAAATGTGGCAAAAAATGAGTTTTTTGTTAAAGAAAAAGAAAAAAAAGTTATCTCAGTCATGCAGCAGTTGGGTCTTAAAAAAAACGATTTAATACTTGTTCGTTGCGTAGCTCCGCATGAACGCCGTTTTCAGGTCGTCCAGCTTGTTAATTTAAGCGTGGAAAAGATTGCTGATGATTTGAATAGTTGTTTTCCTGAATGGGAGGATGAATTACAAGAAACAGTTTATCGAGTGAATCATTTGATTGTTAGAACTACTTTTTTTTCTTCAACAAGCATACCCATCAATTTCGATCGGTATTATGTTTTTAATAGCGCTGCTATTAGTTCGAGTGAACCTGAGCGGTAGCCAATTCCAAAGGTATTGTAGTTGTTAAGTGCGTGATAGAGAGAGTACAAGTTTTGTCTCTCTTCAAAACCTTTTGCCTTTGGAATGATCGCGTGGTAGGCATCGAAAAAGGCGTGGGAAAACTCTTTTTCTTTGTCTATTAGGCAAAGGTCCGCTTCATGGTGTCCATAGTAGGAAGCGGGGTCAAATATCAGCGGCTTCCCTTCTGCGTCGGTTGCGGTGTTATCTTCGCAGAGATTTCCGTGTAGAAGAGACGGAGTGATGGAGACTCCTTCAAAAAAAGAAGGCAGCTTTTCGATGACCTGTTCTCCTAATTCAATCAGTTCTGTATCTTGAAAGTGCTCTTCCACTATTTGTAGTTGCCATTCGAGCCGTTGCTTTTGAAAAAAGGGGATCCACTCTTTCGACCAGTGATTGAGTTGCTGTGTCGTGCCAAGGGTGTTGTTTAATTCGAATCCGAAGCGCTTTTCTTTGCTGGCGAGATGCAAGTGGGCTAATTGTTCTCCTAAAAGGGCCATGCTCTTTTTTGTGTGAGGAAAGAGAGGGATGTACTCTACAATAAGAAACGTTTCTTCTTTGCATGTGCCAAAATATTCGGGATGAGGAACGCGGATAGTGTCTGTTTCGTCAATCAATTGTAACGCGTGGGCTTCTGCGGCGAATGCATTGATATCTTCGGTATGTTGTGTTTTAACAAAAAATGTACCCTTGTCGGTTTCGTGTCTAAAAAATTGATTTACATCTCCTTGAATCGTTTCATCCGGACCCTGCAGCTGCATGCATTCAATCTTTTTTGCCAGAGCTTTTTCTATTGCGTTTGTAATCATTTTTTAATTTACTTGGGGTTATTTCTTTTATATTCTATATATCAAATTCAAGAGCAATCTATTTTTTGGAGTTGAAATGGAAAAAACAATTCTATTCTCGATGATGGGGATTTTTTGTATCTGTGGTAATGGTGAGGCTTCGTGTTATAAATGCGAGGTGATCAAAGAGCGTAATGCTAAGGCTCCTCCTCCCAAACATGAATATTACGATGATTACCTGAAAGAGCTACGCGAAGACGGCGTTCCTTTGCCCGGTGAAATATCATTCGAAGAAGAAGCTGATGCTGCCGACACCCCCTCAAAAAAATGAACAGCCAGTTATTGTCGTTGGCAAGTCGGGAAGGCGTGCCTTCACAAGAGAGGCATTTCAGCAAAAAAGTGGACTTATTTATACGCCTCATCTGCAATTTGCTTCTGAAAAGCTACACCAAGAAATAAAGCAACGCTCTAAAGCAGCAGTTGCGCTCCAAAAAGTTAGCATTCGTCCTGCCCTTTTAGGCAAAAAATATCGTGAAAAAATAGAAGAGGGGGCTGTTAATCGCGTCTACATCAAATGGATAGAACAGGATGTTGGACTAGGTCTTTTTGCGGATCGTGACTTTTCTTCCGAAGAATATGTTGGCGAATACACGGGCATCGTGCGGAAATGTTGGATGTTTTTCTCTGGTTGCAATGATTATTGTTTTAGATATCCTCTCTATCGCATAGGACCTCGTATTTATACGGTTGATGCGACGCAGTATTGCAACGAAACAAGCTTCATGAACCACTCAGACACTCCTAATTGCGAAGCTGTTGTAGTCTGGTATCAAGACCTCTTTCATATCTGCATCCGCACGTTGAGAACGATTGCAAAAGATGAAGAGCTGACTTTTGATTATGGAATTAAAAAATATGAAAGACGAACAGTATGACATGATTGTGATCGGTGGCGGCATCAATGGTGTGGCAATTGGGCGGGATGCTGCGCTGCGCGGACTTAAGGTCTTACTCCTTGAAAAGGAGGATTTTTCTAGTGGGGCGAGCAGTAAAACATCAAAATTGGCGCATGGAGGCATTCGATATCTCGAGAGCCTACAGTTTTTTTTGGTGCGCGAATGCTTACAGGAAAGAGATCTTCTTTTAGAAAATGCGCCTCATCTTGTTAAGTCTCTTAAGTTTATTTATCCTGTCTATAAAGGGGATTTGCGTCCGCTTTGGAAAATTAAGCTGGGACTCTTCCTCTACGACTGCTTAAAAGGAACGAGTATTCTGCCTCGCCATCGCTCTACTTCCCCAGAGGAAATTCGTCACCTTTTTCCTTCTCTTAAAGCAGAAGGACTTAAAGGAGGTTGCCTTTACTATGATGCGTTGATGCAGGACGAGCGTCTTGTCATAGAAAATATGCGTTCAGCAGAAGAAGCAGGAGCCGTCTGCCGCAATTATTGCGAAGTGACCTCCTTAATAAAAGATAACGGGCGCGTCACCGGTGTAAAATACCGCGATCGACTTCATCGTAAAGAAGAAAAAATTGCGCATGCCCGCTACGTCATTAATGCAACGGGCGCCTGGTCGAATGGAATTTTACAGATGGATACCCCTTCTCCGAAGGTCGGAGTCCGCCCAACTAAAGGCATTCATTTAATTCTTCCTCAGATGAATAAAGACCATGCGTTGATTTTATCGGCACCGCAAGACAATCGCATTTTTTTTCTCATTCCTTGGAACGGTTACAGCATTTTAGGAACGACCGACAGTCCTTATCAGGGAGATCTCAATAAACTAGAGGTGCTGCCTGAAGAGATGCATTATCTTTTAGACGCCCTCAGTCACTATTTTCCTCATGCTCCGTTAGATGAAAATGCGATTATTTCGACTTTTGTCGGACTGCGTCCTTTGGTCGACCATCATCTGGCAAAAGCAAATCTAGGTAGAGAACATTATATTGAAGCTTCTTCATCCGGACTCGTGACGGTGCTGGGTGGAAAATATACGACGCATCGTAAAATGGCGGAAGAGGCTGTTGACACGGCTCTTGGAAGAGAAGAAAGGCTGCGACATCCTTCCGTGACAAAAAATCGTACACTACACGGAGGAGGTAAATGCTCTTCGCTAGAACGTCTTAACGGCAGTCTATCCCAAGAGACATTGAATCATTTGATTGCCACTTATGGCAGCGCTGCTTCAGAAGTATTGGCCATCATTCATGAAAATCCTGCCGAAGCAAAGCAGCTTTGTCCACACCATCCACACCTTCTCGGAGAAGTCACGCATGCCATTGAAAATGAGCATGCGCAACAACTAGATGACTGGTTTTTTAGAAGAACCTCTATCGGCTATTCTCCGTGCAAAGGCTGCAATAGTCGAGGTCTCATCGCCGCTAAATTTGATGCAGTTCAGCAAGCAAATTCTTCCACACTATAGCTGTGCGAATAACTTATCGTAGTCGGGTTCATGTGTAATTTCGCTCACTTGCTCTGTGTAAAGAACTTTGTTCTCCTCATCTAGCAGGATGACCGCACGCGCACAAAGGCCTTTTAACGGACCGTCGGTAATTTCAACCCCGTACTCTTTAGGAAAATCACTGCGAAATGCTGACAATACGCGCGCATCATCCAATCCTTCTGCTTTGCAAAAACGGCTTTGAGCAAAAGGAAGATCCATCGAAATATTAATTAAAATGAGATCGTCCTTTCCAGCAAGTTTTTTATAAAATGTTTTTGCTGAAAGTCCGCACGTATGTGTATCTAAACTAGGAACAATATTGAGTATCTTTTTTTTATGCGGCAATGAGGACAGTGACTCTTCAGAAAGATCCTGCTTCACTAACCGAAACTCAGGCGCGATACTCCCTTTTTTAGGAAGTTCTCCACATGTATGAATGGGTTTTTCTTTTAGGGTCACTATTGCCATCGTCTGCTCCTTGATGAATCTTTTTTTAAATAGAGAGGTTTGCTATACGCAAGTATACCGAACGTGACTGACAAAAATATCGAATAGGGAATTTATGGTACAGAACCAATACGACATTTATCTGCAAACCGCACTTTCCATTGCAAAAGATGCCGGAGAGGTCCTTTTACAATTTTTAGGACAACTCAAAGACGTTCGCGAAAAAAGCGCAGCCGGAGATCTCGTTACCGAAGCCGATCACGCCTCAGAAAAAATTATCCTTACCGCCCTAAAGCGTGCGTTTCCCGAACATACCATTTTATCGGAAGAGTCGGGGCTTCATCCTATTGAAGGATCCGATTTCATCTGGTCGGTTGACCCCCTCGACGGCACAACAAATTACACCCACGGAATTCCTTTTTTTGCGGTTTCGATCGCTCTTTTATTTCGCGGAGAGCCAATTGTTGGAGTTGTGCATAATCCGTTCTTGTCCGAAACATTTTCTGCGACAAAAGGCGGCGGTGCAACACGCAATGAGGTGAAAATTCAGGTCTCACAAGTTCCCACCCTAAATAAAGCAGTGCTTGCCACAGGATTTGCCTACGATCGTCGCGACACCCCTGACAATAATTATGCCGAATTCTGCTACCTGACCGCACAGACACAGGGCGTGCGCCGCATGGGGTCTGCGGCTCTTGATCTCGCCTACGTCGCCATGGGACGTTTCGATGGCTTCTGGGAGCGCGGACTGCGCCCTTGGGACATTTCGGCCGGAATCGTCATTGTACGGGAAGCAGGCGGTGTGGTCTCCTCCTATGAAAACGAACCCCTCATCTTGGATAGTGGTCGTATTCTTGCGAGTAACGGTCTTATCCATTCGACATTAAGCGCGCAGCTTCTAAAGGTTCGCGAGCATCAGGATCCAATTATTCCTTTTATTTA
>CAYIYO010000070.1:0-6460 GCA_964367715.1 uncultured bacterium
CAAAAAAAATTGATGATCTGCCCAGTCGCATGCACTCCGGCATCCGTACGGCTTGCCGCCTGTAATTTGACACGACTTTGAAGCAGTCTCTCTAGCGCCTCTTCGAGGCATCCTTCGATACTCTTTCCAACGTTAGTCTTTTGCCAACCAAGATAATGTGTGCCTTCATAGGCGATCGTTAATTTAATATTTTTCATTCGCACGTTTTAACAAAAAGTTGTATTCCTTCCATAAAACGTTGAATCGCCAACATCACAAGAACCATTCCCATCAATCTTTCACAGGCAATCAATCCATTATCACCTAAATAACGGTGCAAGAACGGTCCCATCAACAAAACGGTAAGTGCCATTGCCCACGCAATACCGATTCCTTCCACCATCAAAAGCTGGCTGGGTTCGATATGCG
This sequence comes from uncultured bacterium, assembly GCA_964367715.1. Taxonomy (GTDB): domain Bacteria; phylum Chlamydiota; class Chlamydiia; order Chlamydiales; family Criblamydiaceae; genus CAYIYO01. The sequence goes on from CAYIYO010000070.1 coordinate 409, forward strand.
CAAACAGCATGATGGATGCAATGACCGATGGTCCGACAATAAGAGGGATCGCCAAAGGAATAATAAAAGGATTATCTTTCGGAAGATTCGCTCGCAAGCTATTAGTATTAGGGAATAAAATCTGAATCGCGATCAAGAAAAGAATCATTCCCGACGCAAGCCGCACTGCAACTTCCGACACATTTAACAAATCAAAAAGGTGCTCTCCGACGAAATTGAAGAAAAGCATTACCATAAGCGCAATCAACATCTCACGCACAATAATAAAACGTTGGCGATTGGGTGTTTCATCTTTAAGCAATAATAAGAAACTACCGATATTGCCGATAGGATCCATGATAAGAAAAAGAGCTAAAATGATCGTGAGTAATTCCATAATTTAGTTCTCCTTATTTCGTACATATTTCAAGAAATTGGCGGGTCGCTTTGATAAGCAGCTCAGTGGCAATAAACGCTAATACCATCCCCATGATCTGCTCCAAGGCAATCATCCCTTTCTTGCCCAAAATCCGCTGTAACCACGGAGCAATAAAAAGAACGCTCCAAACGCCGATCCAACAAAGAATCAAAGATGCTGTCATTTCAAAAGGAGGAATCTCTTGCGAAGAAATCATGATAATTGCAAAAAGTCCCGGTCCCGCAAGAAGGGGAGTCGCAATAGGAACAACATAAGGTTCACGCGCCGCTCCTTTCTGTGCATCGTCTCGACGTCCTGGAAAAATCAGCTGAAATGCCAGCAGCAGGAGCAAAATTCCGCCACAGTAGGCGACGGTATAATTCTTTAAATTTAAGCTGCCTAAAAATTGCTCTCCCAAATATTGAAAAAAGATGGCAAGCAAAAGCGCAAAAAGGCCTTCGCGTAGAAGAATCATACGCTGGCGCTTTTCAGGGAATCCATTAATCACAGCCAAAATGGCAGGACTATTCCCAATAGGATTCGTCACAATGAAAAATGTCATCGCTAATTTGAAAATAAGTGCGATATCAAACAAAATGTACTCTCCCAATTTTTAGGCGACTTCACCCAAAGATAACTCTGGATTTTCTTGCTGAGCACGGTCCGCACGTTGCATCGCTTTACAATGTTCCATCTCCATGACGATTCCATTATAAAGTCCATACGCAATACAGAGGGGCACTCCGATCCACGGAACAAAATACCCAATCGCCACTAAAGCAAGCGCAGCGACCATGTGCCACTTTTTATAGGACTGATGAAGTCCCCAAATTCGATGTTCAAATTTGGCATAGGCGCTACTATCATACCTGGTAATAATTTTTGTCGCAAGTTTAGTGACTAAGGAACTTCCCGCCAGGCAAAAAAGGGGCAGTGCTAAGGGAGGGAAAAAAAGCGCACAAGCAATTCCTGCGACGACCAGTCCGACAACGAGCAAGGGAGTTTCATAAACAAAGCTTGAGAGTTCCATTACACATCGTTTCAAAAAATTTTTTGTCGATTGTGCAAAAGAGTGACACTTTTCTTGAAAGGAAAGGGGAGGAAGTGTGTTGTCTATAATTGCCATCCTGAAATTATACCGAGATCAAATAAAATAGGTAAGAAGTTTATTTATTCAAATTCGGAGACTCGCTAGGATAGAGCAAGAGGTAAATCATGATGCTGATAAAACGCTACTGTGTGTCCCATAAAGCCGAAGCTAATGAACGCATTCTCCAAGAGCTCGGTCCCGAAGCTCTGATTTTAACCTGCACGCCTTCCAAAAACGGAAAAAAAGTCATTGTCACTGCAGGGATCGATCAAGAGGAGTTCGCACGCTTTCGCGGCCCTTCCACTCCTTTTCCAGCAGATGATCTTGAAGAAGAAAAAGAAGAGGCAGCCCCTGCTCCAGTGTCGACAGCAAGCAAAATAATGGAAACTCTCCTCCAACATTCGATCGAAAAAGTTGCAGATCGGCATACAACTAGAAAATTTTTGCTTTCTCACGGGTTAGATAAAGCGATCATCGACACCGTCGAAGAGGTTCTATCGAAGAAATTTCCAGGGGTCAACCTTACCACAAAAGGTCCGCAGCGTGAAGAGCTTCTAGAGGAACTCGCTTCCCTTCTTTCACCCTATTTTCCCGTTACAGATAAGATGGGTGCACAGGGAAAACAACCAGCAGTCATCGCGTTAGTTGGTCCATCTTCCGCAGGGGTTTCTTCTTTTCTTTCTAGAATTATTAATGAGGAAGAGTATCAGAACAGCGCAGTCATTACCTTTAATGACGACGGGGCATTTTGTAAAAATAAAGAAAATTTTTATATAGTAAATGATCGCGCAAGTCTTTTAAACGCATTGAAATCTGCTTATGGATCTCCTCAAATCTTTATCGACCTTCCACAACAGAATCCTTTTAGTGAGTGCAAAATAGACTCTTTAAAAGAGTTGGTGAAGGGGATTCCAAACCTAGAACTCCATCTCGTTCTCAGCGCCGCTGCAAAAAGCGAAGACCAGCGCCATTCCATTCGTTTCTATCAGCCCCTCACTCTTTCGAGTCTCATTCTCACAATGTGTGACCAAACGACCTCTCCTACCTCTATTGCAAATGTATTAGTAGAAAATAATTTAAAAATTAGTTTGATTGTTTCTGATTTAAATATTATTATTGCGAATTCTTCCCTTTTAGTGTATAATCTTTTTGTTACTAATGGGTTACAGAAAGAAATGCACACTCTTTCCACTCCTGGCTTTTTATAACAATCAACAAGATGTAGTGATGAGTGTTCTACGAATTGATTCAAATTTTGTCGATGCTTTAAATGGCGGCCACTCCGTTAATATCGATAAACAAGGAAACTGGTACGTCGAAGGACGCTTCATGCGTCTAGTGCGTTGGATTTTTGGGCTTGATGAATCGCGTCTCCGTAATGTTTCCACAGCCATCACCAAACTCTTTGATGAAATGGAAAGGCAGGCAGGAGAATCGGAGCCAACTTTTGAAGCAGCAAAAACTGTCAATTGTGCCCTAAAAACCCATTACGGTTCTTCTTCTAATGCTAAAGATGCCCGTTTTGCCCTTAAGCGTCGCATCATTGCTTATGATTATAGAACACGTTCACATGATCCAACAGAATCTCCTAAAGAAAAAACAATAGAACAAGTTAAAATAATAGAACAAGTTAAAATAATTGCTGAGCAATGGAAAGCCAAACAACCCATCTTCAATATCGATAAGACGCTTCATCCTTTAGATTTAGAAAAAGTTAATGCAATCTGCCACTACAAATCTTTTGCAAAACTTCTCCTTAAAGACAAAAAATTACAAGAAGAGGTCTTCGGCTGGACAATTCGCACCTGCAATCCTGTCGATGCCCTCATCCAATTTCCCGACCGCTGTCGCCGTATCAAAGAATGCTTACTCACCGGTCGCATTGGCCGCTTTGCCTACGAAAATGTGCTCTCTGTTGAAAGAAATCTCAACGATAAGAAGGTCTTAACTCTTCCTTTTGAAGGAAAAAAAATCAGCATCCTCGATGAAAACGCAGAAGTTAGCTTTTCAAACGTAAATGGCACCAGTTACACCACCACGATCAAAGATATTTTTGAAGACATGAAAGCGAAAAATGCCCGTCAAGGCAACTTCGAATTCATTGGTGCCGCAGGATTCCGCAATTGGAATTGTGCCGATTGGTCTTATCTTCAAAATGATAACGTTCTTACCCCGGTTACATTTAACTTTGACGATCTTGATCATTCGGACGACTGGTGGAATCATCCTGCTCTTCCTGTTTTTGAAGCGATTTCTGCCGAAGAAGTAGAGAGAATCTACGGCGTGAGACCAAATGATAATGAATGGGTGATCATGGCGATGGCAACACGTCAATCGAATGAATTACTGATCGACGATTGCCACGGCTACGAACAGGTATTGATCCCTAATGGCGATGGAACATTCCGCATCCATGTATTTGGAAAATATGCAGAAGAATGGCCAACAGCATTTTTACAACGCTTAGGCTTTTTAGCCAATACCACCAGAGCAAAATTCTTTTACGGGGATCCTAGTCCGAGCTATTCAGGCTTCCGTCAACAAGCAGCTGCTCCTTTTGTCGTGTCAGACGAGAAGGGAAGAGAGGAAATGCAGCGTATTAGAACGTATGCAGAGCGTGCAAGGACCGGAAATTCTGTGTTTATGTTTCCTTGGGAAAACTGTGCATATTTTCCCCAAGTAGGACTAGAAGAGCTTCTTGGAAAAAAAGCGGAAGGTGGAGTTGTTCCCAATCTCTTTTTAAAGCGTCTATTAGATGCAAGTGCAAGCAAGCCTCTAAACTATTGCTTCGACATGACAAATGCCTGTTCCGATCGCTTTCAAAAAGTTGTTGTCAGAGCCTTCGAAAGGCTATTTGGCGCACGACGCGGCATTGAAGTGATGGAAGGCGATGTGAAAATTTTTAAATCCACCGAAACAAGTCCTTTTCACACAGGCTTTAAATTTAATAAAGACGACGAAGATGAACCTCTAAAAACTCAATACGTCTACCTGCCTTCCTACCTTCATTATCAGCTTTTAAATAAAGTCGAAGGCATTCCTGGAAAAGTATGGATTGGCCACCAGCATGTTCAGCGAGTCAATGCCTCTTGAGTAGAATAAAATAACGTATTCACCGCTTCTGTAATTTTCTCTTTACTTTCTGCGCTCACCTCACAGAGTGGCAGCCTTAATCCTCCGACAGCCATTCCACTTAATTCCATTGCATATTTGATGGGTGCCGGATTCGTCTCGACTGCCAACGCCTTCAATAAAGGGAGTAAGCGGTAATGGATCGCTTGCGCCGCAATAACATCGTTGCGTTCGATAGCATTCATCATTTGTCGGAGTAATCCCGGAAAAAGATTTCCCACAACAGAGATGACTCCATCTCCTCCCAGCGCCATTAAAGGAAGGAGTAAGCTATCATCACCGCTCATAATAGAGAAATCGGGACGCTGCTCCCGGAGTGTAGCAATCACATCTCCCATCTGTGTGATACTTCCTGAAGCATCCTTAACACCAACAATAGAAGGAATCTGTGCGAGTTTTTTTATCGTGGTTGTTTCAATGTTTTGGCCGGTGCGTCCCGGATGATTATAGAGTACCATAGGAATATCCACACCATTTGCAACCGCAGTGAAATGCTGAAGAAGACCTTCTTGCGTGGGTCTATTGTAGAAAGGGGTGACCACTAGAACGCTATCTGCGCCGCATTCTTTTGCTAGCTTGGTATTTTCAATCGTTTGTAGCGTAGAATAGGCTCCTGTGCCTACCATTAGCTGCACTTTTCCTTTGCATCTTTTGGCGCAGTGACGAGTAATTTGTTCTTTTTCATGCGGCAGCAACGTCGGAGCCTCTCCCGTCGTTCCCAATGCAACAACTCCGTCTACGCCCGCTTCTATTTGAAGCGTAAGCAACGCATCCAATACTTCGATGTTCACATGCCCTTCCGCATCAAATGGTGTCACTAGTGCGGTATAAATCCCTTCAATCATTTTCATCTCCTAATAAAAGATTACTCGCAGAGCCGCAGAAAAAAAAGAAGATATCAATTGGAAAGAGGCGTTTGAAGCAAGAAATTTTAAACTAAAATCTTATATAGACTACTATTTGCAAGCGTTTCCGCGGTCTGAAAGACCGCAATCTTGCAGCCTAGGTCGGAGCCAAGCGGAGGCCTAGGAAAGTTATAAAAAAATTGAGGTCTGAAGGACCGGCATAGTTATACACAAGTGAAATCAAGAATCGGTTTTTAAGCTATGTGAAAGCTCCCGGGATTCACCGATCGAAAGTCGTTTAATATTAATAATATGAACCGACTTTCGATCGGTGAATCCCGGGGTTTTGACATGCTTAAAAAGCCAATTTTTGAATTCACTTGTGTATATATAACTACGTTATAACGAACACCTTTTTTAATATGCCGTCCCTTCAGGACTCGGTCTTTTACTAAATTTCCCAGGCCTCCACTCCGCTGCGCTGCGTTCCGACCTTCGCTGTAAGATGCCGGCTCTTCGAGCCTGATGCAAATCGTTACTTACTTTGGACTCCCAAAAATGCCAAAATCCAGTATCATGGCAGCGATA
>CAYIYO010000071.1:0-6243 GCA_964367715.1 uncultured bacterium
TCGTAACAAAAAAGAATATATCTGCTTTCATTAATGTATCCATAATTACATTATATCATATAGATAACAGAAAAAGCTCCTTTCGGAGCTTTTTCTAAATGCGCGGTCGACCGGACGAAGTTTGAACTGCGATACTAGAACATAATGGGCATATTTACATACCAGATTTACGGGAAAAGCATCAGTTAGGATATGCAGCGCATTTTTAAGATATTAGTTTACTTTTAATCGATTATTTTCTGATCAAACCAAACATCTTCATACCCCTTATCATCAATTTGAAATCTATAACCAGGAGGAAGTCCGAGGTATTTTAAAAGATCAGGATACATTTCAATTAAATGTTGAATGTGTATATTATCCCATAGTGACGTATCATTATTGATTTCACCTCCAGCCCAGACAAACCAACCCACAGATTTTCCTTCGGGGAGATGGCGAAGACCATTGATTGGAAGTTTCCCACTAATTAGATCTTTTGAAACAGCGATCATTTGATCAAGCGGGGTTCCAACCCACGGAACATTATATTTCTCACATATTTTCATTTGTTGACTAACTATTTCATGTACTTCCATATTATTTTTTTTGACTTATATAACTTTTAATTTGCTTAGAAATATTACTTAAATATCCTCCTTGTTTTGCAGAACAGGTTCATGCAACAATTCTATCACAGTTCTACGTCCGATACACCCGTGAACTTTTTGTGTATATTTTACTTAATCAAAACCTTTGCGCGGTCGACCGGAATCTTTCCCGCGACTCAAAATTTTTCGTCAAAAATTTTGGTCTGGGCACCGCCTCGCGTTTTGACTGCTGTCAAAACATTGCTCCGGCGTTCAAGTCCTCAAAAAGCTATACTTTTTGTCGGCCGCAGAAAAAGCTCCTTTCGGAGCTTTTTCTAAATGCGCGGACTGGTGGACGAAGTGAGAACTGCTATCCAAAAACATTATGGTTATATTTATATACCAAATCTTCAAGAAAAAGTAGAAACTATTCAACTTTAACTAAAATTCACCGAGAAGTTATACATTCCCATCCCGCAGACTCCCTGTAATGGTTCACCTGCTTTAGGGGTGCCGACGTCGATTTCAGTCTCACCAGTTTGAGGCAAGATTTTTTGGTAGCCGATCGAATGGATCGCAAGTGATGCCGAGCAATCATACGTGCCATTTGTTTTGACAACGAGCTTTGTCGGGATTCCTGCCTTTGCTTCAGTCACTCTCGGAGAATAACCGGCCTTGGCATCGATCGTAATGTACTGGATGCCGTCTTTGACCTCTACGTTTTGGACAGGCTGATTGGTAGCCACAGTATTGTCTTTGGTTTTTGAACCGCCAAGGAAAACAACACCGAGACCGACGACAAGTGCGAGCGTGATAATGATTGAAGCAGTTTTGTTCATAAGATAATTATATCAAAATTAAATGTTAAAAAGCGGATTAATAATACCAAGCCCTGCAAGACCAGCAAGGAGCGCGAAGATGCCAAGACCGATCACCACGATGCCGGCTGATTTGAAGAACAGTGGCGCGTGCTTCCCGTGTGCAAACGATACTGATCCGAATGAGATAATTGCGAGCATGGGGAGCGTACCAAGAGCAAATGAAAGCATAATGAGAAATCCTGACGTAAATGATCCGCTTGAAAGCGCAGCCACCTGCATCGCTTGGGTAAATCCGCACGGCAGAAAGAACGTACCAATGCCGATAAGGATTGGGGCAACGGTTGAATGTTCCACTTTTCTAAAGTAAGCAAAGATACCAGTTGGTAAGGCAACTTTGTTTTTCTTTATGATACCAATCAGATTTAGACCAAGGAGTATCATCACGCTCGAAGCGATAAGTCCGAGGATTGCAGAGAACGTAAACGTGACGCCGATTGCCTGTCCAACAAGTCCGAGTATGCCCCCAAGCACTGCAAAGCCGAGCAATCTGCCACCGTGGAAAAGGACAAACTGCTTTTTGCTTGTCTTGGTGCTTTCATCCTGAGCGACTTTTGCTGAAAGTGAAAGGATTAGACCACCAACAATAGCAAGACAACTTGAGACCGAGGCAATAAGACCGATAATGAAACTCGTCGTGGGCGTGGTTTTTCCTCCGATGCCAAGATTGAGGATGCCAGACTTTTGCAATATAAAAAAGAGGATCAGAAATGCAAGTCCGATTGGAAGTGCTTTCCAAATAATATCATCAGACTTTTTTTCTTCTATGACTTTCTTTGATGACAGAGTGTACCCGTTCGGCTTTATCTTTGTCGTCAGCATCTCTACTAATGATTCAGGGCTTTGGTCGCTATCGGTTTCAATGGTGACTGTTTCTTTTTTTAGATCAACTACCGATTTTTTAATATCTTTCTGCTCGCTCAAAATATCCTCAATGAGAATTTTGCATGAGGGACAATGGGTACCCGAAACGTGAAAGGTGTATGTTTTCATAATTATAATTTTACATTCTTTAGTCGTAATGAATTAGCTACGACCGTAATACTCTCAAACGCCATAATTGCTCCTGCCAGTGCGGGACTCAACAGGAATCCATAAAATGGAAATAGAATACCTGCCGCTACTGGAATACCGAGTGAGTTATAGCCGAAGGACCAGATAAGGTTCTGCCAGATCGTCCTGTTTGTTTTCTTTGCCAGATTCACTGCTTCCGCAACTTTTCCAATATCACCGTTCAGAAGCACAATATCAGAGCTTTCAATTGCAATATCTGACCCATCGCTCATTGAGATTGCCACATCAGCTTGTGCGAGTGCTGGTGAATCATTTACACCGTCACCAATCATTGCCACTTTCAGTCCTTTGCTCTGCAACTCTTTGATAATATCGAGTTTTCCTTCTGGCCTTACATCGGTAAACACTTCATCAATGCCAAGTTCTTTGGCAACAGATTCGCCAGTCTTCTTGTGGTCGCCAGTCGCCATAATAACCTTGAGTCCGAGCTTTTTGAGTTTTGCAATTTCCTGCTTTGCTTCAACTTTGATTGTGTCGTGGATTTTTATGAGAGACAAAATTTCTTTTGCATCAAACAAATAGAGTTCGCGACCGCTTTCAAATCTGCTGTCCTTAAAATTACTTCTGATAGCAGTTTCGTTCTGTCCCGTTATTTCAGTCGCATACGCAAGTGAGCCGAGATAGTATTCCTTGTTCTCAATTGTTGCTACCACTCCTTTTCCAGAAACTTCTCTCATGAGAGTGCTTGGAAACGTCTTTGCTCCTTGGGCATCAAGCCATGCAGCAACACTCTGCGAGACTGGATGTCGTGACGACTTGGTGAGGGAGTATATAAGTGATTGCTTGAATTTGGTCTCTTCTTCATCACATACGTGATCTTTGTCTTGGCAAAAGATTCCTTCAATGGATAATTTGTTTTCAGTAAGGGTGCCTGTTTTATCAAATACGATGGCATCCACTTTCGCGAGCTTCTCTAAGCTCTCGGCGTTCTTAATAAGTATGCCGCGCCGTGCGCCTGCGCCAACTCCAGTAATAATTGCGGTCGGTGTAGCGAGTCCAAGCGAACAGGGACACGCAATAACTAGAACTGCCATAGTGGTTGATATTGCTAAGGCAAACGCTTTTGAAAAGCCGAGGGTAGCCGGAGCAAATATGATCCAAGCCAGGAACGTCAGCACTGCGATACCGATCACAACGTATACAAATACCCCCGATATTTTATCGGCTGTTCGCTCGATGGGTGCTTTTGAATTTTGAGCATTCTCCACTATTTTCATGATTTGAGATAGTGCAGTATCCTTGCTGTCCTTTTCTACTCTAATTTTGAGAATACCCTGAAAGTTCTGCGTACCCGCAAAAACAGAATCACCTGTAATTTTGTCTACGGGTACGGACTCTCCGGTAAGGTTTGATTCATCGATACTGCTTGATCCACTAGCCACAACCCCATCAACAGGTATCCGTTCATTTGGCTTTACTACGACAATATCTCCAACCACGATTTGGTCGATAGAGATTTCAACTTCCTTTCCGTTACGCTCTACGATAGCTGATTTACTTGCAAGTTCTGCAAGCTTTTGAAGTGCCTCGTTTGTTTTCTTTTTTGCCCGAGCTTCGAGTGCTTGTCCGAGTGCAATGAGTCCGATCACGATGATAACGACATCATAGAAGTTGGAAGTGACATCCAAATAAGGAGCGAGTGATTTTTCAAAAGCAGTAACGGCAAAGGAATAAAGAAACGCCACAATCGTTGAAATACCAACAAGGGTGTCCATGTTGGCGGTACGGGTCTTTATAAAAATCCAAACGGCGCGAATGTATTTTCGACCAATGCCAAAAAGTACGAATGTGGCAAAGATCGGCATGAGGTGATGGAAAAATTCATATATGGTTTCCGACATTACGGGAACGATATGATTCTTACTCAGTACATCCCACAGCATCATGATAAAAGAAAAGATGACCATTGGAATAACAAACTTCATTTCGGACATAGGGTTTATTCCTCCACTTGGTTTAGTGTGATCCATGCGCGCATGATCTTCCGCAGACATATTCATAGCAGCCGCATCTTTTGCAGTATCTTCAAATGAGTAGCCGAACGGATGCAGAGTCTTATTAATTGTTTCAATCGGGACAGGACTATCCTTAAATGTAACCGTGGCTTTTTCAGAGGACATTCCAACATCACAAGTTTCGACTCCTTCTATTTTCTGTACCTTGTTTTGAATGAGTGACACACAACTGGCACAGTGCATGCCTACAACCTTATATACTTTTGGAGTGGTCATAAATTATTTCCTTTTAAGCTTATATACTTTTAATACTTCCTCCTTTGCCTTACCGACCTGACCAGAAGACATCTGGTGATGCACGCAATGACCAAGATGATTTTCAAGGAGCGCATCTTCCACACTTGAAAGCCCCTGCTTTACTGCCGAGGTCTGAGTAATGACATCGATACAGTAGGTGTCGTTCTCAATTAACTTCTGTAATCCTCGAACTTGTCCCTCAATAAGCTTGAGACGGCGAACTATTTTTGACTTACCTTTTTCGTCCATGTATTTCATAAGACAAGTATATACCCCTAGGGGGTATAAGTCAACTACGAACACCTTATATTAGCTTTGATTTGATATAATTAAATAATGAAGAATAGTTTAACTATCAGTGGAGTAAAAGTAGATATTCCTACAGCAATTAAAAAGTACAAAACCGTAGGAAAATCTACCATGCTGACTGAACGCCAAAGAACAGTTTTTGAGAGTAGATTTGGCATCAAAGATGGGATAATGAAAAGTGATACGGATACTGCCAAGATATTTGGAATTTCAGCCGTAAGAGTTCGACAACTATATGCGTCTGTATTATATAAGATTGGGGGGTTACCAGATCATTATTGGTCCCTAGACGTTATCCACAGTAAAACCTAGTTTATTGTCTTTTTGACCTAAAATTGGTATACTCTATTTAGTCTCATCTACCACGTGTGGAAAGAGCATACGAAACCGTCCGCAAGGGCGGTTTCTGCTTTTTAGGACTTATTTTGACGAAAAACTCTCTATTTCTCAATGTATTTACCTTGAACCCATAGCAAAAAAGCGAGAAGCTGTAGAAAGCGAAATAAGTCGGTGGGAACTGGAAAAAACCTTTGACGTAAAAGGACAAAACCCCCATTTGGGGGTGTCTTGTCCAATCTTGCGCGGTCGACCGGACTTGAACCGGCAACCTCTCGCGTGACAGGCGAGTGCTCTAACCAGTTGAGCTACGACCGCATTATTTTATACAGATATAATCTGTATTGTGTCGGAGGTGGGGATCGAACCCACGACCCCAGGCTTATGAGTCCTGTGCTCTACCAACTGAGCTACCCCGACATATTTCGCACTGGATACCTACCAAAACAGCTACCCCGACATATTATCATATATTCAGCCTTGAGACATACTTTTGGCATGTCACTTGCCGAATTGTTGCGGGTGACCGAATCGAACGGCCGTCTCAAGGTTATGAGCCTTGCGAGATACCTCTTCTCTAACCCGCTATTTAAACAAAGAAACATTATAACTTTTCTGAGGTCAGGCTCATAACCTTGGTTATTCGCGCTATATGTCCTTTCGGAGATACCTCTTCGTGAGCCCGCTATATAACTAAAACACGCTCAAAAGAGCATAAATTCATTATACTTAAAATTAAGATTTTCGCAAGGTGAGAAATATGGTATACTTATAATGTAATTATGGATACATTAATGAAAGCAGATATATTCTTTTTTGTTACGA
>CAYIYO010000072.1:0-2224 GCA_964367715.1 uncultured bacterium
AGATTGAAAAGTTTATTTCAATGTTTGATTCTGATGCGAAGCAGGGAGATCGGTATGTGCTACGTTGGGTTTCCGGAGGAAATATTGAGGTGGAGGTGAATGGGGCTAAGCGTGGGGAGATAAAGGGTGAGGATTTTGCGGCCGCGACGTGGGGAATATGGTTAGGTCCTAAGAGTATAGTCAATAGAAACAAATTAATCTCTATTTTTACGAAATAGAAAATTTATTTGAAGTAAAACCAAATATTGAACCACGAACGGTATAAGGTCAATTTATGAGTTACCGATTATGTATACACAAGTGAAATCAAGAATCGGTTTGATAGCTTCAGCAAATCCTTCAGCTGTCCCCTCTGCGGGAACGAAAAGAAAACGTTCCGATTCTGACGAGGAGTCGCTAACACTTTTTGCAAAAGAAGTTTTTAATGGATCAGAGACAGCAAGAGTTAGCTTTATGGTAATGACGGCAACGGCCTCCGCTACAACAACGACAACACAAAAAGAAATCATTGAAACCCAAACAATCGTTACCATGGATCAAAAAAAAGAGCCGCTCAAGCACATCGTTTATGATTCACTATTTAGCGAACACACCACAGGTAAGGATCATCCTGAAAGTAATCAACGTTGCGAAGTGATTATGAAAGCTTTGTTAGATGCTTTTGTAACAGATGAGGCACATATTATTTTTCCGAGACAAGCGACCAGTGAAGAGCTTCAGTACTGCCACACCCCAGAGTTTATTGCGCTTGTGAGAGGAGAGACTTGTGCATTGTCTGATAATAACGAAACCTTACTTTCAACGGGTGATGTTGTGATTTGTCCTAGATCTTATGAGGTGGCATTGCATGCTGCTGGGGCTATCTTAACTGGTATAGATAGGGTTATAAGTGGGGAAGCGCGTTCTGTCTTTTGCAATGCGCGACCGCCGGGTCATCATGCGTGTCTCGATGAGGGAATGGGATTTTGCATTTTTAATAATGTTGCAATTGGAGCGCGTTATCTTCAAAAGAAGTATGCGATTGAGCGCGTGCTTATTGTGGATTGGGATGTGCATCATGGAAATGGAACGCAAGAAATCTTTTATGAGGATCCTAGTGTATTTTATTTCAGCACGCATCAAAAAGGAATTTATCCTAATACAAGAGACAGCCAAGACAATCAAAAAGGAAGAGGGGGCGCGCGCGACACCAATTTAAATGTGCCGATTAATGAAGGAAAAGATTCCGCTGCCGATGTTATTAATGCATTTAAATTAAAACTGGTTCCTGCAATGAAAAAGTTCAAACCTCAGTTTGTGTTGATTTCTGCGGGATTTGATGGACACGAGTTGGATCCGCTGGGCAATTTTAATTTAAAAGAGAGAGATTTTAAGGAGCTGACGGAAATTGTTGTCGGAATAGCAAATGAATATGCAGAAGGTCGAGTTGTTTCGATTTTGGAGGGTGGCTATAATCTAGAAGCGTTAAAGGGTGCGGTTGTTGCGCATGTGCAGGCACTCCCTTAACGCGAATACGCTGCGTCAAATCGCGGCAGTACATAAATTACTCTCGCACTTACAGATACTGACGAAAGCTTAGCATGATGCTGTTGCTGTAGAAGTGATCGCCTACATAGCGGTGGTAGCGGTATTCTACGCCGATATCTGTTCTAGCGTCACATAGACCGTAGTAGAAACCGGCCATTCCCTGGTAGGCGAAGCCATTGCGTAGGGCTTTTTGAGTGGCGAGAGGGTTGTCGCGCGGACCCCTGTCGATTTGTTCGTAGCCTAAGCCGGCGCCGATGAAAGGTTTGATTATCCAGCAAAGGTTAGGTTCGTAGTATAGGTTTCCCATCCAGCAGTAGGTTTGGACAACATTTCCGCCTAGATTATCGCCAGTTACAGGATCGATATTCCGGCTTTTTGCACTGTTGCGGCGCATGGACATTTCGACTTCGCCTAAAATGTTTCCATAGAAATTATATCCGACGGCGATGCCCCCTACAGGTCCTAATAGAAAGTCTGTCCCATAATAATTTGAGCCTTTGAAGAAGTTCGCTCCTCCTTGAACTTTGCCGTAGTAGAGACCTGTAATGGCAGATGCTGATGTTGGTATTGCAGTGATTGCTAATAGGGTGCATAGCGCGAACAGTTTTCTCATTTCTCTTATCCTGGTTTTATTGAAACGCCTAACAAATTAGTCTGTAATCTGAGATGCATTATACATACTCTTTTTTTGTAGTAT
>CAYIYO010000072.1:2324-3678 GCA_964367715.1 uncultured bacterium
TAACAAATTAGTCTGTAATCTGAGATGCATTATACATACTCTTTTTTTGTAGTATAGTGACGTTTTCAAATAAAACAAACTTTCTAATAAGACGGGCTTCAAGACGCGCTTTATCATTTCCTTTTAAAAATTGATTTTGTTCAGTGCTTGGTCTCCAATTCAGGTCCATCAGGTTGTTAAAAAGAGGCTTTAGTTTATACTCGACTCTATCTTTATAGATACTCTCTCCTGGCAAGAAAGAAAAGGAAATCGAATTGCGTGAAAGTTTTTTAAAGGCTTTGTAATCAAACTCTTCGTATCTTTTAGCAACTTTTCTGAATTCGTCTTTAAGCTCGCTGCGAGTGACTCCAGAATCATCGGAACACAAAACAAAGGGAACAGCATGTCTCCTTAACTGATTAATGGGATGCTTGCCGTTTTTTAAATTTAGTATTTTTTTATTGCTAGATACGCAAACTTCTACACAGATTCCTTCTCTTTTCATTTGAGGAATAAGCTGTTGTCTCCAATTATTACTGTCCGAAAGACAAGCTGCATGACCAATTCTTCTTGAACCTGCATCAATGGAATCCTTAATGTGAGTAGCTAAGACAACTGGCTCTGCCAGGGTTTTAACTAATTCTCCTGCATGTAAATTAAAATTCGCAAACTCTAGTTTAGTCGATAATAGCTTAATGATTTCCATTTGAGTTTTAAAATTTTGAATTGCATTCCAGTCGTGTTCTGGGCCTGAAATTGTGATTCCTACAAAACGGGGATCTGATTGGCATAATTTAATTGCTGCAAAAATGGCAACATAAAAATGGCAGTTATCGTATAACCGCGAGGTATCTACAATGTAACGCATGACAAGAGGATTATTTATGTTTGTTAAATTTCTTTCTGAATCAAATCCTCTATTTAGTAGTTCTTGACAGTCAACTTTTTCCGTTGCATCGAACTGTTCCTGTACTCGAATACAGTATAATGAGGTCCATGGAGTAAGAAGCTCGATCAATCTATCATGATTAGCGGTCGAATATAGCGTATTGAATTCATTCGTAAAGTCTTCTGGAAGTGGGGGCAAATCTTTAAAGTCTATGATGTCTACCATCAATTCCACATAATCCATATTTCCTAAAATCGCTTTTTTCAAAAAACATTCTAGCTGATCTTTGATTGGAATATGCCTTGCAATCGATTCAAAACAGTGAAATGATTTAAAAAAATGCTTACTACACTCATCAACTGAGGTAGTTGAAGCTCCTCGCATGCTGCAAACACTATTAAATTGATCGACAAGATTTTGATTTCCTGTCATTTCTTTAATTGGTTGATAGCCCTCTTTCATTTCATTAGAAAAAGTAAAAGCCCC
>CAYIYO010000072.1:3778-6231 GCA_964367715.1 uncultured bacterium
GGCTGACATTTTCTGTCCTTACTTATGAAACGTATTTATTAAAATAGTCTAGCGTATTGAACAAAATAAAATAAAAGATCTACAATCGCATAAAACTGCACCAATAATAACAGTCGAAGTTGATTTTTGCAATGTTGAAGTGGGAAAGAGAAAAGAAAAAGAAGTGCCTTGACAAATTAATGTCAAGGCACTTTTTTGTTTTAGTTTGCGACGTGTGCTGCAAGAATTGCGAGCAGCAGAAGTGCAACGATGTTTGTGATTTTGATCATTGGGTTGATTGCTGGGCCCGCAGTATCTTTGTATGGGTCACCAACGGTATCGCCGGTGATTGCAGCTTTATGGGCTTCTGAGCCTTTTCCGCCGTGATTTCCTTCTTCGATATGTTTCTTTGCGTTATCCCACGCACCCCCACCGGAAGTCATCGATAAGCCGACGAATAGCCCAGTGACGACCACACCGAGAAGCATTGCGCCAACGGCTGCAAAGGCATCTGATTGGCCTGCAAAGGAGTTGATCATGAAGTATAAGGCAACCGGTGCGAGGACTGGAAGTAGTGAAGGAACGATCATTTCTTTGATCGCTGACTTTGTAAGTAGGTCGACAGCGCGGCCGTAATCTGGTTTTGCTGTTCCTTCCATAATCCCTTTAATTTCTCTGAATTGGCGACGTACTTCGACGACGACAGAGCCCGCAGCGCGGCCGACAGCCATCATGGAGAGTGCAGCGAAGAGATAAGGGAGAAGACCACCGATGAACAGTCCAACTACCACGTATGGGTTTTGTAGTTCAAAATTCGGATTAATTGTTGGAAAGTAGAATGTTAGGTCTTCTAAAAATGACGCAAAGAGGACTAGAGCGGCGAGACCGGCGGAGCCGATTGCGTAGCCTTTTGTCACTGCTTTTGTTGTGTTACCGACTGCATCGAGTGCATCTGTTGTAACGCGTACATCTTTTGGAAGATTTGACATTTCTGCAATTCCGCCTGCGTTATCTGTGACAGGACCGTAGGCGTCTAGTGCGACGATCATTCCTGCTAGTGCTAGCATTGTTGTTGCAGCGATTGCGATTCCGTATAGGTTTGCATTAAGGTAGGAAACAAGGATACCGATGCATACTGTGATCACTGGCAATGCTGTTGCTTCCATTGAGACGGCAATCCCTTGGATGATGTTAGTTCCGTGACCTGTTGTTGACGCTTGTGCGATGCTTAATACAGGACGGTATTTTGTTAGTGTGTAGTATTCCGTGATCCACATGATGAGTCCTGTGATGACAAGACCTGTGATGGAGCAGTAGAACAGATTCCAACCGGTAAATGTGGTATTGTTGATTGCATATACCGTGTCGAATCCGATTAGGTAATGGATTAATCCTGCGATTGCAAAAGTGGAGAGAACTCCTGTGACCACAACGCCTTTGTAGAGAGCGTTCATGATATTGTTGGTGCTTCCGAGACGGACAAAAAACGTTCCGATCAGAGAAGTGACCACGCATGCGGCGCAGATTGCGAGAGGAAAGAACATCATTGTGTCTGTGACTTCTGCGGAGTCTCTGAAGAAGATACCGGCGAGCAGCATGGTACCTACGATTGTGACGACGTATGTTTCGAACAAGTCTGCAGCCATACCTGCGCAGTCGCCAACGTTGTCGCCAACGTTATCGGCAATAACAGCTGGGTTACGTGGATCATCTTCTGGGATTCCTGCTTCGATTTTTCCAACTAAGTCTGCGCCGACGTCTGCACCTTTAGTGAAGATACCGCCACCGAGACGAGCGAAGATGGAGATGAGGGATGCGCCGAAGCCGAGACCAACGAGAGGTTCGAGAAGGGCGCGGCCGACATGACCGGCGCTTTGTAGGTAAAAGTAGTAACCGCTAAGACCGAGAAGACCTAGGCCGACAACTAACATACCTGTGACGGCGCCTGATTTAAAGGCGACATCGAGAGCGGGCGCGAGACCTGAGCGTGCGGCTTCTGCTGTGCGGCAATTTGCACGGACGGAGACGTTCATTCCAACATATCCTGCAACGCCGGAGAGGACTGCTCCGATTAGGTAGCCCACACCAACAGTCCAGCCGAGCATCCATACAAGGAATGCGAAGACGACAAGACCGACGATTGTGATGACTTGGTATTGACGGTTTAGGTAGGCGCTGGCACCGATTTGAATCGCTGTGGCAATTTCTTGCATTTTAGCATTACCCGGACTAAGGGATAGGATTGAGCGAGTCATCACTATGCCGTAGACGAGTGCGAGAATGCCTGATGCGATGATTAATCCATCGTTAAATGACATACTTTCCTCTTATTGTTTTGAGCCTTGAGAGTGCATCTGATGTGCTTTAATCAGAGATCTCTTGGTTTTTTGTTAAAAAAATTCTTCAATTGTTACTTATTCTAAACATGCAAATCATGCCAGAATTTCACTAATGGTTAAAGAGAAAAATCGAAC
>CAYIYO010000073.1:0-5511 GCA_964367715.1 uncultured bacterium
TGTAAGTGGTTTAATATGTATATAAGTAAATTTAAATTTATTGCCAGTAGGGGTGGCTTTCGTCTTTTTCGTACTGATTAGTTTTGGTGTTGAAAACCATGCAAGGGTCAATGTTTCCCTGATAACGAAATTCTAGGTATTCTTTTGTTTTGTTAGGAACGTAGACGTCGATTCCATCAAGTGTTCCTTTTCGTAAAGGAAAAATCATATCGATAGGAACAGGAGATGTATATTTGCGTTCGCGCGCACGCCAGCTTTCGGTTAAAAAGATGTTATATTCGTTAGATAGAAAATAATTTAACGTGCCGTTTTCAGTGTCGACGACGTAATGGTAAATGTCGATCAATAAGCCGCTTTCTTTGACCCATACTTTTAGGTATGTGTTTGGATTTCCGCGGCTTGACCAATCTTGTACCACAAATTTTGACGAATCGAGTTGTTGAAGAGCTCTCTTAACATTTTGAAAATCAGGTAATAATACTGCAATGTCGATATCGTTATCCCAGGGAATGACTCCGTTGTGACGATAGACTCCTAAGCATGTGCCCACATCTACCCAATAAGGAACCTGTTCTTTATCTAAAATAGTGACAATGGCTTTTAAAGCCTCTTTACCCTCTTTTAAAATATTTTCATCCCCAGGGCGGCGCGGATAAATAATTCGATCAGAAGAGATTTCTTCTTTTGTTTCGAGGTCTATTCCTGAATTGCGATAGAAGTCATTATTTAGAGAAATCAATGAGAGAGCATTGGAAAGATGGATGCGTTCATGACGCTTCCGTGTTTCTTGAGAAACTAAAAAAGCGATTGATTTTGTGAAAACTCCCGCAGTAAGACTGTAAGGAAGGGCTGCGATGGAAGCCAATGTTTTTAATGCCCAATAGTCTTTATATTCGAAGGCTTCAGAAAAGAGATAGGGTTCTGCCGGATTTTCGGTCGCTGTGGCAAGTCTTCCATCTAATAAATATTGAGTAGGAGTGAGGAAAATATTTCCTAGTTGTTCAATAGGATGCGCATCGCTGGCACGCGTGTTTAAAAATATATGGTCGCAAAGGGAAAGATAGAGTTGGACGACAGGCAATCCTAGGACCATGATTGTTGTCAGCAGAGAGGCTTTAATGAAGTTTAGAGTGATCATGCCCTAATTTATGCGATAAATGGGGTTTTAGTTAAAGAAAATAGTTTATGTTATTGATTATGAGTGTTTTGAATTTATTTATTGTCGAACGCTTTTCCCTTGTGAATTCGGATAGCTTGGAATACTATTAGTTAATAAGGGGATGGAGGTTTTTTTATGTCTTATTCGCTTTCTTTGAATTTAAAAAACAAACAGTCGCAATCACAAAAACAAACACAACATATCATTATGTCAGCAAAAATGCAACAAGCATTGCATATGTTGCAACTTCCTGTCCTTGAATTGTCCGCATTAGTCGAAGCGGAGATCGAGCAAAATCCTATTTTAGACCACGAGGGAGAAACCTCTGAATACGATGAAGAGATCGAACGCATGGAAGAGACGGAGGCTGATGATTACGGGCAAGAGACCTCAAATCAAGATGCCGAAATGAATTTTGAAAGCGATAATTTTGAGGTCCTCCGCTGTTTGGATGAGGAGTTTCGCGATCAATGTAGTGAGAGCGATACCTTTTACTCTAAAAGAACTGCCGATGACGAAAGAAAGCAAGGATTTCTTGAAAGCTTGATTTCTTCCAAAGAAAGCCTTTTTGAACACCTCATGGAGCAAGCGAAAGAAACATTTGAAGACGAAAAAGATGCTGCCGCAGCCGAAGCACTGATTGGAAACTTTGATGCGAACGGATTTTTAGGCGTTCCCTTAAATGAAGTTTCCAGCCTTTCCTCTATAGGGGTGGATCGATTAAAAAAGGTATTAGCGCAGATTCAAGAGTTTGATCCTCCTGGTGTGGGTGCTTACGATTTACACGATTCCTTATTAATCCAATTGCGTTTTCAGAAAAAAGAATCGACTCTTGCGTATCAAATCATCTCCTCACATTTTGATGAGCTGGTGCACCATCGCATTAAAGCGATTGCAAAAGGGTTGGGTTGCTCTGTTGTTGCGGTGGAAGAGGCTATTAATACAGATATTGTGCGTTTAGATATGCATCCAGGCGCCGCGTATGGGTTGGCTGCAACACAGTACATTATTCCTGATATTTCAATTCATGATGAAGGGGAAGGAAAGCTTACCATTTCTGTTAATGAACGTGATATCCCCCCTCTCCGCTTAAATATGCGTTATCTTGCAATGGCTCACGACACCTCCCTGCCAGAAGAGACACGCGCGTTTATTATGCAAAAATTGATGTCTGCGCGATGGTTGATGCGTAATATCATGCAACGGAATGATACGCTTTCACGTATTGCCCATTCTCTTGCAGAGAGACAAAAAGAATTTTTTAGCGATCCCGACGGACAGCTTGTGCCTTTGACGATGAAGGACTTGGCGGAAGAATTAGAGTTGCACGAGTCCACGATTGCACGTGCAATTTCTAATAAATATTTGGATTGTGGGCGCGGAATCCTTGCCTTGCGTTCATTTTTTACGTCGGCATTTCTCTCGAAACAGGGAGAAGATGTCTCTTCTCATACGATTCGTAATTTTTTAAGGGATCTTATTAAAGACGAATCAAAAGAGTGCCCCTTTTCTGATGAGGCGTTATCTAAATTGCTGAATAAGAAGGGAATTCCTTGTGCACGCCGGACCATTGCCAAATACAGGGCAGAAATGGGAATTGGAAACACTCAGCAGCGACGCCACTACTAGTCGATTGCGGACATCGCTCTATTAAAGTAATTATTGTGTTTTTGTAGAGCGATTCTTTTGCTTGTCATCAAAAGTCACGTTACCTACAATAATGGAAAATCTTTAAGAGACTGATTACGAAAGGTGTTTGATGGGACTATTTTCCCGCAAGAAACCAAAGATAAAAATTCAGACGACAAAAAAGGATAGCTACAGTGGGTGGATTAAATGCACACACTGTGATGAGCTCATCCATGCTAACGAGCTGGAAAAAAATTTCAGCTGTTGTCCAAAATGTGATTACCACTACCGTCTTAACATTGAAGAGCGCATCGCCTTACTTGCCGATCCGGACACTTTTCAGGAGATGTTTACCGATTTAGAGTCGGCCGATATCCTTCATTTTGTCGACACCGAACCCTATCCTGCCCGTATCCAAAGTGCAAAAGAAAAGACGGGAAATAACGAAGCCGTCATCGTCGGAACGTGCAAAATAAAAGAAAGGTCCGTCGCTCTAGGGGTGATGGATTTTAATTTTATGGGCGGATCGATGGGATCCGTTGTAGGGGAAGGATTGACTCTTATTATGGAGCATGCCCTAAAGCATCGGCTTCCTTTGGTTATTGTCTCAACGTCAGGCGGCGCACGCATGCAGGAGTCGATCTTTTCCCTCATGCAGATGGCAAAAACATCCGCTGCCCTTGCTCGTCTTCATGAAGCTGGCCTTCCTTATTTTTCTATTTTAACAAATCCGACCACTGGTGGGGTGACAGCATCTTTTGCTTCCTTAGGAGATATTAATATCGCGGAACCTAATGCCTTGATCTGCTTTGCCGGTCCTCGCGTCATTGAGCAAGTCATTGGACAACAACTCCCTCCCGGAGCGCAGAAGTCGGAGTTCCTTTTGCAGCATGGAATGATCGATTGTATCGTCAGGCGGCATGAATTAAAAAATAAAATAGCAGACCTGCTACAATTTTTTCCTAACACTAAAAACTAATTTAAAATTGAGACAATAATGAGCCAATCCCATCATTTATTAGAAATTCCTACGTTGACAGATAGCGAAGAAAAACTTCCTACTTACGGAACACAAGGCGCTGCAGGTGCAGATGTCCGTGCTCATCTTTCTGAAACTCTTACCGTTCAACCGGGAGATTCCGCTCTCGTTCCAACAGGACTGCATTTTGAAATTCCGGAAGGATATGAAATTCAAGTGCGTCCACGCAGCGGCCTTGCGTTTAAAGACCAAGTCACCGTATTAAATACTCCAGGCACCATTGACCATGACTACCGTGGAGAGTTGAAAGTCATTTTAATCAACCATGGAAAAAAACCTTTTGTGATTGAACACGGAATGCGAATTGCACAGCTTGTTGTTTCTCCTGTCATTCAAGCGCGCTTTGTTCGCTGTCACGAAATTGTCCAAACATCGCGTGGTGCAGCTGGATTTGGAAGCACAGGAACACATTAATCGTTATGAAAAAAATTGCACAATACCTGGATTCACAACTTGTTGTCTTTCTTGATGCTAAAACACGCGATGAAGTGCTCTATGCCCTTGTTGATGTCGCGTTTGCGAAAGGAAAGATTCAAGATAAACAAGCATTTTATGATGCGCTAATAGAAAGAGAAAAGATTGTTTCTACGGGGATAGGAATGGCAGTGGCGATTCCTCATGCAAAACTTCCTTCTTATGACGACTTTTTCATTGCGATAGCGATTCTTAAGCATGGAGTAGAATGGAAGGCGATGGATGGCTCTCCTGTTCGCCTCGTCTGCATGATCGGAGGACCCGATGATAAACAGACAGAGTATTTACAGATACTTTCAGGCATCACTTTAGCGATCAAAGATGAAGAACAACGTAAACAATTGTTGACACTGAATTCTTCTAAAGCCATCATTGAACTCTTCAAGGATTACTAGAAATAGGTGTGGTCATGGATTTAAAGATCGAAGATGTAGCCGATTTACTTCAAGTGAAACCTACGCTCATTCATACTCTTGTTAATAATGGAAAAATCCCTTTTTATCGGATCGAGGATCAGTTTCGATTCAGCCGAATGGAAATTGAAAACTGGGTGCTGAAAAGCAATCTTGGCGCTTCTGGCTTCAATGCATCAGCTGTTGAAGAAGAAGACCAGGCGGCGATGGGAAACAAGCAGTTCAGTCTTTACCGTGCCATCCATCGTGGAGGAGTCCTCCATAAAGTCGCGGGCGATAACAAAGCAGCCGTGATTCGTAATGCAATGAAGACTATCGCAAAAGATTTTCATCTTGATGCAGAAGTATTGATTGATCTCTTGATGGATCGGGAAAATTTGCAGCCCACAGCGCTTAATCATGGAATTGGAATTCCCCACACGCGCGATTCCTTCATGAATTTACATCAAGACCGTGTTGTGGTGGCATTTCCTGCAGAACCAATTGCCGATTACGGTGCATTGGACGGCAAGCCTGTGAATACATTATTCTTTCTATTTGCGTGTGATGACAAACGTCATCTCCATCTATTAGCGAAGATTGCCCATCTTTCCAGTACACCTGAGGCTGTGGCATTGCTTGAAACACAGCCTAATAAGGCCACTCTTTTAGCCTATATTAAAGAGTGGGAAACCTCTCTCTCAAAGAAATAACACTCTATACTACGGTTCGGATAAATTTTGGCATTTCGACTCAGCCAAATTTCTGCGGTTAAGAGATCACAAGTGGTTTAATTTAACAATATGAACCCACTTGCG
>CAYIYO010000074.1:0-5425 GCA_964367715.1 uncultured bacterium
GGGAATTATCATGAATTAATAATAAAAAACAAGAAGAGAAAAATGTTAAAGCGTTCCAAAAATATAGACAAAAGGCGGGAAAAGAAGTAGGGGAATAGCAACTGCACCGATCGCTACAGCTGCTGCTGGACAATAAAGACAGGAAAACACAAAGCCAACTGTCACAATAACCACTACGGCGAAAATAGCCATTACGATCCCTATAATCTTTGAGTTACTTTTATTAACAGTATCCGCGTTTTGAGTATATGTTTCTGGCTTTTGAATGTTAAAAAACTCCATTACTTCAGCAACAATTTTTCTATCTTCTTCGCTAGTTTCTCGGACTTCTAAAATGCGCGAATAGATAACCGGAAGGCATCTTATTTCCAAATCAGGGTTTCGATCGTGAGAAATAATCTGCCGTGCAAAATTTACGATCTGTTCTTCTGAAAAATAACCCTTTTTTAAAACTAAAGGCTTAATTTCCAGACTCATAAAAACCACTGTTATTTCAAGAGGAGTATCTCCATCCACTGAAACGATGTCGTTGCGGGCTTTGATCGTATCTTCTTCGTTTAGAATATATATTCCCGCTACATCAGCGATGTTGTATAGGCTCATTATGGTTTCTGTGAATTTTGATTAAAAAACTTATTTATTCACTAACTATAGCACATTACTTTTTTAAAGTCTTTATTTAAGAGGTGATTTAGATTTAAACAGTCTGATAATACATGTTATGTATGCTTCTTTAAGAGAAACATACTATTTTAAATTGATCTGATGTGGATTTTATTTTCGTTTAATTTATTTTGGGGGTAAAATTTGACAGTTGGTTTAATTTTTATTTAACTAGGAGATTTTATGACTGTGAAGTTGGGCTTGGGCTCAGTGCCTATGAATTGGGAAGAATTAAAGAAAATGGTGGATACCCTCTGTTTTGAAGAGCCGGAGGAATATGTTTTTGATGCGCTCCGTGCTGCAATCCTAGAGATAAAAACGCGTATAGATATCAGCCAATTTTCAACGGTAGCGGCGGATAATAATCTTTATTCTAACCGCTACTCAAATGCTCTTCCTTACGATTACAATCGGGTCACTGATCCCGATAACCAACAGTGGTACTATAATGCGAGCCATATTCAATTATCTGACGAAAAGAGTTATATTGCAGCGCAAGGACCTCAAGACGCAGATCGTTTTTTAGAAATGCTCGAGATAAAAAAAATAGCAACGGTCGTTAATTTAACGATGGCTAGAGAGGCTAAAAGAGAAAAATGCTATAACTATTGGGAAAACGACACCATTTATACACTTTATACTAACGATAAAAAAACATGTTGGGGTGTCCAAAAAATCCAAGAAGAGGTGGTTCTTACAGAACCTGAACTTCAGAAAGAGCGTTTGGTTGAAAGAACATTTGTTGTTAGATACGAAGATGGTTCTCAAAGAGAGATTAAACAGTTTCACTATGAACATTGGCCCGATCAATGTGCACCTTCCTTGTCTTTGTTAAAGGAACTTTTAACCCGTGTGCGAGACGCCACAATATCTCAAACAGCACCTATTGTTGTGCACTGTAGTGCAGGTCTGGGTCGTACCGGAGTATTTATTGCAGGGATGCATTTAATGGAAACGATGCGTGGTGATGATGAAAATGTTGATATTCGAAAAAAAGTTTTTCATGTGGTAAAAGATTTGCGTTTACAAAGGATGGGCATGGTGACATCAAAGAGTCAGTTTGAGATCCTTGTTTCTTTAGGAGAGGAATTGGCTTCTGCTTGATCTTATGATTCTAAAAACGAGAGAATACAATCTCTCGTTTTTTCTAAATTGGCGTCGGTATGTGCTGTGGAGACAAACCACGCTTCTTGTTGGAGTGGCGGAATATAAATGCGGTTATTGTACATGTGGCGAAAAAACTCTTTAAAGCGTTCGCTGTCTAGTGCTTTGGCGTCGTCCATATTTTGAACACTCTTTTTCCCGAAAAAGATCGTGAACATGGATCCTGATCTTTGCACGCAGCCATGGATGTTATTTTTTTCAAAGTAATGCTGAACTGGTGTGGTAATGATAGAGGTTTTGCGTTCAAGTTCTTGGTAGGTATTTTCATCGATCATTGTTAAGGCTTGAACCCCCGCTTCCATCGCGACCGGATTTCCAGAAAGAGTTCCTGCTTGGTAGACGGGGCCTAAAGGAGCAAGGAAGTCCATAATGTCTGCGCGGCCACCGAATGCTGCTGCCGGGAACCCACCACCAATAATTTTACCGAAACATGTGAGATCGGGTGTTACAGGATAAATCCCTTGCGCGCCTTTAGCACTCACACGAAATCCTGTCATGACTTCATCAAAAATGAGTAGCGCGCCTACTTTTTCCGTTTCCTCTTTTAGCATTGTGATAAATTCATGTGCGGCAGGGACAACACCCATATTTCCTGCGATAGGCTCTAGAATGACAGCCGCAATTTTTTTACCGTGTGCCTGGATGAATGCTTGCGTTTCTTCCTTATTATTATATGTTAAAGAAACTGTATGTTGGACCATTTCTTCGGGAATTCCAGCTGAAGACGATGTTGGGGTGAGATTCATTACTCCGGAGCCTGCTTGCACAAGAAAAAAGTCGGCATGGCCGTGGTAGTTGCCTGTAAATTTTACGATCAGATTTCGAGCTGTGAATCCCCTTGCGAGACGTGCAACGCTCATTGTTGCTTCGGTCCCAGAAGAAACAAAACGGATTTTTTCTACGGATGGGATTTTATTAATAATGAGGCGAGCGAGAATTTCTTCTACTTCGGTTGTGACACCAAAGGAAGTTCCCATCATCATTCGTTTTGTGACGGCGTCAAGAATGGTTGGATGTGCATGGCCATGAAGAAGAGCCCCCCATGAGCCGCAATAATCGATATAGGAATTTCCATCGGCATCATAAAGTAAGTCCCCGACTCCCCTTGCTGCGACTAGTGGTGGATCGATTAATCCTTTGCAAGCGCGGACGGGAGAGTTCACTCCTCCTGGGATCACTTCACAAAGACGTTTATAGATATCTGAGGAATTTACTTTTAGATCGGTGGCGATGGTCATAAGGAGTGGTCTCGATTCGTGTTAAAAAGGTGCGCGGCAACGTCTGATAATCCAATCATCTTATTAATTCGTAATGAGAGTGAGGACTTCTCCATAAATTATTTCAGTGGAGCGATTGCCATTAATATTTTGTAACAGGCCTTTTTCTGCATAAAATTTTTCTAATGGCACGGTTTGTGTGTGGTATACTTTTAGGCGTTCATTGACAATGGATGCTGTATCATCTGCGCGATGAATGAGGGCGCCTTGACAGATATCGCAGAATCCTTGCTTTTTTGGTGGCGAGAAGTAGGTGTTATAGAGGGCACCGCAGTCTGCGCAGGATACCCTACCTTCGATACGTTTAACGATAGTTTCGTCGGGAACTTGGAAGTTGATGACTAGTAATTTCGAGTCTTTTTCTAGTATTTTTTCTAGTTCTTCTGCTTGAAAGATTGTGCGTGGGAAGCCATCGAGAAGATAGCCGTTTGTGCAATCTGGATTTGTGATGCGTTGTTTTAACATTTCGATGACGATTTCATCGGGAACAAGTTTTCCTGCATCCATGTAGCTTCTTGCGCGTTCGCCTAGAGGAGATTTTTGACTCATATTGATGCGAAAGAGATCTCCCGTGGAGATGTGTGGAATGGACAATTGTTGAGAAATTACTTTTGCTTGAGTCCCCTTTCCAGAGCCTGGAGCTCCTAAGAGAATGATGACTTTTGATGGTGTACGAGTGGTTTCAGTGGGCATGCTTTCTCCTTACTAGTAAGCAGGATTTATTCTATTAAAGTGAAGAGTAAATTTCAAGCAAGGACTCACATCTCTAGTGCTTTGTTTTTTTACACTGTATTCTTTCTGGATTCAATTTTTGAATCACGAGCGGTATATCGTGTCGAGGTTATGAGTACATTGCAAAGAAGCTTAATATGTTGTAAGTATGAGAGTGGTTCTTTAAGATAAAGGCAATTGAGGAAGAGATCTCAATTGCCTTTAGTTTTTTAGCGACCCCAAAGTGAAGTTATCCAGCCATCTTGAGGAGCAGGAAACTCTTTGGTTAAAATTACTTCTACATTGGCTTTTATTTTTTCAAGTTCTGATTTAAATGTAGGGTCTATCGTTCGATTAATTTCTTGTTCAATTTTAAATTTAGCGCTTTGTTTAGCGCTTCTGAGACTTCCTTCGTTAAGCTTATTTCTTACGGATAAAAATATTCCTTTAATTGTTTCCCCGTTCATTCGTTGGGTTTTCCAAAGTAGGTTTAAATTTTTTTCTGTTTTTTCAGGGTTACTTGGGTGAAAAATTAATTCATAATATCTATTAGTGATTGCAAGTAGCGCGGGATCAAATGTTTGTGTAGATAATGCTGACATTATTTCTCCTCATCTTTTGAAGGTTGTTAAAGACTTAGAGTAATCTTATAAAGAAATTTTATACCAGCTTTTTATTAGAAAAAATGGGGGGCGGAAAAGAAATGGGGAGCGGAAAAGAGAGGATAGTCCAGAAAGGAGAGACTCCCCTTTCTGGATATGAATAGAATTACTCAGATTTGTTTTTTTCTGAATCTTTGCTGTCGCAAGGAGATTTTTTATGGCAGCAAGAATCACCGTGTGTGTGGTGACCTTCTTCTGTTTCTTCTTCGTCTTCGAAGTCCATGAAAAACTCATCATCTTCTTCGTCGCCTTCTGCGAAGATGCTGTTGAATAGTTCAAGGTGAGCGATGATGCTTACGTAAGCGCGAAGATCTTCTTGCTTGCTGTTTTCGAATTTGTTTAGTGCTTCAAGGATGTTGTCTACGCAAGAAAGAGAGAATTGTGCTTGATCGCCGTATTCTGGATCAGCTTCTGCGTCTGCAATGATTGCTGCTTTGAATTCCTCGAAGTGGGAAATCATTGCTTTTGGCTCTTCTGGAAGAGGGTATTGATTAAGAGTCATTAGAGTATCCTTATATTTTATAAAATGAGGGGTGTGGTGAAATGCACGATGCATTTCAAGCACTGTGAAGGAGTATATCTTGTTCCGAGATTTAAAGCTACAATAAGTGCAAGGGGTAAAGGGGTGGAATTTTAATTTTTTTATTGTCAAACAGATTTAGATCATGGCTGCGACCCTATTATTTAAAATATATTTTACCATAAAAAAACAAAATATATAATTATGTCGGTCCTTTAGACCTCAATTTATTTGTCGCTTTCCTAGGCTTGCGCTTCGCTTCGACCTAGGCTGTAAGATTGCGGTCCTTCAGACCGATAGCTCATAGCAATTGACTGATAAATATTTTTTAAATAATTGATATTTTTCGGAAAAAAAAAGCCTTCAAGGTTATCCTTGAAGGCGAAGAAAGACTTGGCAGCGACCTACTCTCCCACACTCTTGTGTGC
>CAYIYO010000075.1:0-5163 GCA_964367715.1 uncultured bacterium
AATATGAACCCACTTACGATGTCCCAACCCCGGGGCTTTCACGCGGCCCAAAAATCAAATGTTGAACCACGAACGGTATAATGAAAATATGAATAAAAAAACGCCATGGCCTGTGCCACCCCCAAAAAATATTCTGATCCGAATGCCCAACTGGTTAGGCGATGCCGTCATGGCAACTCCGTTGCTAGATGAGCTGCGCAGCACTTTTCCTCACGCTCGCTTGACGCTGATGTGCCAATCAAATATCGCTTCTCTTTTCGAAAATGATGTCGCAATCGACGAAGTCTTTTCTTATAAAAAGTCCAGTGGATGGATCCGCGGCCACCGTCCCGATCTCATCGAAGAGTTGCGTTTTGGAAAGTATGATCTGGGCATCCTTACCACGAATTCTTTTTCGTCCGCATGGACCTTCTTCATGGGAAAAGTGAAAAATCGTCTGGGCTACGCGACAAATTTCCGCAGCCTCCTCCTCAATCAAGCCGTTCCTTTTCCTGCAAAAAAAGAGCAGCAGCATCAAGTGTTGACCTACAAAATGTTGCTCGAGCCGTTGGGAATCTCTGTCTCAGCAAAAGAACCCCGCCTTTATCTTTCGCCAGAAGAAATTCAAGCAGCAAAGCTGAAATTGGAGCAGTATGGTCTGATCGGCGAAAAGAAAACATTGATTGGCATCAATCCCGGTGCTGCCTACGGCTCGGCTAAGTGCTGGCTGCCCGACCGCTTTATTGCCGTTAGTCAACGTTTGTTAGAAGATCCGAACACTTATCTTGTCTATTTTGGAGACTCTGCCGGTGCCCCGTTGGTAAAAACAATTTTTGACGCCCTCGATAGCAATCGTGTGATCAATTTAGCGGGCAAAACTTCCATCCGCGAGCTCATAGCGTTGATCGATTGCTGTAACGTCTTTCTCACGAATGACAGTGGTCCGATGCACATCGCAGCGGCATTAAAGGTTCCTTTGGTGGCTTTGTTTGGATCGACCAGTGCGATCAAAACTCCTCCCTACAACCATGGCACCATCATTCATAAACATGTGAGCTGCTCACCTTGCTACAAGCGGACGTGCCCCATCGATTTTCGTTGCATGACAGGCATCAGCGTCGACGAAGTTTACGATGCGGTCAAGGTATTGACACAACAGCGACGCTGCTGCTCCGGCGCTTTGCCGACCATCGGCGCCTCCCACGCGCATTAAGGAAAACTCATGGATTACATCTCTGCCGTGCATAAGCTACAAACAATCGAACAGCAGCAAATTTTGCAGGAGTGGGACAATCTCTCTGAAGAAGAGAAAAAAAATCTTTTAAAGCAAGTCGCTCTCTTTGATGTGGCACAGTTTCGTCTCCAACGCAGTCTCCTTCAAGAGAAAGGAGCAAAGAATCCACAGGGGGGATCACCCTTAAAAAATGTTGGTCACGCAGGAAATGTGGAATTGCATGGATTAGGAATGGAGAAGCTACGCCAAGGAAAGGTCGGATGCCTCGTCGTGGCAGGGGGACAGGGATCGCGCCTTGGCTACAACGGTCCGAAGGGAGAAGTTCCGGTGAGTCTCATTCGTAATAAGTCTCTCTTTCAATTGATTGCAGAAAAAACTCTTGCCGCAAGTAAGCAGGTGGGGCATCCACTCTCTCTTGCGATCATGACCTCTCCGCTCAACCACCAACAAACGGTCGCCTACTTTCGTACGCACGCCTATTTCGGACTCGATCCGACGCAAATCGATTTCTTTTCGCAGGAGATGCTTCCTTTTCTCGATCAAAAAGGCGATCTCTTTCTCGAAACAAAAAATAAAATTGCGGAAGGTCCAGACGGTAACGGAACGGCCCTTAAGCATTTTTTGCGGTCAGGAATATGGGAGAAGTGGAAGCGCAAAGGGATCGAGTCGATGGTGTTTACCTTAGTGGACAATCCACTAGCCGATCCGTTTGATCCAGAGTTGATTGGATTCCACACTTCTACCAACAATGAAGTCACAATAAAAGCGATCCTTAGAGAAGATCCCGCCGAAAGTGTTGGCGTCTTAATGGAGCGCGAAGGGAAAGTGCGGGTGATCGAATATTCAGAAATTTCTGATACTGAACGCCTTGCTGTCGATGCCACTGGTGGACTAAAATACAAGTATGCGAGCATCAGTCTTTTTGCCTTAGATCTTGCCTTTGTGCAGAAAGTAGGAGCGGAAGATGAAGAGCGAATGCCGTATCACTTGGCGCTCAAAGCGGCCTATTTTTTGAATGCAAAGGGAGAAACAGTAAAATCCAAGTCGGCCGTCGCTTGGAAATTTGAAAAATTTATTTTTGATTTCTTGCCTTTATCGAA
Organism: uncultured bacterium; assembly: GCA_964367715.1. Lineage (GTDB taxonomy): Bacteria > Chlamydiota > Chlamydiia > Chlamydiales > Criblamydiaceae > CAYIYO01. The sequence continues at coordinate 2,314 of CAYIYO010000075.1, forward strand.
AAAGGTAGGAATCATTGCCTATCCGCGCAAAAAATGCTACGCTCCCTTAAAGAATGCGGAGGGTCCGCATAGCTTAAAAACGGTGCAAGAAGCACTGTTAGAAAGTGATCGCACTGTTTTTTCTGCACTGACAGGCAAAGAGGCTCCTGCAGGAAATTTTGAGTTGGCACAGGAATTTTATTATCCTACTCCAGAGCTTTTAAAACGATGGAATGGACGAACGGTCCATTCGAATGAATATGTGGAACTATGATGAAAATTGGATATTTAGGCACGGGCTCTTGGGGATTCTGCCTCGCCTCACTGCTTGCTTCAAAAGGATATAAAGTTGTGTCGTGGTCGACGCAACAAACTCTTGTTCAACGTCTTTCGCAAACGCGTGAACACGAGCTCCTTCCCGGCCATCGCTCCGAAGGCGACATGACGTTCACCACGGATATTGAAGAAGCACTCGACGGTATCGACCTTCTTGTGGAATCAGTCACCTCAAAAGGACTGCGCTCGGTCTTTGAAAAAGTAAAAGCCGCCGGTCTGCCCGATTGTCCCATCGTCATCACCTCAAAAGGAATCGAACAAAATACGGGAATGATCCTTCCTGAAGTTCTTCTCGATATTTTCGGAAACTCCATCCAAGACCGTATCGCGGTCTTGAGTGGTCCGAGCTTTGCCCACGATGTCATTCGCGGTCTTCCGACCTCCGTCGTCGGAACGGGATACCAGGCAGAGGTCACAAAAAAAGTATGCGACACGTTTATGACGGACACCTTTCGGGTCTATCCAAACTCCGACATCAAAGGTGTTGTCTTCGGTGGCGCATTAAAAAATATTGTTGCCATCGCGTGCGGAATCTCCGAAGGACTTGCTCTCGGATATAGCTGCAACGCAGCGTTGATGACGCGCGGGCTGCATGAAATTCGCAAACTTGCTGTCGCATGCGGATGCCGCGCAGATACTCTCTATGGCCTTTCGGGGATGGGCGATCTTTGCCTAACATGCAGCTCTTTGATGAGCAGGAATTATCGCTTTGGTCACCTGCTCGCGCAAGGGATGACTCCCGAGCAAGCACAACAAAAGATCGGAATGGTTGTCGAAGGGGCTTATACCTGCGTCTCAGCTCTCCAGCTAAGCAAAGAAGTTGGCGTCACAATGCCAATTGCAGAAACGGTCTACAAAATTTTGTACGAAGGATTTAAACCTGCCGATGCAGTGAGTCTATTGATGCAACGCTCGATTAAGGAGGAACACCTTTGAAAGTCGTCACCCCGCTCGAAATGGCACGTATCGAAGCTCTCGCCTACGCAGAGGGGGCCTCGGAACAGGACTTCATGGAAAGGGCGGGTCAAGGAATTGCACAGGTTGTCCTCGCCTATCTAAAAAAGCATAAAATCTCTCCGAATATCATCCTCTTATGCGGAAAAGGCAATAATGGCGGCGACGCCTATGTTGCGGGAACCTATCTTTTACAAGAAGGATGTTCCGTTCGGGCCTACACAATTGGCGGTGTCGACGCGTCAACTGCTCTATGCGAAAAAAATCGCGTTCGTTTTGAAAGTGAGGGCGGTGAGGTCATTTCCACTGCATCGATGGAGTTTCCTGCAGACGGAGTCGTTGTAGACGGAATCTTTGGAACAGGTCTCACGCGTCCTCCAAAAGACGCATTCGCTGATGCGATCACTGCCGCAAATAAGTCGAACTTACCGATCATTGCCATCGACATCCCCTCTGGATTAAATGGAGAAAATGGAACCGTCGAAACAGTGGCGATCAAAGCGACAACGACAGTTTTTTTGGGTCTTCCAAAACGTGGATTTTTCCTAAATTCCGGCTGGGACTACGTCGGCAATCTCTCCTATGTCGACTTTGGCCTTCCTTCCAAACAGCTCGACGATGCCCAGTCTTCGATGATGCTATTCACTCCAGAAATGTTTGCGGGAATGCTCCCTCACATGAAGCGCAGTCGCCACAAATATGAAGCAGGCTATGTTGTAGGACTTGCCGGATCGCCAGGAATGGCCGGAGCAGCCGCTCTGTCGTGCGAAGCTGCCCTCCGTGGCGGAGCAGGAATCGTGCGCTTGATGTATCCAAAAGGAATGGAAACAGAACTGTCGTCGAGTATGGTGGAGTTAATTAAATCGGCCTACGATAAAAACGAATCGTTAGATCTTTTGATAGAAGCATTTAATAAGGCAACAGCAGTTTTTATTGGTCCAGGAATCGGTGTCAACGACACGACTAAGAATATTATAAAAACAGTTCTTCCGTACATCAAAAAGCCGTGCGTCCTCGATGCGGATGCGCTTAATATTCTTTCACAAGAGATGGTCACACTGCCTCAAGAAACGGTCATCACTCCTCACATCGGTGAAATGCGCCGCCTTCTCCACAGCGACCGCAAAGGTCCGCTAACAATCGAATTTTTAGAGGAATGTCTGAACTACGCCAACAAAATGAAGGTGACGCTCATATTAAAAGGAGGCCCCACCTTTATTCTTCAAGGTGGCCAATCACTGGTGGTCAACGCATACGGAGATCCAGGAATGGCAACGGCAGGCAGTGGCGATGTGCTCACAGGTCTCGTTGCCGCGTTGTTAGCGCAAGGGCTCACCACTTTCGATGCCGCCGTCCTCGCCACCTACCTTCACGGCAAAGCCGGCGAACGCGCAGCAGAAGAAAAAACCTCCTACTGCATGACAGCATCCGACATCATTCGGCACTTCCCTGACGTCTTCAAAATGCTGATCTAAGACACAGCTCCTTGCCGCTGCGTTGCAGCTCAAGGATTTATTTAAACATTTCCACGGGTTCATTCGCTTCGCTCACCACCCGTGGCTAACCGCTGTAGTCCCTTCG
>CAYIYO010000076.1:0-5075 GCA_964367715.1 uncultured bacterium
TCACTTCCTCACTCAATACCCCTTCCCTCATCGTCCCCATACGGTCGGCAATCTTTCTTACCAAATGCATATTATGAGAGATAAATAGTAACGACAACCCAAGTTTTTCTTTTAGAGCACACAAAAGCTCCACAATTTCCATCTGCAACGTCACATCCAGCGCTGTCAAAGGCTCATCGCATACAATAAACTTAGGTTCCACGGCCAACGCGCGGGCAATACACACGCGTTGTCGCTGGCCCCCACTCAACTGCTTAGGATACCGTCCTGCATACTCTTCCGGAGACAATCCCACCAGATTTAAAAAGTGATCTACTCTCTCTTTCCTCTCCTTTTTATTGCCGATGCCATGAATCTCCAATCCTTCACCAACTAGGCACTGAACATTCATTTGCGGATTCAACGCACTATAGGGATCCTGGAAAATCAGCTGCATCTCTTGTCTTAAAGGAATTAGCTGTCTTGAAGATAAAGATGTGAGCGCATTTCCATTAAAATAAACACTCCCCGAAGACGGCCTGGGCAAACACAATAGAGCGCGTCCTAACGTCGACTTTCCACTCCCACTCGCTCCCACAAGGCCATAAATTTCTCCTTGGTGGATACTGAGGCTCACATTTTTTAGTAGCGAACGAAGATCCCCCCCACTTCTAACCTGAACACAAAGATTTTTTGCTTCCAGAAGGGGAGTCTTCATGCCAATGCTCCACTATAACGCGCGCTTTCCAATAGCTGCCGTGTATACGAATGCGTCGGATTTTCCAATAAACCCTTCACGGTTCCCTGCTCGACACACTCGCCATTTTTCATCACAAGCACTTCATCACACATCTGCGCCACCACACCAAAATCATGGCTGATCAACAAAAGACTCATCCCCGTTTCTTGTTGTAAAGTCTTTAGCAGGCTGAGAATCTCTTTCTGTATGGATTCATCAAGTGCAGTCGTAGGCTCATCTGCAATGATCAGCTGAGGAGAACATGCCATCGCAATCGCGATCACAGCCCGCTGGCGCATCCCTCCGCTGTATTGAAACGGATACTCCCCATAACGCCTTTGGGCATCGTCAATGCCCAGCTTGCTCATCAGCTCAATCGTGCGCCGCTTTGCTTCAGCAGAAGAAACATGTTCATGTTGCAGAATTACCTCTAGAATCTGTTTTCCAACGGTCATCGTCGGATTCAACGCTGCCAACGCATCTTGAAAAATAAATCCAATTTTTTTTCCGCGGACCTTTTGCATCTCTTTTTCAGGAATTTCAATTAAATTGTTGTCGTTGAAAAAAGCCGCTCCTTGAATAGAAAAAGATCCTTTAGGCAAAAGTCGCAATAGGGCAAGAGCCAACGTACTTTTTCCCGATCCAGACTCTCCCACAATCCCCAACGTCTCTCCTTTTTTGAGGCAAAATGAAACGTTAGCCACTGCATTTTTCTTGTTTTTATAGGAGACATTCAATTGATTAACGGCGAGTATAGTCATCACTTTCCTGCTTTATCCCTTCTCCAATCATATTAAAGGCGAGCATGGTCACACTAATCACAGCCAAAGGAAACAGCGCACGCCAGGGATAATACTCCAAAGCAGGGAGTCCATCACTGGCCATCGACCCCAAGCTCGCTATCGGTGCCCGTACTCCAAGTCCCAAAAAGCTTAAAAATGCCTCAGTAAAGATCGCCGTAGGAATGGTCAAGGTCAGCGTAGTCAGAATAGGAACGGTCGCATTAGGCAATAAATGCTTAAAAAGAATACGCCCCTTACTCGCTCCCAGGCCCTGTGCCGCCAGCACATACTCCTGCTCTTTAAGCTGTAAAAGCTGACCACGGACAATACGTGCCATTGTGATCCATCCCGTGACCGTCAACGCCAGAATCATGGTGAACAGTCCCTGATCCAACACAACCATCAACAGGATGACAATCAGCAAGTAGGGGAGGGCATAGAGGATATCCGCGACGCGCATTAACACTTCGTCCACACTGCGTCCAAAAAGCGCAGCAACTCCTCCCCACACCATCCCAATGCATAGGTCGATAAAGGCAGCAGTAACCCCTATAAACAATGAAATACGCGCCCCTTTCCACGTCCTCGCAAAGAGGTCACGCCCCAAATCATCACTGCCAAACCAAAACTCCCACGAAGGGGCGCGGTTGTTCAAAGCAAGCTGTATCGCGTCCGATTCATATGCAGACAATGAAGGGCCGATTACCGCCAGCAGCAAAATAATTCCTAGGATCCCCAGCCCATAACAGCCCTTTTTAGTCACATACAGCCGCTGCATTTAGCACTCCTCACGGCATAATCGTGGATCCAACCACCGACACAAAAGGTCCATCACAAAAATAGACCCCAATAAAAGAAGGCTATAAAAAAAGGTGAGTGCCATGATCATCGCATAATCACGATTCATCACGCCCTGCACAAACCACTGCCCTAACCCCGGAATAGCAAAAATTTTTTCAATCACAAAGCTGCCCACAAGAATACCCGCCAGCAACTGTCCAAAATATCCCATCAAAGGCAATAACGCATTCTTTAATACATGCCGCCGCATAATCGTCCACTCCGACAACCCTTTTGCGCGCGCTGTCTTGATATAGGGCTCTTCAAGGATCTCTATTATCTTTCCTCGTGCCAGCCGCGCAATAAAAGCCGTAGGCAACGCACTCAAAGATAAGGCGGGAAGGATAGTATGCGAAAAGGTTCCCCATCGTCCCACAGGCAACACCTCCCACTCCACCGCCAACAAATGCTGCAAAAAAACAGCAATCGCAAAATTCGGCAACGAAATGCATAAGGTAGTGAGCGCCATCGTCAACGCATCCACTCCCCGCCCACGGTACATCGCCCCCAAAATCCCCAAACTTAATCCCATGCTAACAGAAAAAATAAATGCCTCCACTCCCAACACCATTGAAATGGGAAAGCCCTCTGCAATCATCGAATTAATCGAACGGTCCTTATATTTAAACGACGGTCCAAAGTCAAAGGTCGCCAACGCAGCCAAATAACGCACATATTGCTCTTTTAAAGGATCGTCCAATCCATAATGCTGGCGTAATGCGCGATGAATTTCCGGCGGCAACGCCTGCTCCTCGTTAAAAGGATCGCCTGGAATAGTTTTCATCATTACAAAGGTTAACGTCGCGATCAAAAATAAGGTGAAACAAGTAATCGCTATTTTTTTAAAAAGATAGCGGGTCACGATCACTCTCCTCGATAGGCATGACGAAAGTCCAAATAGCCGAGCTCAGAAAAATAGACGCCTTTCACATCGCTTTTCTTCACATAATTAAAGGACACATGAAATAATGGCAGCACAGGAACATTTTCCATCAATAAATGCTCTGCCTTCCCCAACAAAGTCAAGCGCTCGACTCTATCCCGCACTTTCATCGAAGCACTCAACAGCTCCCTAAAGTCTGCACTTTCCCAACGGGTCATATTCGTTCCGTTTTCTTTCGATTTAAAGACCTCAAGAAAATTGATCGGATCCTTAATATCGCCTACCCACGATCCAATTCCAATCTGATAGTTCTTCTGCCGCATGCGATCAAAATAGACATGGGATTCACATGGTTCCAAACGGACTTCGATTCCAAATGCTTTAATCCACTGCTGTTGAAGTGTTTGCGCAATTTTATGATTACGGTCAGTCGCAGAATAACAAAAAGAAATCGCAGGCATATCATCTTTCGACAACTCCGCCTCTTTTAAAGCATTCTGAAAATTTGTCCACGCAGCAGGAACATCATTGTCCTCAAAATAGGGACGCGCGCGCGGAAGTAAGCTTAAAGGAACAATACCCGTTGCAGGGGTATGGGATCCCTTAATGACGTAATCAACCAACCCCTGGCGATCAATCGCCAAATTAAAGGCTTTACGCATCTTCACCTGATCAAAGGGGGGCTTCTCAGTATTAATCACCAACCACGTCGTGGCTGCCGCCGGAGCAAACACAAGCTTTCCATCCATCTTTAGCGTGGCAATAGCATCCGGAGGAATAAAGCTCATTGGTGATCCGACCCATTCAACGCCCCCCTTCTGAAAGATCTTTAACGCGGTATTGTCATCCATCACCGCCAACGTGATGCGGTCAAGTTTCACTTGGCTCGCATTCCAAAAGTGTGGATTCTTCACGACGGAAAATTCTTTTCCCATTTGGACATGATCAAACTTGAAAGGGCCATTGCTGACCATCGACCCCCTATCTTTTGCCTCGGCCCAATGACGGCTCACCGGAGCATAAAAATGCGTAGTAGTTAACTCAATAAAGTAAGGGGTTGGCTGGACCAATTCTACCACAAGGGTTTTTGGATCCACGGCTTTGATGCCGACAGCATCAAGAGTCCCTTTGCCTTCCTTGGCTGCCTGCGCGCCTTTAATCACAAAGAGCTGATACGCATTCGGGGCGGGAAATTTTGGATTCAACACGCTCTTCCACGTGTATTCGAAATCCTCTGCGGTGAGGGGAGTCCCATCCGACCACGCGCTTTCCTTTAAATGAAAAGTATAGGTCAACCCATCCTCAGAAATACTCACGTTCTTCGCAACGCCAGGCATGATCTCACCATACGCATTCACATACATCAACCCTTCAAACAGCATATGAACGACATTGGTCGAAAGGGTATTATGCATCAAACGCGGATCCATCGTCTGCACATCAGCACTCACTGCAACAGTGAGCTGCTGCTCAGTCTCTTTAGGATTTGGCTTGTCTTTAGAAGAAGAATTACAGGAAGAAAATAGGAATAAAAAAAGAAAAGCGAATGGTAGTATATTCATTATGTCCTGGAGGTAACGGTGCGAAAATCGTTTCTCAGGGTAGTCGATCGCTAATAATTAAAAAAGTATTTTCGATATTTTTGTGTATACCGTTCGCAGCCGAAAAACCAAATTTTCAATCACGAACGGTATATACACAAGTGAAATCAAGAATCGGTTTTTAAGCGATGTAAATCCCGGGGCTTTGACATGCTTAAAAAGCCAATTCTTGATTTCACTTGTGTATATTATAAGCGGGTTCGAAACAGTTTGTATAAATCTATACATATCTGATACTATCTATTCAAATG
>CAYIYO010000077.1:0-4748 GCA_964367715.1 uncultured bacterium
CCAGGCCTGATCCCGTCACAAGGACGGCATAAACCGCAGCGAAGCTGATAATTCTCATTGGATTTGTGAATTTTAGATCTATATGCTGGAAGTTAATTTTTTTAAAAGAAAGTCTTCCAAGCTTTGGAGGCATTCATTTTTGTCTGTTTGTTTCAATAGAGAAACGTGAATGTCTGGTAGGGCAGGAAGGAAATCATCCTGGATTACTTCTAATGTGTCCGTTATCATTGTTCTAGGTAACGTGGTGATTCCCATGCCTGCATTGACAGCAGCAATAATTCCTGCATAACTAGGGCTTATGAATACTATTCTCCACCTAATCCCCGCCTGTTCTAGAGCTTGAAGAGCACTTGCTCGATAGACACAAGGCTCTGGTGAAAGTACAAGAGGTAGCGGAATATTTTTATCTAAAGGCGATAGATATTCGTTTTTGCCAATCCACTCCAAAGGTTCAGACCATACCTCAACACCATTTGGAAAGTCTTCAGGACGACTCATCTTGACCAAAACCATATCAAAAGCGCTTTTTTTAAATCGGTCAAATAGATTTAACGTTAAGTCGCATTCCACATTGAGTAATATTCGAGGGTGGAGCCTAGAAAAATCGGTGAGAACATCGGAGAGAAACATTGCGGCAAAATCTTCTGGAAGGCCAAACCGTATCTCACCTTCAAGCTCAGGATGCTTAAATCGATCGAATACTTCCAAATACAAAGTAAAAATCTTATTTGCATAAGGTAGAAATATTTCTCCGTCTTTAGTAAGCCTCATCTGGTTACCTCTATCAAAAAGTCTCTTTCCAAGACTTTTCTCTAAACTGCTCATCTGCTGAGTAATAGCAGACTGTGTTCGCTTTACCTTTTGAGCGGCCCTTGTAAAGCTGCCTGTTTCTACAACTGCTAGAAAACATCTAAGAGTAAACTCATCCATTAGAAAACCTTATTAATATTATTAGAATAATGAATTTCTCTTATTTTACCAAACTTATTATCATCAGGAAATAGAAAAAATCTAATAGGGATACCTCATGGTCGTAACCGAAAATTCCACAATTTACTACTTTCTGATGATAATTTTGAGTCCCTTGCTAGGGTTATTGATGAACCTATTGTTTTTTAAAAAAAACCTCCCGTTGGGATCACGCATTGCATCTCTTGGGATTTGGATAGGATTTATTAATGCACTGAGTGCCTGGTTTATAGGTTTGCCATTTTCTGAAAAGAATGAATCTTGGGGATTCATAGCGAATGAAATTTCTTGGTTGATGGCTACACTTATTTTATTCGTGAGTGCGATCGTGCATCATTTTTCACTGCGCTATATGGGAGGTGACAGAAATTATCGCCGCTATTTTCTATTTCTTAGTCTGATCACTATCAGCACTCTCCTCATGGTTGCTTCTGATAATATTCTCATTTTAATCTCGTTTTGGTCGCTCAGCAACCTGATACTGGTTTTGCTTATGATGCATAAATTTCAATGGGCAGCAGCTAAACATTCAGGTGTTTTAGCAATTAAAACATTTGTATTAGGCCTAGTTTTTTTAAGTGCTGGTACAGGTTTATTGGCTTATAAGTCTGGAACCATGTCTTTACATCTCATTGTGGAAAACAGTGAAAGTCTATCGGCTTCAACAAGAATGATACCCCTCTTCTTTATCCTCTTAGCTGCTTTTACTCAGTCTGGTGGCTGGCCCTTTCATGGTTGGTTGATTAGTTCTCTTAATTCACCAACACCAGTTTCGGCTTTTATGCATGCGGGATTAGTTAATGGTGGCGGTCTTTTAATCGCACGTTTTGCTCCTATTTTTTTCCATGAGAGCCTTATTTTAAATATTTTGTTTATATTAGCTGTAATTACCCTTATTTTGGGAGGAATTTGGAAACTTCTTCAGAGCGATATCAAGCGTATGCTTGCCTGTTCGACTATGACTCAAATGGGATTTATGATGATGCAATGTGGTCTTGGACTTTTTCCAGCTGCTTTAGCCCATCTCTGTTGGCATGGTTTATTCAAGGCTTTTCTCTTCCTAAGATCCGGATCAACGATTGCGGAACATCGAGGCACGAATGAAGAAAGGGTCAGTACTGTCCCTACATTTTTTTTATCTTCGCTTTGTGGGGTCATAGGGGCTATTGGATTTATTTTTGGAAGCGGTCTTTCATTTACTCTTGTGGATACAACGGCTGTCCTTATATTCTTTTCTTGGATGGCATCAACTCAAGTAGCTCATACTCTACTTCAAAAGAAACAGTCTATTTTTTTTGTTTTGACTGCAAGTATCTTCTGCTTAGCCATAGGTATCATTTATGGACTTACTGTTGATCTAATTGAAGTGGTTGTGGCGCCACTCCAAATTTCGCAACCTCAGCTGCTAAATTCTATTCATATGATTGGTATTACTTCCATATTTTGTATTTGGATCGCACTCAATTTAAAACCCTTTACAGATCACGAAGGATCTCTTTGGTGGCGACGTTTTTATGTGAAAATGCTTAATGCTAGCCAACCAGATCCAAAAACCATTACCTCCAGCAGAAATGGATACAAATTCTAAGGACTTGAACATGAAAACTGTCGATGTAAACATCAAAACCCTTATTGCAAATGCTGCAGAAATCATTGCTCCTCTTTGGCCAATGCAAACAATCATTGCGAGAAATCCACTTCAATGCATTGAATCGTTGAATTTTGAAGATGCAATCGCAATGGGAGAAAATTTTTTAGCTGATAGCTCTGATATGTCTAGTGAAGTCAGTCGAGAAATGGTCAAGTGGTGCCAGGTTTTTTTAGATGAAGGTCAAGCGACAATCAAAATGCCTGAAAGGGAAAAAGGATTTTATCGAGCATGGTCTTTGCTTGCCCCTTTTGATAATAATTTACGATCTTCTAAAAAAAATGAGTGGCTATCGTCGCTTCCTTCCGAAGCTGAAGAGGCTATTTTCTTTTGCCTCAAGAAGCTGACTATTCCGGATGAACAAATAGAAGAATATCTTAAATATTCACTAGCAGAGCTCCCTGGATGGGCTGGCTACATTAAATGGCGCGCTGAGTGGCAAAATAAATCGGCTGGATTTAAGAATCCGATCACCTTAACAGATTTTCTGGCTGTTCGACTTGTGATAAGTTGTGCAATTGGTGAAGATTGCAAAAAAATGGAATTTAAAAAAGATGGATTTCATTCAAAAAATTTAAACAAAGATTTTTTTAAAGAATTAAAGAGCAAAGAAGAAAAATATCTCCAAACCCTATTGAAATTGGTAATTCCAGAAGTTGTAAAGCTTAATAAGAGAAAAGAACCTCTTTCTAGACCAGGTGCTCAAATTGTATTTTGCATTGATGTGCGCTCTGAGCCTTTTCGTATGAGACTCGAGCGTGAGGGAAATTACGAGACCTTTGGATTTGCTGGTTTTTTTGGATTACCGGTTTCTGTTCACAGCTATAACACAGATCAGGTGAAAGACTGTTGTCCTGTTCTTATAAAACCGGACTATGAAGTTTTTGAAGAAGCGATCAGTGAAGAAAATGAGCGAATTTCCCATCATCAAAAAGGCCGGAGTTTCCTCGATATGTTCCGGGGATTTTATCAGGATTTAAAATATAATTTTGCAACACCTTTTGCACTTGTAGAAACCCTTGGTCTTTGGTGTGGTTTTTGGATGGCAATCCGCACCATTATGCCTATAAGCAGCGTTAAATTTAAGCAAGCAATTCAAGAGAAACTGACGCCAACCCTTGCGACCCTTCCAAGAATTGATATACCACTAGCAAATCAAATCATCTTTGGAGAATCCGCTCTTAGAATGATGGGATTAACGAACAACTTTAGTCCATTAGTTGTGTTATGTGGACATGGAAGTCAAACAGAAAATAATCCATATGCTTCGGCTCTTGACTGTGGAGCATGTGGGGGAAATCATGGGGGACCAAATGGTAAAATTCTAGCGGCGATTCTTAATTGTGATCAAGTCAGGACTGCTCTTTTAGAAAAAGGAATTGCAATTCCTAATGACACCTTGTTCGTGGGAGCTGAGCATAATACAACAACCGACGAAGTTGTCATCTACGATCGGGGTGTTGTAAACAGCACACATAAAGAGATAGTTGAGAAGTTAAAATCAGATTTTAGCAAAGCAGGAATCGTAAATAGTCAATACCGTTGCAGAACATTCGGTTTGAAATCATCCCCTATTAATGCCAAAAAACATGTTTTAAAGCGCAGCTCTGACTGGGCCGAGGTGCGCCCTGAGTGGGGTCTTGCACGTAATGCAGCGTTCATTATTGGACCGAGAAGTCTTACAAAAAAGTTGGACTTGGATGGGAGATGCTTTTTGCATTCCTATAAATGGGAGGAAGATGAAGTCGGAAAGTCTTTAGAGACAATATTAACAGCACCGATGGTAGTAGCAGAATGGATTAATACACAATATTTCTTCTCTACTTTGAATAATATTGCCTACGGCAGTGGGAGCAAAATTACCCATAACGTTACAGGCAAGTTTGGCATTATGCAAGGAAATAGCAGCGACTTGATGCAGGGGCTCCCCTTACAATCAGTCAACATAAACGATGATGAATGTTATCATGAGCCTATGCGTTTGCAAGTTGTTGTTTATGCACCACGTTCTAAAATAGACTCGATTATTGAAAAACATGCAGTTTTGCAAACCTTACTTTTTAATCATTGGATTATTTTGGTAGCAATAGACCCCATAGATAACAAACCTTATCGTTTGATCGGGAAGGCA
>CAYIYO010000078.1:0-4713 GCA_964367715.1 uncultured bacterium
TTTATTTACCTAAAATACTCATTCGAACATCCTCCCACCCGCGGAGCATGTGAAAATAACTTTATTTTGTAAGGGTATTTTCTGTATACCTTTGTAGAAGTTCGAACCTAAATTATGATATACTCACTTCATGAATGAAGATACAAAACAATTTCTTGAGGAATTAAAAACTCGACCAGATGTATTAGGAGTAATTATGTTTGGCTCTTGGGCGCGAGGTAATAATCGACTAGATAGTGATGTTGATCTTGTAATTATATTAACTGAAGGATATCGACGAACTGTAGAATACAGAAACAAACAAGCTTTTGAGATTATTTATACTACTGAAAAATCAGCTATAGAGTTCTGGAAAAGCAAAAAAGACGATTGTTTTGGACTATGGTCTGTGGCTAAAGTTTTATATGACAAAGACGGAACTGTTGAAAGACTTAAAGAAGAAGCTCATAAAATTATTGAGGCAGGTAAAAAACCAATTGATGAATACCAAAAAGGTCAATATAAGTTCAGCGCTGAAGATGAATTGGTAGCAATAAAATCAAAAATTGAAACTGATCCAGCAACCTCAAATCTAGTACTTCAAAAAAGTGTTCTATTTCTATCAGATTTATTCTTTGATTTAAAACAAATGTGGTCTCCTGCCCCAAAACAAAGATTGGCAAAGATGAAAGAAGTGTCACTTGAGTTGGGCGGATTATTTGAACAATTCTATACAGCACCAACTCTAGAGGAACGGATTGAATTAGCTGAGAAGATAATCCCCCTTATTTTTCAGAAGTAGTATTCACTAGACAATTCCGAACATCCTCCCACCCGCGGAGCATGTGAAAATACCCTTATTTTGTAAGGGTATTTTCTTCATATCAGAGTAGAAACCTGAACCTAATTACCATAAAATCTACTACCTTGATTTTTATACTCAGAAGAGTATAATACAAGCATCACTACGAAAAAGGCCCTTATGTAGATCCGTCTACATCGGGGGCTTTTTCTTTTTATATCTTATTTGAGAACTTATGATACTGATTATTTAAAAACAAAATCTCAGTATTTTTATTTTTAATTAAAATTGAACACTTGGATTCATCTGGAGCTATAACTTGATTAATCGCATGACGATCTCTTAAAAATTCAACCAAACATCCAAAATACTCATCCGAACATCCTCCCACCCGCGGAGCAAAGTAGAAAAAACTTCGTTTTCGAGCGGAGTTTTTTCTTTTATTTTTTTTCCAAGCCAGTGAGCGGTTACGTATTTTTTGACAAATACTTAAATAAGTGATAATGTATTTATCGATAGGTACCTTGCACATTCCGTGATAAGTACAACAAACTCAAACTGAAAAATAGATATGGAAACTTTTCTGAATATTTTGTTTTTAATTCTTATTCTATTGATTTTATTATCCGTAATTCTTGCTTTAACGGTATGGGCAGGATTTTGTCCAAAATGCCGTAGTATCAAGTTCATACATGTCCGCTTCACAAACATTTCTTTTGGATCAGGAAGAAGAGTTGAAACTACACACAAAAAGAAAGTGTGCAAATGTTGCGGTTACGACTCAAGTGCTAGTTCTTTTTAAAATTAAGTATTGTTGCGAAATATGACTCGCCTGCATCAAGCGATAATTTATACTGAATTTGCAGAACATTATGCACGATGAATACTGCAACACAATATAACCAAGCTGGCCCCGAAGCGATGACCTAACTAGCCGTCGTACAGCCCACAGAACAAACACCTCTGCCGTTGCAGGAATGCAACGTGCGGGGAGTTTTTTATTTTATAATATAGGTTCGAACATCCTCCCACCCGCGGAGCATGTGAAAATACTCTTATTTTGTAAGGGTATTTTCTGTTGACCGGAGTAAAAATTTAATCCAATGATATAGCCATTGGATAATAAAAGAGGATAATTTATAATACAAAACATGAAAGCTAAAGACCTTTATAAAACAATCAGTATAGATATACTACACCAAGCTGCAAAAAATGCAGGACTGGATCAACTTGTTGACTTAGAAATATTTAAAAAATATTTAAAAAAACCAACACATCAAACCAAAGTATTAGAGATTGGTTGTGCTACAGGAAGAATGGGTAGAGAATTAATACAATGCGCTGACTATACAGGAATTGATTTTAATGAAGGCTATCTCGACTATTTTCGAACAAAATTAACTGAATCTGGCATAGATTTTAATCCAAATCAAATTAAAAATATCTCCTTCTTTGAATTAAAAGAAGGTGGTTTTGATTTAATACTACTTCCATGGGCAGTTATTGGAGATTTTGAAAGTAAACAAGACCAATATTCTGCTCTGAAGAAAGCATTTGATATGCTTTTGCCTGGAGGTTTTATCCTTATCGATTTTTTAACCGAAGAAGATGTTATTGCTGGTAAAGGCAACAGTGCTGATGGGTATAATCCAACTTATTTTTATCATGATCAATGGTTGCCCGAATTCCACAAAATTGGTTTCTCCAAAATCGAGAAATTGACATACGTAACGAGTAACGGCAAGAAAAGAGATATGAGTATTTTATTGAAGTAACTCACAAATACCTTTGTGAGTTATATTTTAACTTAGCAAGGTTCGAACATCCTCCCACACGCGGAGCCCTGTCGTGAGATGGTGGGTTTTCTGTTGGCGTAACAAAGTTGACTATATAGTACAAATGTGCTATTATACAGCTTGCACATTCACAATTCAACCAACAATTCCCTACACCCTATGGACTACCCAATTCAGCCACTTTACCGTCTGCTCCAATATTGGCATCTGTATGCTTCCCTTACGCGCATTTCCAGCATTGCCGAGAAAAGCAAAAAGGTGACACTTACCGCAAACCACACCCTCCATCTGGAGGCACTTGGTAAGCAGGCGGACTTTGAGAAGTCTCTTCTTAAGGTGCATGGATCAGACTTCGATCCTAATGCCTTCATCGGCGTTGGGGACAGATCAAAGTTCGACTGGCATAAAGAAAAATCTGCCGCCGAGCTCGATCTCCACTGGACCACCATATCCATCCCAGCAATGATCGCATCATGGACGCAGCAATCTCGCCGGGTATATACAATCCCGGAAGATTTGCAGCTTCTGCTTGCCAGCACATCCCTCCAGGGTGTCGATTGGCAGAAAGTCCGCTTTCCTTTCGAATCCTTCCTGCTGAACCTTCCGGTTCCTATCGAAGATGACAAAGGGGTGAGCTATGATGCAATGCTCGTTTCCAGAGATTCCCCCAAATGGGGCAACATGGTAAACGAAGCATGGGGAGAAAGATTTGAGTCGTCGCCGATACTATCGGTAACGATCATTCCGGCACGACTCAAGTCGGCAGCCACCGATCTTCCTATAGCAAAGCAACAGCAACTATTGAGGCAAGCTCAAGGTGCTGGTCCTGTTAAGGCTCATAACGCAGTAGGGGCGATTCTCTATGGTGGAAAACAAATGATCCCGCGGACGAAACTAGTCTTCCCCTTAGAGGTTTTTCAGCACCAGGAGTTTGTGGAGATGATTGAAGCAAGAGAAGGTGGCGGAGTTTCCGCTACCGGCGCCGAGTTTTCGGGCAAAGCGCGCGAACTCAACCGATTGGTTGGTCGCATCTTGTTTGGATTCATACTCTACCTCCAAAACACGCCGAAGAGCTCAACGCTTGCGGACAGGTCGGAGCCTCATCATCCTTCGAGGATTCCAGGCCAAGGCAAGGTTCTCGCTGATGTTGCCCAGGTTTGTCATGTCCAAAGCATCTATAAACTCGATGCAGAGGAGAAGACAGTGTTCAGAAACGTAATGATGGGTAAAGGAGGCTACGAAGTCTCTACCCATCACCGCGAAGGACACTGGCGTCGACCACCTGGCAAAGGTCACGACTCTACGGTTGAAAAGACCGTTTGGGTTCGGCCTACAATCGTGCGGAGAGACAGCCTGCAGGAAGGAACTCTGCCGAAAGGAACAGAGAAAATTGTTGCTTGATGGTGTTTATTCACCCGGGTTGTTCCGTAAAAACTAATTGAGCGTTGTACCGAAAGGTCAGCGCTCTTTTCTATTATCTGTCTAAAATACAAGTTCGAACATCCTCCCACGCGCGGAGCATTAGTTGACAAATATGTAAAAGATGTTACTTTATATTCAAGTAGCACTTTTTCATTTTCACACCCACAAAGTGCTTCCAACTCCGAAATCAAACCAACACCATGTCACGAGGACTATTTAAAACGAATTCACTTGAACTAAAGCTGTGGCGTCAGCATCCTGAAACCCCCATTCCTGTCGGCAGTAGTCGCTACAGGCTTGGAACTCCTAACAATCGGAGTACTATCATTCTTACCGATCTGATAATCCAGGCAGCAAGCGCCCTTGCCTTTAGGTCAAAAGCACCCAAGGTGCAGGTGGTAGCCAGGCATGATCAGCATATAATGATTGATTTACCTTCTGGTACATCAAGACCTTCGAGGCAAAAATTCCTACAGGTATTGGAGGATGCTGTTAAGTTCACAAGGTGAACGTCCATCCGGTACTTAATTACAAAGATTTGTCCCCGTTCTGTATACTGAATGGAGAGCCTTGAGGAAGCAGAGCCTCATCTGAATCCAGAGCGTAAGCCGAGGGTTCTTTTTATTTCCCCAAGATACTATTCCGAACATCCTCCCACCCGCGGAGCATGTGAAATAACCCTATGTATACGGGTTATTTTTCGTTACCTTATTG
>CAYIYO010000079.1:0-4547 GCA_964367715.1 uncultured bacterium
CTACCTAAAATCAACTGAAAAATTGTACATTCCCATACTACAAAGCCCTTGTAGTGTTCCGGGTTGAGGAGTGCCAAGGTCAATGATTTCTTCTCCAGTTTGAGGTAATATTTTCTGATAGCCAATTGACCTGATAACCAGTGCCGCAGAGCAATCGTATGTGCCGTTTGTTTTTACAATCAACTTTGTCGGAATGTTGGCCTCAGCTCTAGATACTCTGGGCGAGTATCCGCCGCGAGCATTTATAGTGACATACTGAACACCATCTCGAATTTCAACATTTTGTGCTGGCTGATCACCGGTCGAATCGATCGAATTTTTTGACTGCCCAAGAAGCACGATGCCGATTCCTATGGCAAGTGCGATTGTAATTATGATTAAAGAGGTTTTATTCATAAGTTAATTATATGTTAAATATCGGATTAATGATTCCAAGACCGGCGAGTCCGGAGAGAAGCGCAAAAAGTCCGAGGCCGATTACGACTATTCCTGCGGATTTAAAGAATAAGGGGGCGTATTTTCCGTGGGCAAACGAAGCCGATCCAAATGAAAGAAATGCAAGCATCGGCAGTGTTCCTAAAGCGAACGCAAACATAATAATTAGCCCAGACATGAAAGAGCCACTACTTAATGCCGAAACCTGCATTGATTGTGTAAAGCCACATGGTAAAAAAAATGTGGCAAAACCCAAGATGAGCGGGGTTAGAGTTTTGTGCTCAATTTTTCTAAAGAAATTAAAAATACCTAAAGGTAATGCGACTTTATTTTTTTCAAAGACTCCAACTAAGTTAAAACCGAGAAGCAACATCACGAGCGATGCCAAGAGCCCCAATATTGCCGTAAGCGTAAAATTAATTCCAATCGCACTGCCAATTGCCCCCAGCACTCCTCCCAACACTGCGAAACTAACAAGTCTTCCTGAATGAAATAATACGAAAGTTTTTGTATCACTTACATTGTCTTGAGATATTTTTGCCGAGAGCGATAAAACTAAACCCCCAACGATAGCAAGACAGCTCGAAACCGAGGCGATAAGACCGATTATAAAACTGGTGATGGGGGTTATTTGTCCGCCAATTCCAATGTTGAGAATGCCTGATTTTTGCAACAAGAAAAACAAAGCCAAAAGTCCAAGTCCGATGGGTAAAGCTCTCCAAATAACATCGCCACTTTGTTTTTTCCTATCAGCCTTTTCAATTGATACAACATACCCGTTCGATTGAATTTTGCTCGTCAGAATATTTGCCAACTCCTCAGGAGTTTGGTTGCCGTTTGTTTTTATTTCCAAGGTTTCTTTTTTTAGATCGACACGTACATATTGAACAAAATCCTGTTCTTTTAACATATCCTCAATGAGGATCTTACATGATGCACAGTGCGTACCGGAAACGTGAAATGTGTGTGTGTTCATAATTTATAATTTCTTGGCTTTAATACGTAATGAATTTGAGACGACCGAAACCGATGACATTGCCATGGCAAATCCGGCAAAAACAGGATTGAGTACCCAACCAAAGATAGGGTAGAAAACTCCGGCTGCAAGCGGAATGCCAACGATGTTGTAGATAAACGCCCAAAACAGATTCTGCTTGATGCCCCGCATGGTTATTTTTGATAACTTGATTGCTTTGACGAGCTTTGAGATATCTCCGCCGAGAAGCGTGATGCCAGCAGATTCTATCGCTACATCTGTTCCTGTTCCCATAGCAATACCGACATCCGCTTGTGCAAGTGCTGGAGCATCATTTACACCATCTCCAGCCATTGCGACCACTCGACCTTGCGACTGCAATTCTTTTATCTTTGCAAGCTTATCTTGCGGTAGGACGTGTGCAACTACATCATCAATACCAACCAGTGATGCCATATACTTTGCGGCTTTTTCATCGTCGCCGGTAAGCATAACCACTTTGATGCCTAACTTGTGAAGATTGGCAACAGCTTGTTTTGATTCAACCTTGATTTCATCTGCTACCATAACAAAACCAAGCACTTTTTCTCTTGTAGCAAGGATGACAGGGGTTTTTCCTTGAGCTGTGAATTGTTCGATCTTTGAAGTATCAAATGCCACACCGAGCTCTTTTATGAGTTTTACGTTACCCACAAAATATTCTGATCCTTGAACAATCCCTTTTAGTCCCTTTCCCTGAATTCCTTCAAAATTCAAGACATCAGATACGGAAATATTTTTCTCCTCTGTGTAATTTACAATTGCGTGAGCAATTGGATGTTCAGATTTTTTCTCAAGCGAAGCGAGAATCGATACGAGATCATCATCTTTTAGATTTGAAAGATTTTGTATATCGACAAGCGTTGGTTTCCCGATAGTAATCGTTCCGGTTTTATCAACAATGACTGTATCTACCTTATGAAGTTTTTCGAGAGTAGCGGCATCTTTAATGAGAATTCCTTCCTTTGCTCCTTTACCAACGCCGACAATAATGGCAGTAGGTGTAGCAAGCCCAAGCGCGCACGGACAAGCAATAATGAGAATGCCCACAAAGGAAACGAGTCCGAATGACATGGCTTGCGAAAAACCTAAATACTGGGAGCCAACGATAAGCCAAGTACCCAAAGTTAGAAAAGCAAAAACCAAAACAAAAGGAACGAAGACCGAAGAGATTTTATCCACCAATGCTTGAATGGGGGCCCTGCTTCCTTGAGCGTCTTCGACCATTTTAATGATCTGGGCTAGCAAGGTCTCCGAGCCGACTTTTGTAGCCCTGAATGTAAATGCCCCGCTCGTATTAATAGTCCCGGACACAACGCTGTCGCCAATTTTTTTCTGTACCGGCATTGGTTCTCCGGTGACCATTGATTCATCAATATAAGAACTTCCGTCGGTGATAATACCGTCAACTGGTATCTTTGTGCCAGGCTTTACAATGATCAAATCACCATGAATAACATCATTAACAGACATTTCAACCTCTTGTTCATTTCGTACAACCAGAGCTGTTTTAGCTTGGAGATTTAGAAGCTTTTCAATAGCATCTCCCGTCTTCCTTTTAGATCTTGCTTCAAGATACTTTCCGAGCGTGATAAAACCGATAACTACAATTGTGACGTCAAAATATGTATAATCAGGTATTCTTAGCAACGAAACAAGCGAAGGAATAAGAAAAATCAGAGAACTGTATATATACGCGACAGATGTACCAATGCCGATCAGGGTGTCCATGTTGGCTACACCGTGGCGTACAAATCTCGCTATTCCGAGCAAATATGGCTTACCGACCCAGAAAAGCGCCGCTGTCGCCAATGCCATTGAAATCATATTTAAAACTTCCATGGGAAAAGGAAGAGCTGGCATCCAGGGGGCAGTTTCTGTCAAAATTTCCCACATCATTATGGCAAATACGGCGAAAGTAATGGGGAGTATGAATTCCGTTTTATTTTTCAGTTCATTGAGCTCTTCATCTTTTGTGTTAGCCTGACGATGCGAAACGCCGCTCTGATCTACCGGAGGAATCAGTGTGTATCCAAGTTTACCAATTTCTTGATTCATCTTTTCAATAGATACCTTCGTATTGTCAAAATCCAACTGAGCTTTTTCAGTACCATAATTTACAGATACAGAATTGATGTGTGGTACAGCAGAAAGCTTTTTTGTTATGACAGATGCGCAACTCGCACAATGCATCCCTTTTATTTGTAGGGTTTGTTTAGTCATAACTATTTGATGTTATACCAATCACTGCGAATACCTTTGAGGGCTTCAAGCCCGTTTATCAAAAAAGCTTCCACGGCATCAGCGTTATTAAGAATCTCCACTCGACTGGATTTCTGTCGAGTTTCTTCTGTCATCATCACACCAACCTCATGATGGGCGATGATTGCGTTGAGAAATCGAAGGTCGAATTTTTCATCTGCCGGACCTAAATTGGCCACGATCGGGTCATGCACACTTCTTGTGTCTCCGTACCATTCTTTTTTCCAAGCATAGAGTTCGGCTATTGCACCAGGTTCGTCTTTTAGAATATTTTGAGCAAGTTCTTTCATTTCCGGTCGAGTTGTATTTTTTAATAATTGCTCAGCTAAAAGCATTGCTCCGCGATGGTGAGAAATCATAGCGTTAATATATCTTAAATCAAAAGTTTTATCTGCTCTTCCGAGATCCATAGAGCTTCTTTCGTACATAGAAACTTGATATTCCGGGGTGAGATAATAGCCAAACCCAATCCCTAGGATCGCACTAACAATCATTAATCCGCCTGTCAAATAAATTGATATTTTCATATTATTTCCTTTTTAATTTATAAACTTTAATAATTTCTTCTTTGGCCTTTTTTGTTTGACCAGATTGTATCTGGTGAGTAACACAATGCCCAAGATGACTTTCAAGGAGCATGTCCTCGACGTTAGATAAGCCCTGTTTTACCGCTGATGTCTGTGTGATCACATCAATACAGTAGGTGTCGTTTTCGACCATTTTTTGAAGTCCCCGAACCTGACCCTCTAAAAGCTTGAGTCGGCGTACGACTTTTGCCTTACTGTTTTTGTCCGTGTATTTCATATAAAACAAGTATACCCCCTAGGGGGTATAC
>CAYIYO010000080.1:0-3943 GCA_964367715.1 uncultured bacterium
CATTTGAATAGATAGTATCAGATATGTATAGATTTATACAAACTGTTTCGAACCCCTACTTTCTTCAGGAGTGGGGCTACCAAACTTGGAATCATGCCAAGGGAAGTCCGATTTCTCTTCAAACGGTTCAAAATGCTACCGATGTAGTCATTAAACGACTTGATGACAACTTTTTTAGAGTCCGATTTGATCGTCTGATTCCTAGCGAAAAGAATTTTTTGCGTGAGATGGCTAGTCTTGGTGGAGGTTCATCTAAAACAGGAGCTATTGCTGAACTCTTAAAAATCAAAGTTACTAGCGTCGCATCGGTTAGAGCCAATTTAATTAAAAAAGGGATGATTTACAGTCCTGCATATGGCGAACTCGCGTTCACTGTACCTCTTTTTGATGAATTCATGATTAGAGCAATGCCACACCCACAACTTCATTGCCTGCAAACCTCGTGAGTTGTCACGAATCCATTAGCATTTTTGAGCGAAATTCATTTATATTTGGATGCTATCTAATAGTGAGGTGTAGTTTTAGCCTAAATTTTTTGTTTTTTTGGGGAGGATAATGTGTATCGATTGGCCTATAAATATAGCGACGAGGTTATTTTCTACTTTGATTCTGTTGGAAACAAATATGTTGCTATGGGAGGAAACTTATCTTGGCGGCTTAACAATCCTGGATTGATTCGTAGCCATAGCCATTTTGCTCGTAAGAATGGTTCAATAGGGAGTTGCGGTTGTTATGCAATTTTTTCTTGCCCCGAAGACGGTCGCATGGCGTTATCGGCATGGCTACGTTCGAAAAAATACTATGATTCAACATTAAAAACCATTGCCGAGCATTACCAACCGAAAGCAACTGAGAAGTTTTTAAAACAGCTGTCTTCTTGTACCAAGATATCTCCCGATACAAAGATCAAATTTCTTAATCTCCAAGAATTTGATCGTTTGATTATAGGGATTGAAAAACTTTGTGGATATACATTTACAGGTGATGAAACATTTTCTCTTCTGCCAAAAATCATTGCTAAGATCGAAAATGCTAAAAACCAAGAAAATACATATCTGATTGAAGACCACATCATTCTTTCTAAAACAGAAGCTGTTGAATGGATTTCATCTCACCGTTTAGATGGCGTCATCGTACACCAAAAAGATGGAGGCTTCCATTTACGCTCTCGACCCACCTATTCTATGTGGAACATACGTATGCCACAGCAATCATTACCTCCTTTGCAAGGACAGATTGACACGCTAGTAAGAATTGTTGGTGAGAAAAAAGAGAACCAGTGCATTTGGGGTTTCATTAATGGTGTTTGGAATACTAAAGAAGGTGCTTTGGAGTCGGCGCTTCGTATTTCTTTATCTTCAGATGGCGAACAAGTCTTGTCGATGCCGAATGATACTTTGGGAAAATTCCAAGATATCAAAGTCTGTGGTGTACTAAAAATAAATATCGATACCGAAATTGTTAGCTTGGCTGTGAAGTTTTTCAGATATCTTCTCTCTTTGTCGAATGATGACCCATCAAATCCCCCTGTTATTATTTTTGTCCATAGTATGGGGGCAATAATAAGCGAACATGCTTTAGAGCTTTTAAATCACGAGGAAAGACAGAAACTCCGAATTTATACATTTGGGGGTGGGTCATTTGTTGCATCGGACAAATGCCATCCTGATTCTCATAATTATGCAAGTGCAGCTGATAGAATTTGTTTAATCGGCTCTCCTAATGACCGAACATTGGCTATGCGTTGTTATCTGGGGCTGAAAGAGGGTCTTACACAGGAACAGTTGATATGCAGATGGGCAGAGGAGGATGCTATGTTATATGTTGACTCAATGCACATTCACGTTATTGAGGGATTCGAAAGTCAGCGTAGGAAATATTACGAGCAACAACTTGCTCGTATCAGTAATGTAACCATTGTAGATGCAGGAAATACCATCGAACACTCATTCTCCAATGACTGTTATCAAAACATTGTCAAAGCAATCATATTGAAACATAAAAGTGACCGCTTGGCTTGTAAAGACTTTTCTGCATCTTTAATGGTCTATGCAACTGTATAAGGGGTATTTTTTATGGATGGTAATGATGCACCTCTTAAAAGACAGAAATTAGCGAAGTGCTGGGGGCTTATTTCGACGGTGATTTACTTTGTTTTGTTTCCCATTCTTTTATACTTTTCTTTATTTTCATTTATGGCCTTTGACGATCCTCATATGACCATTCCTTTAGGATGGACATACATTTTTCTTTTTCTTTCCATTCCTTTTTCGATACCCATTGCTCTTTTTTTTATTTGGATGAAATATTCGCGTGCTGAATATCAAAAATCAATGGTTTTCTGCGGATTACCTTTATTGATAACGATAATATCTATTTGCATAGTCGAGTTGCTAGACGTGCTATTTTAGTAGGTGTCCTCAATATTATGGCGGTGCAAATTTGGTGCAGTGACTTCCCTATCTCACCAACAATAACCAATGCTATCCAATAGCAATTTGAATGGAAACCGTTTATCATCATGCTCATAGCGGTTGGTTAGTATTGGATTGTTTGGTCTTCTCCCGCATTCGTAATGCAAAGGTCGGAGGTTCGACTCCTCTTTCAGGCAATTAAGGGAGCTCTGCTCCCTTAATAATCCTGACATTGCTCCATTTTTAGGTCCAGCTCAATTTAGAAAAATCATGCTACCCGGTTTTTTTTAATTTTTTCTTCATAAGCTTTTTTAAATTCATTTGGCGATAGGCCGTCTAATAAGCTATGTGGTCTTCGTTCATTATAGTAAAAAGGGAGCTCATATAGTACCCGAGCATCCTGATAAAAAAATATGGTGATAGCATGGAAGGAATACCTCGCCTGAATAAGTCAGGCAATGAGTCAGAGAACCCTTAATCGGGAAGCCCTCTGATTCATCTGAGGGAGCTGTCACCAATTTTCCTTGAGTCAATCCTATTGTTGATCATGTCTTGATAGGCTTTCATATATGTTGTCTGTATACAATTGTGTACCCATACAATTGCAGCTCCAGTGTATAGATGACGGAAGCGATAACGTAGAGCAAGTTTTTGGACAGCTTTAATTGTTCCATTTTTGAGTATCTCAGGCTCCATTAGAATACGATTCCTAAGAAATTCAAGAGGGTATCCGACACCTACCACTCCCGTGGAGGTGAGAAAAATGCTAGTTGTAAACATGAGATTGGGATATTGATTCTTAGGATCAATCTTGTCGGTAAGTTGCTTAGAAGCATATTGAAATGTATTAAATAAAGACCAAACTATAGAATGACGTATAAGTGTAGCTTGTCCACCCGTATAGAGGTCTGCTGCTTTATTAAAAAAAAGATTTACCACTTAATGTTTCAAAGTAGGATTTATAACTGCCATTAACTGTTCGTTCGATGAAAAGTCTTTCCAGGGGAAGACCGATAGCTGTTTGCACAACGCATGCAAACGTGACACCTGCTAAAAGATTACTGACAAAGTGATTTTTATTAATATTGTCGGGTATAACACCTCGGTAAAATCTAGTAATTGCAGTTTGTAATGGCCGTTGGTAAATCTCTTTAGATGCTCGCCATGCGATATTGATGGCAGATCCTTCAAATGGGCCTTTTATTCCTTTTGAGCGTATTAAATCAACTACAGATGATACAGCTGATTTTTGAGGATTTGCCTGGGCTTCTATTTTGAGGCGGAGGAAAATCTGCTCAACAGGTAATACCGCCCATCGAAAAGCAGTGAGCTGCATTGCCTCTTTTTTAGCTTCTATGTCAATATTAGTTAATGAATTTAAAAATGTTGTGATTCTCATATGTATTCTCTGGTCTTTTAGGGTAATCCTTCCTTTGGTCGACTCATCCTAAAATTTAAGGAAAATAAAAGGGTCAGGGTTCGAAACAGTTTGTATAAATCTATACATATCTGATACTATCTATTCAAAT
>CAYIYO010000081.1:0-3760 GCA_964367715.1 uncultured bacterium
TTTCCTCCCAGAGCTAAAGCACTGGGTTTCCACCTCGTCAATTGGATGAAAAAAATCACACAAACATGCGTCATAGGGTTAATTTTCATGTCCGCCATGGCGGGAGCCCAGGAGGCTTCTGACAGTCTCGATTACCCTGATTTCAATGTGGGAACAACGGATGACGGGCAAGGCGAAATGTTTCAGGTTGTGATCGATCCCCGCCGCCGCACTCAGCTTGCAGCAGAGGTCCCTTCTCCTGTAAAGAAAATCAGTAAGAGACTCGGCGAGAACTTCAAAAAAGATGATATTTTGATCCAGCTGGAAGACACTATCTATCAAAGCAATTTGCTAAAAACAAAGAGCGCGCTAGAGCGGGCACAGACTGAGCTGGAAGCCAAGCAGCAGCTTTTCAAGGACAATGTCGCTTCGAAGTTTGAGTTAAAAGAAGCGGAATCCAATGTGGCAACAGCAAAGGCTGACCTCTCGATTGCCGAGAAAAACCTTTCTGCAACTATTATTGAAGCGCCTTTTGATGGAAAAGTGGTCTCACTTGATATCGAAGAGTTTGAGCTACCGACAACAGGTAAGAATTTAATTGAAATTGTCGACGATACAGTACTGATTGCTAAAATCTTAGTACCCTCTACAATGCTCCCTAAAATCAAGGTTGGCACCGATTTTACAATTGATGTAAAAGAAATGGGCAAGACGTTCGACGCTAAAATTTCACGTATTGGCTCTGTGATTGACCCTTCAAGCGGGACGATTAGAATCGAAGCAGATATTGACAATGCGGAAGGAAAGCTTGTTGCAGGGATGTCTGGAAGAGCGAACTTTGATGGCATCGACGAAAACGCAAAAAAGAAAGCGGCGACTAAATAATAACCCCACTGCCAAGGAAGCCTAAAACATGACAAGTTCTCAGACTGGCCCAAGCCAAGCGCTCATCCAACATATGGCGGCCATCAACCGCTTAAATTTGAAAGCATTCTCGGCGAAGAATAAACAGGCTCTCATTTTTATTATTTTGAACGATACCATTCAGGCTGCTCGTTATGACCGCGCGGTATTGTGGGGGATGCAAGGAAATAAACCTAGGATTTTAGGTGTTTCCGGACAGACAGCTGTTAACAAAGATGCGCAGCTAACAAAACAGTGGCAGGCATTAGCCGAGGGTTTAACTACCCCTAATAAGGCCGGGCTTCTTAATGCTAGCTCTTTTAACACAGAAGCAGAACCGACGTGGCGCCAGTTTCATGAACAGACCAATTCTCAGGTCATTTGGCTACCAATCTTCTCTGACGAAGAGCTTGTTCTAGGATTGTGGCTAGAAAGCTTTGGAAAGCCTGCAGAAGGCGAGATCGTCGATGAGTCGATCAAATTCTTATCTAACTACCTCACCCCCGCCTATGGAAGCGCATGGAAGAAATTGACCCCTTCCTTTAAATTACAAGAGAAAGGGATCACTAAACAGCAAATTGCGATTGTTTTGGCCGGATTTTTACTTTTTCTTTTCATCGTTAGAGTTCCCCTCCGTGTCGTCGCTCCTTGCGAAATTGTAGCAAATGATCCCTTCTTTGTGACGGCTCCCCTCGAAGGCATTGTCGAAGAGGTAAAGGTTAATCCGGGTGAAAATGTAAAAAAAGGAGACATCCTTTTTGAGTACGATAAACGAATTCCTTTAAGAAACCTCAAAGTGGCACAAAAAGAAGTAGAAGTGTTGGAAGCAGAAGTTAACCGTGGAAGAACCTTGGGATTGGATGATAAAAAATCGCGTACTGAACTTGGAATTCAACAGCTAAAACTAGAAAAAGGTAAAATCGACCTCAATTACGCATTATGGCAGTCCACCCAGCTGACTCAAAAATCGAAAGAAGATGGCGTCGTGATGTTAGATAATCCGGATGCATGGCGCGGAAAGCCGGTTAAAGTGGGCGAACGTATCCTTTCTATCAATGATCCAAAAGATACCAAAGTTAGAATATGGATTCCTGAAGACGATAACATAGTTTTAGATGAAGAAAAGCCAATTCGAGTCGTTTTAAATATCAACCCATCAAAAAGCTATGATGCAAAATTACTGTACATTGCGAACGAGAGCATGATTAGCACGGCGAGTGTTCCTAGTTTTGTTGCCGAAGCGAATTGGGTAAGGCAACCGGACGATATTAAGCTAGGTCTTAAAGGAACTGCAATTTTGTACGGACAAAAGGTCTCTCTTTTCTACTTTATTATTAGGAAGCCGTGGGGCGCATTACGCCACTACCTCGGAATGTAGTATTTTCGTTCTAATCCAGGGGCCCTCTCTAATCCAGGGGCCCCCTTTCCCATTCAACTCTTCCTTACAAATCTCGCTTTCTCGCGCTTAGCACACCGCTTTCCCCTCAAAATATTCTACTTTTTAATCACCAAATTCTTTTTGGCTTAATACTTGCTTAAATATAAATAAGAAGTGGTGTTTATTCATTTTAACCAAATCTTTTTAACACTGATTTAATAAACTATTTTATACATTTAGATGATAAATAATTAATTAAATGATAAAATAAAATTATAAGCGAAATAAAAAGGTACACTTTTTAATGAAGTTTAGACTTGAACCTCTAGAAGACCGCATTGTATTTGATGGTGCCATTGCTCATGTCGTCGCCGCTCCCCCTACCCCTACACTTGTTAGTACTCCTGCTGAACATGAAAATGGGGATGCTGCAAATAATACCCGCGTTCTTATTATTTCTGACAATCTTCATGATTCTGCAATTCTTAAAGATGCAGCCAAAGATCAAAAAACAATCGTCGTCAGCTACGACAACAACACTACCTTACAAGATTTATCTTCGAAGTTAAATGCGGCATTAAATGGACAAAAAGCTGATAGCATTGGATTCGTTACGGAAGGAAGTGCCGGCCAGTTTGATTTGAATCAAATGAAAGTCAATAGCGGCACAATCAGCGCTTCTCCAGAAAACCGCGATATGATCAATTTCTGGCAAAATGTTACTAGTAACCTTATTCCCAGTGGATCAATTGATATCCTTGGGTGTAACGTTGCTGCTGGATTACAAGGCTCACAATTCTTGCATGACTTCGGTACAATGATCAATTCTACCACTGGAAACTTATCTAACGGTGATAGTATTACCATTCACGCTTCTACCCATTTAATTGGTGCGGAATCTTTTGGGGCCAATTGGATATTAGACGCTTCGACTAATACTGCCGATCCTTCTATTGATGCAGGCTCTCTCTATTTTGCGAATAATCAACAAGCGGCATGGGAGCATTATCTAGCACCTGGGATTAATATCAGCCAAACCAGCGGATTAGTCACAACAGGAAATGGATACGCTTTTTTTGATGTCGTGTTGAATAGCCAGCCCACTGCAGATGTCACCATTGCATTCTCTAGTAGTGACCCTTCCCAAGGAATTGTCAACAACACCTCTTTAACCTTCACCTCCTCTAATTGGTTTACTCCTCAAACAGTTTCCATCACCGGTATTGATGATGGTATCACTCATAGCGTCGCCTACTCTATTATTACTAGCGCTGCAGTAAGTGCAGATGCTGCATACAATGGAATAGATCCGATCGATGTTAGTATTACTAACGTTAGTACCAGCACTGGGAATGTGTTAAATGTAAGCTCTATTGCACGTTATGAAGGAAACACTGGATCCACAGTGCCAGACAACACAAGCTTTACATCTTATCAATTTACCATTAGCTTAAACTCCGCCAGCGCTTTTGAACAACGCGTCACTTACAGTTTTACAAA
>CAYIYO010000082.1:0-1952 GCA_964367715.1 uncultured bacterium
AAGAAGCGTCCAAACGAGATGATTCAAGGGTCCTTGATGATGCACGTTCCTTCGTCGGGAAAAGCGAGTGGTGGAATAGGGCAGGCGTGTGTGCATTATTTGTTGGCGTTTGAAAATGCAAAAAATGCGTTTAAAGCGATTGCGGATAATTCGTTGTTGCGGACGTGGGAATATACGATTGCTTCTTTTGCGGAATCGAAAGCGGACTTTGCTAAGTGGAATTTTTATTCTAGTCTAGGGTTGCGACCGGAAGATGAGGGTGGCTTGGGCCAATGTCTTTACGAAAACGTTAAAACAAAACTTGAACAAGAAAATCGAAAAGCCGCAGAGATTAACGCCGACTACGAGCGGGTCTATTACGAAGCAAAGACGATGGAAGCGCGCTTTCGCAATGCCTCTTCCGAGCAGGAGGCGCGGTGGCTGCGAATTGAATACCAGGCAAAAGCCAGCGAGATGGATATTGTTCAACAGGATCGGGACCGCGCCTATGTAATGGCAAAGCGTCTTGCCAACTTGTACAATCAATTAATTGATTATTATATTAATAGTTTTCCCCGCTACTACCAGGAAGTGTACGATCCGGAGATGATAGAGCTTTCGTCTGGTCCTTACGATGACAGTCCTGCTGGATTCCGCCTTCTCTTTAAACATGGAAGAAGCAACACCTCGCAATGGACATCAATCGATGATGCGGCAGGATTTATCCAAAGCATCGTCAGCTTCTTTATGATGACCGAGCGTGAGATGGATAACGAGCAGGAATTCAAGGGGATGCAATCCTACATCAGCGACATCACAACGAAAATGATTACACATGTCCGTAGGGTTGAATTTTTAACATCGGCCTTTTACCGCATGGCGGTCGCCCACAATAAACCAGTGATAGAAAATCCTTTAGAAAACCTGGAAAAAGTTGAAGCAAAACCCTGGTCGTATACGTCGGGTGGAAATGTGGAAGCACTTTTGTCGACCTATTTTCGAAAAGGAGACAAGTTAGCGAGTGCCTCGACGTGGGTGGAAAGTCCAACGGAGCTGTTGGTTTTTATTGCCGATACGCTAAAAGAGATTCCTCGAGATAAAATGGAGGTTTTTAGAGAAAATAGTGAAGCTTCTCTTTTAATTCACTCTCCTACACACGTTTTTTTATTAAAGCCAGGCAGATCCCCTCTCAAAGAAGCGTGGGGAAGTGCAGATTTTACTTATACATGGGTGCGGGATAATATCATCATCCCCGCCGAGCGCGCAGTCGATAAACATGTGCTAAATAAAGAGATGATGGCCTTTCTTATCGACCGTATTTCAAAAGAAATTTCTCCTGATTTCCATCCGCGCTTTTTCCAACTCTTCGGAAATATCCAAGGGACAATGTCCCCTCCATTTTTTCGCAGCTATGTCATGGAAGGAATTCTTCACGATCCCGGACTGCAGCGGCGGGGAATGTCGATCCTTTCTGCCTCGACAATCGACGCGCTTCTTTTCTCTTCGCTTCCCCTTTTTCCTTCCTATCAGCTAAAGCAACGGGTCCAAGAGGTGTTAGCATTGGTCCCTCAACTCACGAAAGCCCAGGTCAATCAAGCGGTTGCCTTAGTCGAGCCCTTATCGGCTGAACAAAATACCTCCCCACTCCTAACTGCACTCCACCTTCAAGAGATCTGCCAAGCGCTGGTCTGCCTCGCAACAAATAAAACATCTTTTCCATTCAATATTCAAAAGAGTATTGTCGATGCCTGCCGCGCCGAAGGCTATGCGCTCTCTGCTCCACTTCTCTTCGCCGACACTAACTGGGTCCGCGAGGACTTTGCGTTTGTGATTAATCCTGGTAATGGAAAATTTGAACTATGGTGCACCGATCGGTTGGGAATCATAGGGGCGCCGATGCAGGCATGGGAAAAGTGGCTGGACGGCTCCCGAAAAACTCCGACATGGGGCATTTACCATCGCCGTTACGAGTA
>CAYIYO010000082.1:2052-3521 GCA_964367715.1 uncultured bacterium
AAAGAAGCTCCTTCAACATATTAAAAAAGATGATGATGAATAAAAAGCACAAGAAAAAAACGGAGAATTTCATGAAATTACTAAAGTATTTGTTGCTTGTAGTTGCCGTATCGACTTTTGTTTCCCCTGCAGTCTATGCAGAGTGCGACGAAAGCGGAGACGTCACTCACTACGAAAAAGAACTCGATGAGAGAGATTGGAGCGCGTTATACGACTACATCAACACAAAAAGAACAATCAACGTTCAAGAAAAAGCATGCAACCTAACAATCAGCGGTGATGTGCGTTCAGAATGGCGCCACATGAGAGAAAATTTGGCAGGACGTGTTGTTCGTGTAAACGGAGGAGAACTTCCTAGCCGCAACGACATCGATATCGAATTCAATCTCCGTTTTGACTATGTTCACGACCGCGCATGGGCTGTTGCTCACCTCGACTTCGACAACAGCGCAGGTAATTGGAACGATAGAAAATGCATCGAAACAATAGATGGTATCGATGTTTCTTATAGAGAAGACATCCACGGAAGTGGTGTTGGCTGTGATATTAGCCTCAAAAAAGCCTACATGGGTTACAACGTATGCTGCGATGGCTGCACACGCTTTGATATCGAACTTGGCCGCCGTAACCTCTTTAACGTCTTCGACTCAGAAGTACAATTCTTGAGCCGTTTTGACGGAATCCTATTCAAATACAGCAGCTGCTCAGAGTGCTTAGGCGACTGGTACGTAAACGCTGCCGGCTTCGTTGTCGACTACCGTTCAAACCATTACGCATGGATCGTTGAAGCAGGGTTATTGAACCTTCTAGATACAGGATTCGATGTGAAGTATAGCTTCATCGAATGGAAAAAACACGGCGAAAACGTCTGTGGTGTAAAAAATCCAAAAGGTGCGCAATTCGAAGTGTCTCAGTTCACTGTTGCTTACCACCTAGATCCAGAGTTCCTCTGCATGCCAGCAAAAGCATTCGGTGCGGTATTGTTTAACTCTGCTGCGTCACCATTGGGTATTACAAGCGCCACTGATTTTATTCACTCCCAAAATGATAATCTCGGCTGGTACGCTGGATTACAAATTGGTGAAGTTGTGTACGAAGGCGATTGGGCTGTTAAGGCACAATACCAATACGTGCAAGCTCTTGCTGTGCCTGACTTTGATGTATCAGGAATCGGTTCTGGTAACGCTCTTGGATACTCAATCCCAGGCAATGGCGTAGGTAACACCAACTACAAGGGCTGGAGAATTGAAGGTTTGTATGCATTAACAGACAACATCACTATCGATACACGTATCCAGTGGTCCCGTCAAATTAAATCAAGCTACGTTGGTACACACCACTACTCAGAATACAGAATCCAAGCAATCTACGCATTCTAATCGATGTGAATAGATAGTTTGTAGGATCTGCTCTAAGTAGTTTCTTGATTAAAAGGAAGATCCCCTTCAATGGGGATCTTCCTTTTTTTT
>CAYIYO010000083.1:0-3484 GCA_964367715.1 uncultured bacterium
GGATTGTGTAGAATAGTCAATAAAAAGGACCTTTCATGCAGATAAAACTTAAAAATAATACTTCACAAGAAATTGCCAATGGAAGCACTGCAAAAGATTTAGCGGAATTGCTTCACCTTAACGCTCCGGAACAAGCGCTTGCTGCGACGATAAATGGAAAAATGTGCGACCTGACGACTCCATTGAAAGAAGGCGACTCGGTGGTATTCTGTGACTTCAACGAAAAAGCAGGAAAAGAACTCTTCTGGCACACGTCTGCACACGTATTGGCACAAGCAATCCTCCGTCTGTGGCCGGACGCAAAACCCACCATCGGTCCTCCCATCGAAAACGGCTTCTACTACGACTTTGCCAACCTTACCGTGACAGAAGAAGATTTTCCAAAAATCGAAAAAGAGATGCAGGCAATCATCGACGAAAACCATAAATCGCAGCGCGAAGTATTCCCAAGCAAAGAAGCCGCCCTCAACGCCTTTGCTTCGAATCCTTACAAGCTAGAACTTATCAACAGTTTTAATCCTGAAGATGGTCTCACAGGATACCGCCAAGGTGAATTCTTCGACCTCTGCCGCGGTCCCCACCTCTTCAATCTCGGAAAAATCAAAGCACTAAAAATATTAAAAACTTCCGGCGCCTATTGGAAAGGAGACTCCACACGCGAAATGCTCACACGCGTCTACGGCATCACCTTCCCCGACAAAAAACAGCTAAAAGAATACCTCCATTTTCTAGAAGAAGCAAAAAAACGCGACCACAAAATCCTCGGCCCAAAGCTCGACCTCTTCTCCCTAAAAGACGACGCTCCAGGCATGCCATTCATCCATCCTAAAGGGATGATCATCTGGAAGCGCCTCGTCAACTTCATCGGAGCTCTCCTCGAGAAAAACGACTACGTCGAAATCAAAACTCCGACAATGATGACGCGCGAACTATGGGAAAAGTCCGGCCACTGGGCAAACTACCGCGAAAACATGTTCACCAGCGTCATCGAAAAACACGACTATGCCATCAAACCGATGAACTGCCCAGGAGGAATGCTTTTCTTCCGCTCCAACACACACAGCTACAGAGAACTTCCTCTCCGCGTTGCAGAGATCGGCAACGTCCACCGCTACGAGCCCTCAGGAGCTCTCTCCGGTCTCTTCCGCTGCCGCAGCTTCCACCAAGATGATGCCCATATCTTCATGCAACCCTCAGACATCCAAAATGAAATCGTCGCCATCCTCAAACTGGCCGACGAAATCTACTCGACATTCGGTCTTCACTACCATCTCGAACTGTCCACAAAGCCAGAAAAAAATACGATCGGATCCAATGAAGAATGGGACATCGCCACGGCAGGTCTTAAAGGCGCTCTCGATGCCTACGGCCGCGAATACAGAATCAACGAAGGCGATGGCGCATTCTACGGTCCAAAGATCGACTTCCACATCCGCGACGCCCTCAACAGAACATGGCAGTGCGGAACAGTGCAGCTCGATATGGCTCTCCCCGAACGCTTCGATCTCGAATACACCGCACCAGATGGCTCACGCAAGCGTCCTGTGATGCTCCACCGCGCCATCTTCGGTTCAATCGAACGTTTCTTTGGAATCCTCATCGAACATTTTGGCGGCCGCTTCCCTCTCTGGATCAATCCACGACAAGTGCGCATTCTGACAGTAGCAGACCGTCACGTCGACTACGGAAAATCCCTCGCCAAACAATTTGTAAACGCCGGCTTTACATGTGACGTCGACGATAGCAATGAATCGATTGGAAAAAAAGTGCGCAACGCACAGATGGACCAAGTGAACTACATCTTGACTGTCGGAGACAAAGAAGTCGAAGGCGCCTGCGTCAATCTACGCACACGCGACAACCGCGTTGTCGGAGAAGTCGCTGTCGATTCTCTTCTCGCCTCTCTCATAAAGGAAAGAGAGGAGAAATCGCTAACATCTCCTTATCTCCAAACAGCATAGATTGTCCTCTTGCCATACTCTTTGCAATTATAGCCCCGATTGAATATGATCGGGGCTATAATAGCGAGGTAAACCCACCATGAAACATCCACGAACCATCGCCGTCAGCAGCTTCAAAGGGGGAACTGCAAAAACATCCACGGCACTCCATATTGGATCCGCCCTCTCCCTCTACCACAAAAAGAAAGTCCTTCTTGTCGACTTCGATGCACAAGCAAATCTCACGACGGGTCTTGGATTCGATCCCGACGAACACGACAGCATGGCCACCGTCCTGCAAAATAAAAAACCTCTCAGCGATGTCATCAAAAAAACACACATAAAAAACCTAGACTTGGTTCCTGCCGACACCTGGCTAGAGCGCGTCGAAGTCACCGACATCCTCGCCAGCGACCGTTACTCCCACGAACGTCTACGCGATATCCTCGCCAACACGAATTACGATTTCATCATCATCGATACTCCCCCTTCCCTCTGCTGGCTCACGGAATCCGCCCTCATCGCAGCAAGTCACACGCTCGTCTGCGCCACGCCCGAATTCTATAGCGTCAAAGGGCTAGAGCGTCTCTCTCAATTCATCAGCAGCATCAATCAGCGGCATCCAATCGCAATCGCCGGCGTTGTCCTCTCTTTCTGGAACGCCCGCGGAAAAAGCAACGATGCCTTTCTCGATGTCATCCACTCGACCTTCCCAGATAAAGTTCTCGATGCAAAGGTACGCCGGGACATCAACGTATCCGAAGCCTCTGTCTACGGAAAACCCCTTTTCGAAACATCCCCACGCTCGCGTGCCGCAGAAGACTACAAAAATGTCGCTAAGCAGCTTCTTCAGCGGCTTAAGTAAGTAATGTAAATACGTAATGTAAAGCAGATTTACAGGAGATCTATCTTATGAGTAACGTCAACACCCTTCTCGCCGCCCGCCTTAAGAAAAAAGAGGTGTCCTCAAAGATGGAGATGATGGCGCAACAATCCGCCGACGGCAATCGCACAAGCTTTGCCGGCGTCTTCAGCATCAGCGAACTCTCGGATAATGAAAAAGGGTTACTCGAAACAATTCTGCAAGAATATGCCACTGGAAGTGAGAACATTTCTCTGGATTTACGCTCACTGATTTCCATCACCAGCGAAGTAAAAGCCATCAACAACCAAGCAATCCTCCTTCACGGCGAACGCATAAAAAAAGCCCAAGGAATTTTAACAACCTATCGCGACGGCGCCTTCTCCGCCTGGCTCATCGCCACCTACGGCAACAGACAAACTCCTTACAACTTCCTTCAATACTTCGAATTCTTCCACACGCTCCCCACAACACTCCGTCCACAAATCGAACAAATGCCAAAACAAGCAATCTATACACTCGCCAGCAGAGACGGCGAACTAGAAGAAAAAAAACGCATCATCGAAAACTACGCCGGCCAAACAAAAGACCAACTTCTCTCCCTTATTCGCGAAACATTCCCATTAGCCGACGAAGATAAACGCCAAGAAAGCGCCGGTGATAATGCCGTCAGCGCCCTAAA
>CAYIYO010000084.1:0-2642 GCA_964367715.1 uncultured bacterium
GTTTTGAAACCGAGTTTTCTCTGAAAGGAAATTGAGAAAAGTGCCACCTTCCGTCCTTAGACCTAACGAACTCAACTTCTGTTCCTGGCTTTCCGCCTTTCCATTGGAGGTTTCCTATTATGACCTCGTTGTCTACCTTTTCTCCTACGTGGTTTGTGCCTAGTTTAATCTCGTTCAGCCGGGTTTGACACATCTCTGGGTGAAGTGGGCAGTTTGTCGTTGACTTTGAGAAGGCTTCTTGGACTGTTTCGGGTTCTTTGCGGTAGAGACTGAGGAGTTCGCTGTAGTTTTTGTCGCGGAGTAGGGAGTCGATGATATTTTGGCGGTATCTGCGAGCCTCTTCGATTTTAGGGAAGCCGAATTCATCGATTTGGGCGTTTTTTTCGAAGCCCCTGAAAAGTCGCACGAGACCACTCTTGGTTTGACCATTGGCATCCAGGTTATTTGGATCGGAATCGTCCCATAATTTCTCTGCCATTTCGACAGTTGAGTTGTCTGGGTCGTTGGCGCTATTTTTTTCCTCGACGGTCGATAAAAACATAGCTTTCCCGTAGGCTGTCATGCCGTTATTTAAGGTTAATACACGCTTAATGTTGTCCCATTGCTGACGTATATTTAATTTAAATATAGGTATTTTGGCACATTCATCGAGTGTAAAGGTGCCAAGGATCTGGCCATCATATGCCAAATTGACAGTCGCTCTGTAGCTAAGAGTGGAGTCTAAAAATTCACCGTCCGAGTTTTCGATAACCTCGCCTCTCGATTCCTTAAGCTTCTTTACTGTAACAACCTCTGATGGGCGGTGGAATTTCATTTCCTCGCTCAGCGTTCCGCTTGTTTTTGGCTTAAAGAAAAAAGGCATCTTTTTGTGGGCACGAACAATCCTTAAAAAAGCTGCTTTTGCTTCTTCATCGGTGTACGATTGCATGCCGCCAGGGTAATTAAAGTATCTTGTTGTGCGCTCGTACATTACACATAACACTTTTTCGCTATCCCCGATTCTTCGGCATTTGATAATAAGACAGCCAATTACACTTGGTGTTTCTTCTACATATAAATACCAGAACCAAAAGAATTCAAGAGCCTCTAACCTGAAGTCAGGTCGCTTCCCTCTATTTGTGGTCCAGAAGTTAAAGAAGAACCATGCTCCTCCTGGTATATAGGTTTTTTGGCCTTTTATCCACTGGTATTCACCGTGAATTCTTTTGTGCCACATTAATTCGCTATAGTTTTCCAGCTCCTGGGCATTCATTGTCTTGAAGTCAGGCAGCTTTTCGTATGCGAACTTCTGCTGAGAGATTGGGAGTCTCCAATTGATTATTTTGCTATCCGCTGGTTGATCGGGCAACTTAAGCACATATTCGTCAAATGGCATAGTAAGCCCTTGGTCGTATGTTTTAGTATACATCTATGACTTTTTTCATTGCCTCCCGCTTTCTACGGAGAAAATACTTTGGGTTCCCTGCATATAGCTCATTCGCTACTTTAGCCACATGCTTCCCAGTTATGCTAAAGTAATAAGCAGAAGGCCGCTTTTTTGAGTTAGCTGCCGTATCTGTTTTTGATTTAACCCATTTCTCAAACGCCTCAATGCAATCTGCGGATCCACTGCAAAGATTCATGCTCAAGCCGCGATCTTTAGCCATATAAATACAACCATCCCCATCAATCATTCCTCTCCAAAAGCTGTTTGACTCACGCATTTCTTTAGTAGGAGAAAAGGTCAAGCTCTTATTTTTAGTTATGCCTAATTCAGTTAGCATTTCGGCAAGTTTTCTGTTCCGTATGTCTATCCTGGATGTGTTTTCATTTTTATTCTTCCTGACTAGATGGGTGCTTTTGCAGAAATCCAAAAAAGACTGCAAGTGGTATGCGTCGTCGCTGTGAGTTGTGATGTTTAGGCAGTTTCCATGGATGTTTCCATCTGCGGCGATAAAGCCTAGCCAGTACATCAGGTCTTCGTTTTTATCGTCGAAAACAGAGTGGTCTAGCGTGTATGTTTGGTGTTGCTCAGAATTGTCCCTAAATACGCACCCAGCCCTGTGGAGAGTGACTACAATTACAGCCGGATCAAGGCCATGCTTTTTGGCTATGTCACTTGAACTCATTCCGCTGTAGTAGTCTTTTAACAAATCAGGGTACTGGCTTTTGTTGAACTTACGTTTCCTTGGGTTTCTGATTTCTACGCTATTCTTCCTTAGGATTCTTTTTATCACGCTATCGGCAACGCCTTTTTCTTTGGCAATATCAGAAATAAATCTGCCTGATGAATACGCCTGTATCACCTCGCTCTCACCAGATTCAAGTATTGCGCATGTAGATCTAATCTCTACCCCATTTCTTTTTAAGTGATTCCTGACGGTTTCGGAATTCACGCCCATCTTGTCGCCTATCTTGGTTGTTGACAATCCAGACTTATACATTTCTATTAAATTGGAAACTTCTTCCTTAGTTAGTATCATCTGTAATCGTTGCGTTTAATGCCCAATTTCAGGCAAATTTGATTAACCAATAGCGCCAACTGACGGATATTGTAGTCGATTGAGTTTCGCGCAGCCGCCAACCCCGGCGTAGGGTCCTCTAAAAGCGCATCCCGTATCTCTACGGAGCTTATTACGTTTTCCTTGAATGAATTACCGACG
>CAYIYO010000085.1:0-2508 GCA_964367715.1 uncultured bacterium
AACAATTTATTTTATAGCTTGACGCGTATGCGCTGCCGCGATGAATGCATAAAAAAAATGCCACCGCCTTAAATGATGCACCCGTGACCGATTACGATTTTTCTTAAAAAGCGGTCTAAAGGACCGCAAATTCTACAGCCTAGGTCGAAGCGCAGCGGAGGCCTAGGATCGGTAATTAAACAATTGAGGTCTGAAAGACCGATATAGTTCCTGAGCTAGTGTTAAAAAACGAGTAAGTCAGCGGGTAAATGATTTCATTATATTTCATTATGCCGGTCTTTCAGACCTCAAACTCACTGATTACCGATCCTAGGCCTCCGCTGCGCTTCGACCTAGGCTGTAGGATTTGCGGTCTTTCAGACCGCCAAAAGCCGCATAAACCGCCAAACGATAGAGCAACGCTAAGGCTTTGCACTCCATGCGCTGCGCGAAATAGACGACTCGGCCGCGTGGGCGCTTGGAGTGCAAGCACGCGCGTTTACCAGCTAAGAGCACAGAAATAACGAGAAAAAAAGCTTTAATCTAGAATTGGACCATTATGGTCTGATAAAGTTGTCTAAGACGGAGAATGCCCTTTTCGGTGACATAGGGGCACCGGACGACCTCAAGAGAGGTAAGTTTTTTGCAATGAAGGCATATTTCTGTTAGAGGGGTGTTGGAGATGTTGGTATTGCTCACGTTAAGGTGAGTAAGGGGTAGAGACTGTTTCGCGATTTCGATAAAACCGGCATCGGTAAGTTTGTGGCATTCTTCTAGGTTGAGTGATTCCAGAAAAGGACAACTTCTGCAGATCAATTTAAGGTCTTCATTTTGAAGTTGATGACAGCGCGCAACATCTAGAGAGGTTAGTTCTTTGAGATGGAAGAGCGTTGAAAAACTGCTATAGCCAACATTTCCGTTACTTTCTAAGCTTAACTTTTGAAGATGTGGAAGATGGACGATTAGTCGTTGGAGGGTGACGTCTTGGATCCATCCGCATGAGGAGACATCCAATTCTCTTAATTTTTCTGGAATATCCATCATGCGTTCGCTAAAAAGTCGTGTGGCACTTAGGTCTAATGAAACAAGAGAGGGCACTGCGTGGAGAAGTTCACTAAAATTAGGATCTTCAACGAGGGATCCATTTAATTTTAAGTGAGAGACATGTGACTTTAATTGATAAAAGAGATCAAGTCCCTCTTCTCGGTAGTTTGTGAATTCAATTGAAAGGGTATTTTGAGAAAGGGATAAAAAACGGAATCCTAAGTTTTGCTTATTAAAAAAGTCGAAGCAGACCGTGCAAAGGGAATCCCAACGATTTTCGAGGCCTATTCCAAGATATTTTATTGCATTAGATAGCGTAAAATAGCGTTGTAGATGCTGCGCACAGATGCCCACAACATCCAGTAGTTCTAATCTTCCTGCTGCGCACATTAACGCTTCAGACTGTGCCTGATCTTTTTTCCACAGCTCTTTAATTTCGCCGGTATTGATGTATTCGAGGAGATCAGTAAAACAAGAAATATTTTCTGTTTTAAGGCTTATTGTAGAGCTATTTTTATCGACACATTCTGTATGGAAAAGATTAAAAAGATATGGGCTTGCATTGGCTAGTATGAGACTATTAGCCTCAACATGGCCGTCTTTGAGTTCAATTGTGATGTTCTCAGGAAAGGCCATTTTTAATCACAACGTTTTTTATTGGGCATCGCCATCATCGACAGGAGTAGGCACAACGATACACCTATAAGTAATCAATGATTCGTCATCATAAATGTTTTCTGCACTGATTTCTATCCTAATAGTAGTAAGTATTATAGTTGGATTTTTCAGACTTCTCAAGCAAAAGGTATTTCCAGCTGTTAGTTTAGCTTTTCGATCTTCCAAATCAAGATTACAAACTCTGTCCACCTTAGGCGCGGCTCCGATCGACACTCCCTGAGGCAAAAAGTATTGGTGTGCTAAATCTTCTTGCATTATCCCAAAAATACCCTGATAAATAAATAAAGATATTTTGTGTAGCTCGTCTTTAGAGCTATTTTTAAGGGGAGCAAAATTTAAAAGAGATCGTACACAAGCTTGTTCATTTTCTTCAAAATTTAAATTATGATTATTCCTTGGAATGACATTAAACATATTTTCACCATTTATGTGAACATTTCTCGGAAGATCGAGAAAAAAACTGTTATTAAATTTATACACTTCTCTATTTAGAGATATTTCTTTGGTTCCGGATTTAGTTAGACCATCATTTTTTACAGTTAGCACGGTAGTTGTGTAGTCTGAAATTATAGTTCCTTCTGCTTTCCCTAAAATTTTAGCTAGTTTAGAAAACTGTTTTTTACTAGTTTTATTAGTAACAGACAACTCCTTCATAATTACCCATCCAGCACTTCCTATTGCAGCCAAAGGAACTGCATCTCCAGCTGCTAAATTATCTTTAACTGCTTTAGTGAATTCGGCGCGGTTTGCTTCTGGAAGAGCCATATAAAGTTCGGCGAAAAGTTCTACGGCTCCTTCGTCTGTAAT
>CAYIYO010000086.1:0-2464 GCA_964367715.1 uncultured bacterium
ATTGGCTTGAATACTTAGCTAGCAATGGTCAAGTAAAAATTCCAAGGGAAATCTTTGAGGAAATTAAAGAGGGTCCTGATGATCAAGCAAAGGATTTGTTGTTTGAATGGATTCAGCGACCAAATATTCAAAAAGCCATCATACTTAACGAAGAGGTTGATATCGGGCTTGTTCAAAAGGTCTGCAATGCTGGATATGCCACCGATTTAAATGATGTAGAAGTTGAAGAGATTGGAAGAGATCCATTTTTAATTGCGTATGCATTTAAGAGCCCTGAAATGAGAGCGGTAATCACATCAGAGGTGTCTAAGCCTGCTTTGAGGCGACACAAAAGAAGAGTGCCGGATGTTTGTAATTCATTGGGCGTTGGGTGGCACACGCCTTTTGAGCTTAACAAATTATTGAAATTTAGTACTGGCTGGCAAAAAACAGTTACAAGCTAGACCTTCGATGTTATGTATATCTTTTCGCTTATCTGATCTATGACTGAGGCCACTCGAGCAAAGGGACGGCAGTTCGCAAAGTTTTTAGAGGATTTACCTGAGGATGTGCGGATTCGCGGTAATGAGGATGGTCTTCGAAAATCACAACTGGAGTATCAGAGATTTCTTGAGTTCTTTGAAAAAGGTGATTGCTATATCTGCGAAAGACCGCTTACATCCTTTAGTAAAAAATTACCATGTCTTCACTGGCTTTTAAAGCCTAAAGGATTTAGGAAGAAAGATTTTCTTGCTTTAGTGGACCGGTACGGTTTTTTTCAAATTCAAAGTTTTTTACGTTGGATTGCAAACCAAGATGGCTTTGCTAGGAACATTAATGATCTCTCTTGCGAAGGTAGTGGCAATAAACTATTTGAAGTAACGATTAAATATAAAAAAATCGAATGGGCATTTTCTTGCGCCGAGTCTGACTATCAAGGGCATGCTACATCCCAACATGCAAAGCATTCGCATTACCATTTCCAAATGCGTATAGAGCGGCAACCATTCATAAATTACAGCGATTTTCACGTCCCCTTTAACGAGA
Source organism: uncultured bacterium (assembly GCA_964367715.1). Taxonomy (GTDB): domain Bacteria; phylum Chlamydiota; class Chlamydiia; order Chlamydiales; family Criblamydiaceae; genus CAYIYO01. The sequence continues at coordinate 1,027 of CAYIYO010000086.1, forward strand.
TGGATATTATTAATATTGAGGCTATGCGTACTTCACCAGGTCAAATTAAACAACGTTTTTCTTTTGGCGAAGGAATGAGCGATGTTTTTAATGACGATACTGTTGAGCAGCTTGTTAATGCGGTTGTGCCCGGCGAATCGTATGATGAGGCACCTTTTAAGATTGACACTATTGCAATAGCCAAAGAGGGAGCGACTATAAGTGGCGATGATCTCTTTGAAATTATTCAAGAGGCTAAAAGTAAAAATGTTACGGTCGCAAGTCTTATGCATAAGTTGCCCAATACTCATGCTCAGGTAATTGTGACCCCAGGCCCAGGAGTGGTCGAACAGGCGCCAAGGGCTGGTCGAAAAAAAGTCATTTAATTACCTTGGGCACCGCTTTCGGATTGGTAATAGATCGCACTAATAATTTCCCCAGGCAATTCAAGAGTCTGGGGCTGGCTTAGACCAGTGTGTGATGAAGTGTCGTTTTAAACGACATGCAACAGTGGGCTTACTTTTTATTGCTGATTAATAAAATAGGCGCGGATAATGGTGGGTGCTAGTTAGTTGTCTATGCAAGAGTTACTGGGGCTGGAAAGCTAATGCTGGCTCTTGCTATTCGCGACATTTCGGCTATGAGGGGGCGCGAGTCATCTCTGCGCCACTCAAATGTATAAAGGTTTGGCTCAAGCATTGGCCATTCTTTAATTATTTTTACAACTTTCTTTTTTTGGAGCTCAATAGCCCAAGACTCTAGAAAGTATCCAAACCCTGACCCACTAGATATCAGCCCAGCAATACCTGCCCAGCTATTGCAAAACATCCGATCATTAGGAATTATTTTGTTTGTAAGGAGCCACTTGTCTAACACTCTATTCGCTCCAGAGAGTGCTGGAAGAGTTATTAGCCTATTTTTCTTAAAGTACTCACTCGGAGTTAGTTTTTCACTTTCCTTGTCTTTGTAAGGGCAGATCCATACAAACTGCATGTGACCAATAGGTTCAGAGACTAAGGTAGATTTTGAAGATGGTCCCGCTACAACAATGAAATCTAGCTCGCCTCGTTCGACTTGATTTTCAAGTGTGCCACCTACGTTGGATTGAACTTCCATTTGGAGTGACGGATGCTGAGCTTTGACATTGTTTACGAACGATGGCATCCACGTCATTGTGGAAAGTTCACCCATTCCAAACTTACACATTCCAAACAAACCAATGCGGTCTGATATAGAGGTTCGCAACTGATCGGCCTCTTGCAGTAACTTATGTGCGCCGGGAAGAAGTGCAATGCCATCTTCCGTCAGGGTAGCCTTGTGGCCGCTTCGGTCAAAGAGCGTTTTACCCAAAGATGCTTCGAGTTCTGAAATGCGCTTTGACAAGGATGACGGGGATAGGTGAACCCTTTGGGCTGCAATATCAAAATTGATGCATGTAGCGGCCCAGTAAAAGGCTTCT
>CAYIYO010000087.1:0-1949 GCA_964367715.1 uncultured bacterium
TAAGGCTAGTAGACACAAGATGCTTTGAAGGCGCTCCGGCCTGGGCGTGTTGGTTCACTGCTGTGTGTCATTCTTCCAAGGGATTTTCTGATTGGCCAGAACAAGAAACCAATATCAATGTTTCGGAATATTGCGGCTTGGATAGGCGAACAGTTAGCAAGTACAAAGAGATACTGATGGTTCGGAAAGGTGATCTATACGTCATGGACAATAGCTTCAAATTGAATGGTGCAATGCTGTTTTACAAGAAGAAGAAAGTGATCAAAATGATAGACATTTGCTCGGTTCCAGAGAACAAAAAGTGGGGGAAATCGTGAAATGGAAAGTACAAAAAAGACCCACCCGAAAGTACAAAAAAGACCCACCCGAAAGTACAAAAAAGACCCTGCCTATAAGAAGGGTATTCTTACTACGTAATCATACCCTTCACTAAGCGACAAAAAGAACATACTAGGCTTAGAAGAGCACTGCGTGCGGCTTAGCCTTAAAATTAATTTTTATTTAATATGTTTGCTTTGAGGGTAAACATATTAATCAACTTATTATTGAATTATAAATTAATCTATATGTTTACTTATAAGGAAAAACGATAGTTTTTCCCTTCATAGCAACCCTGTTAAACCCTATCCCCCAAAAGCCCCCTTTCCCGCACATATTTATTTTTAATATTAATAAAATTTACATCTATTGAAATTAATTTTACACCCCTCTTGACTCATATTGCCCGGATGATTATCTTTGCGGTATTATTCATCCGGGCTCAAATTCACAAGCCTATGTACGTAATCAAAATATCAGACCACCCTACGAACGGAATGTTTGCTTATTTAGTAGCAATGGTTCGAATGCCCACCAAAGACTTAGAGCTTAGTTTCGGGCCAACATATCGCGCCTTCCGATTCCCGGATGAACAGGCAGCTCAGGCAGTGCTCAGATTTCTTAACCGTGATAACCTGGAGGTCGTATGTATTGATCAGCCGGGTTCTGATCGATAATTTCAATTTAAGGGCTAATCCTAGCCTCGCCACGCAACTTTTATTCAAAAGACGGTACATTGTGCCGGAATAAAATAAAAGTAGCGCAAAACGCTTTAAAATGGTTCGTAAAACAAAAGGCGGCAAAGAGATCATCGACATTGATTATGATGAGGCCGCCCAGATCGTTACTGCGTCAACCAGCGCTAATGTCATGCAGGTCCAAGCGATGGGCCGGATCAGCCGGGCTTCACTTGAAGAAAGCACTCAACGCGCACTTACAACTCATCAAGACGTCAAAAGCCCGGATGATCCGAACTACCTACATCAACTCGGCCTCAGCTCTAAGGAGGCACTAGAACGAATCAACGGTCTTCCCGATGGGTTTCTTGACAACCTGAAGAGCAAAACACTTATCGACAAATACCTACTCCAAGAAATCCGCGACTTGCTCAACAACGGAGCTGATGAATACACCGAATGTAAAGACTTGCGCGACAAACTCGATAAAATCTACCCATTCCTATGCTAGCAGAAACAATCTTCCAAAAATTCTTTGGCCCAGACTACGAGATCAAATCTCAAAACGGGTATGACAAAGTGGCAGGCAAAGGATGTACGGTTCTTCACGGACACGGAACACTCATAGCCAAGCGCCAGGGCGAAAACTACGGAGAGCGTTATCTTTTGAACCTTAAAGGGAAGGAGATTGATGTTCTATGGGAATGGCTTGAGGCTGAATCAAATTGTGAAATCGCTAAAAATTTAAACCAATGAGAGTAAAGGTCAAGTACGAACCAAGCCAATCATCCAGATCTGATGTCTATGACATCGAGAATTACGGCATCACCGTAGACGAATGGATGGATATGGACGAAGACGACAAGCGGACGTTTCTACGAGACATGGTTGAACATGAGCCTCCGTATTGGACAGTTGATTATTTCACCGAAGAACCAGAATAACATGGAACAT
>CAYIYO010000088.1:0-1688 GCA_964367715.1 uncultured bacterium
TGCTCACCTTTCTATTAGCTACGGTCTTATTAGTGCCTAACATCACTTTTTTAATAGCACTTTTCTTTCCGGCCAAATAAAGCCCAAAGTCAGCAAACCGATAAGTGTCTATGAGTCGATCAGCGATGGCGTTTTCGGCAGAAACCAAATTAGTCTTATGAGCCACAAAAAGGACAGTTTTGCCTTGTTTGTAGTAATTTAATATTAGTTCACATATAATATTTCCTTTACCTGATCCTGGTGGGATTGAGATTTTTACGCGCTTTTTACCAATGGCAATATTGTCGTAAGTCTGTTCTAGGCATTGAATTTGATAGTCGCGTAGTTTAAGCATTCTTCTTGAATTTTGGAGTCAATACATAATCAAAATACTTTGGCTCTTGATACACTATACCTAACAACTCCATCCGAAATAAAAGGAACGACTTAAATTCATAAACTTCATTATTATCCTTCCAGACAGATATTGAGTTTGATTCAGAGGTTGTTATCAACTGCGCACCATCTTGCATATCCCGGATGATCTCGCGCATTCTTTTTGTGATTCTCATGAAATAAATAATGCCGCTTCAGACAGTAGGAGTGTCATCCACGGCACTAAGGGTGATAAAATTCTTTATGTGGCTCCTACCTCACAAGAAGAATTACATGTAGCTTTTCAGCATTTCTAGGCGCTCAGCATTGATCGCATTAAAAACAGATGCTTTGTACGGAATCAATCCAGTGTTGCACAAATCTTCACACGTCTTTGTCCAATCAATAAACGGCCTTAGATGTGCGATTTTGTTCAGTCGGGCTCCAAGGTTGATGTCATCTATGCAAAGCGTACCGTATGCCTTTGGCGAAGAGGTCCAAGATGCCTGAGTTGGGCTTGTATTGATCCCGTAAAGAGGAATATTGCGATCTTCAAACCACTTTACCGCCTCAGACAAATAGTTCCCACCGACAGGATGAATGTCAGGATCATCAGAGGTTGGCGGTTCGGTGTGATCGCAGCGCATAGTCCATAAAATCAACTGATGCCCGGCTGAAACGAGTTCACGAAGAACAGGTGCAGCGCCGATGTCTTTACCGATGGCTGGGAATTCGTGAGTAACCGTGGTTCCGTCGAAGTCAACCAAGATTGTAAGTTGTTTCATTGAGTCAGGTATTTAATTTTAGATGAATCCGAACCCGGCTTAAAAATAACGATCATTGAGTCATGTTTACCTTTGTTTTTGTCGGTAAATTCGCCTTTTGTATTGTATCCAGAAAAAGCAATTCGACCTTTAATGAATCTAATCTCTGCGTTTGGCAAAATTAACTCAATGAACTGTTTAGTGGATACTGACGCCGGAATAAGCAATACGCAAGTCTTGCCTTTTAGGTATTCTTCGTATGCTTTTTGAATGAACTTTGGTTTATCAACCCTGTTGTACGGAGGGTTGATAAAATTAGAATCACCCCACTCAACAGACAGTCCATCAAAATCTGCATGAAGCGGACATGGGTCGAAGTCGAAATTGAATTCTTGATTCAATTTATCATACAGCCATTTAGGTGTTCCCCAATGGTCACTTTGAATTAATCCGTCTCTACCTTTCATTCGATCAAATATTTTTTGACAATCTTTCCATTGTCGATTGAAAATCCTTTTGCTTCCTGGGTCATCTCCCATGTCCGAAAATGGACACCATCCTGTTTACCTA